>JAJZTK010000071.1 GCA_021849045.1 Deltaproteobacteria bacterium | reverse complement strand
TTGGTGATGGCTGCCGTCAGGGTCGTCTTACCATGGTCGACGTGACCGATAGTGCCGATATTTACGTGCGGCTTCTTACGCTCGAATTTCGCCTTTGCCATTGGCTTACCTCCCGGCTGTTACTAATATTTCAGAGTTTGTTCTCTGGTGGCGTAGGTGATACAGAATCGCATGTTGCCAAAATGGAGCCCACATCCGGACTCGAACCGGAGACCTCTTCCTTACCAAGGAAGTGCTCTACCTCCTGAGCTATGTGGGCTTAGTCAACATTTGGAGCGGGAAACGGGACTCGAACCCGCGACCCTCAGCTTGGAAGGCTGATGCTCTAGCCAACTGAGCTATTCCCGCCTAATTCTGCATTTTACTTCTTTTGAGCTGTCAGCCTTTGCCCCGGCCCCAGTTCTCACGACCCTTCGGCCTCCTGGACTTCGGTGCGCACACTGCATCTCTGCGGATTTTCTGGTGGAGGGAGGAGGATTCGAACCTCCGAAGTCGTACGACGACAGATTTACAGTCTGTTCCCTTTGGCCGCTCGGGAATCCCTCCAGGGTGAATAGGCCGTTGTTTCATTCAGTGGAGCTGGCGATGGGACTCGAACCCGCAACCTGCTGATTACAAGTCAGCTGCTCTACCAATTGAGCTACGCCAGCAGAGCCCGCCTTCAACTGCGGACGCGAAGCGAATTCTCTATTTAAAGCAAGCCCGCATTATTGTCAAGATTTTTTTCGTAGGCTATTTGCATTTGTTCTGCCGGTGCCAGCCCTTCTATGAGCGGTGTGAACCGGTTGCACCTGCCAGCCGTCCAGCAGCCGCGCCGCATCACTCTCCCGGCCACACCCCCGCAGGGCCTCCAGCACCTGCTGTCGTTCAGCCGGAAGGTGCCAGAGGAGCAGCGCCTTTTGCCGGCGCTTCTCCTTGTCGCTTCTGGCCACATACACCGCCTCTCCCGTAAACGGGTCGATTCCGGTATGGTAGATACAAGTGGCAACGGTGCCCGGCGTGGGGGTAAAGTCCTGGACCTGCTCCACGCGGATATTCAGCTGTTTCAGCATGAGTGCGAGGTCGACCATATCGCTAACGGAGCAGCCGGGATGGCCGGAGATGAAATACGGCACCACCGCCTGCCGCTTGCCTATCCTGGCGCTTTCCTGCCGGAACAGCTCCAGAAACGTTTGGAATGCCTTCCCTCCGGGCTTGCGCATTATCCTGGTCACCCGCTCCACCAGGTGCTCCGGTGCCACCTTCAAGAGCCCCCCCACCTGGTGCATCAGAAGCTCGCGAAAATATGCCGGCTGCCTCGACAGAAGGTCATAGCGGATCCCTGAGGCAACAGCAGTGTGGCGCACCCCCTTGACCTGGCGCGCCTTGGCCAGCAGCCGGGCACCCTCGCCGTCGGGCACCCCCAGGTGCGGACAGATCGCCGGGAAAAGGCAGCTTTGTCGGCGACAGTTGCCCCCGGCGTCGGGACCGGTGCAGCGCATACCGTACATATTGGCGGTCGGGCCGCCGATGTCGCTGACGCTGCCGCGGAACCAGGGCGCTGTTGCCAGCCGGCCGATCTCCTCCAGCACCGAGGCCTCGCTGCGCGACTGGATCGTCTTTCCCTGGTGATGGGTGATGGCACAGAAGGCACAGCCGCCGCTGCACCCCCGGTGTGTCGTTATGGATGACTTGATCTGTTCCCAGGCCGGAATCGGCTCTTGGTACGCGGGATGGGGCAGCCGGGTGAACGGCAGGGCATAGACCCGGTCCAGTTCCCTGGTGGCAAGGGGGACCGCAGGCGGGTTGCACACGAGCCAGCGTTCGCCGTGACGCTGCACCAGCGGCTTGCTGCTGCCGGGTTGCTGTTCGAGAGCGCTCAACCGGAACGCTTCGGCATATTTCAGGGTATCGCTAGCCACCTCTTCAAATGACGGTATTGCCGTTCCGGCCGGGGGGAAGTCGCGGCCGATGACCGCCGTGCCCGGCAGATCCCGGATCGCAGCGAACGGTTCCCCGGCGCGCAGTCGCTCCGCCAACTCCAACAGCGGCCGTTCCCCCATGCCGTAGATCAGCAGGTCGGCCTTGCTGTCGAAGAGGATGGAACGGCGGACCTTGTCCTCCCAGTAATCGTAGTGGGCCAGACGGCGCAGCGACGCCTCGATGCCGCCGACCACCACCGGCACATCCCGGTAGGCGGCCTTGCAGCACGAGGTGTAGACGATGGTCGCTCGGTTGGGACGGGCACCGTGACGATTGCCCGGCGTATAGGCATCGTCGTGACGCAGCTTGCGGGCCGGCGTATAGTGGGCAACCAGGGAGTCCATGGCCCCTGCGGAGACCGAAAAAAAGAGTCGCGGCCTGCCGAGCAGGGTAAAGGCCTCCTTGCTTCGCCAATCCGGCTGCGCAATGATGCCCACCCGGAACCCGTGCGCCTCCAGCCAGCGGGCCAGTAGTGGTACCCCGAAGGCCGGATGGTCGATGTAGGCGTCACCGGTGACAAAGATGACATCCAACTCGGTCCAGCCACGCTGGCGAACCTCTTCTGGTGTCAGGGGAATAAAGGACATGCGGCTCCTGGTCAGGGGAACAGCGCCAGACCTTCCAGCCCCATATTTTCGGGCAGGCCGGCCAGGATGTTCATGTTTTGGATCGCTTGGCCAGCGGCTCCTTTTACCAGGTTGTCGAGCGCACTGGTGACAATCACCCGGCCGGTTCGCTTGTCAACTGCCAGGCCGATGTCGCAGAAGTTGCTCCCACGCACAAAGGCGCTGGACGGATAGCTCCCTTCGGGGAGAATCCGGACGAAAGCCTCACCGTCATAGAACTCCCGGTACAGGGCAAGAAGTTCGGCCGTGGTGGCCTCGGCCGTCAGCCGTGCGTAGATGGTGGAGACGATCCCCCGGTCCATCGGCACCAGATGCGGCGTAAAGGAAATGGTGATGGTTTCGCCCGCCAGGGCCGACAGCTCCTGTTCGATCTCGGGGATATGGCGGTGGACCCCGCCGACACCGTACGGCTTGAAGCTGTCGTTCACCTCGCAGAAGAGGTTGTCCACCTTGGCACTCCGCCCGGCCCCGGTAACGCCGGACTTGCTGTCGGAAATGATGGAATCGGTCTCGATGAGCCCCTTTTGTAAGAGCGGCGCCAACCCGAGGATGACGCTGGTGGGATAGCAGCCGGGATTGGCCACCAGCCTGGCACCGGCAATCTCTTCCCGCCGGATCTCCGGCAGACCATACACTGCCTCGGCCAGCAGGTCCGGGCTCGTATGGCTCGCATACCAGGCGCCATAGGTTTCGGCATCCTGCAGCCGGTAATCGGCCGAGAGGTCAACGACCTGCTTCCCCAGACGGAGGAGGGTCGGCACCACGGCCATGGCTGCCTGGTGGGGCAGTGCGGTGAAGATCAGATCGGCCTTTTCCGCCGCGGCCTCGGCATCCGCCTTCTCCAGCACCAGATCGCACCGGTCCCGGAGAGAGGGGAAAATATCCGATATCTTTTTACCGGCGCTCTGCTCAGAGGTAACACAGGTCACGGCCAGTTCCGGGTGGGTGTAGAGAAGCCGCAGCAGCTCGACCCCGGTGTAGCCGCTGGCACCGATAACAGCAACGTTCAGCATGAGAAACCTCCTCGCAGATAATACAGAAAAAGGGGAAAACCCTGACGGATTTTCCCCTTGTCGACCGTATGGCCTTCAGCGTTAACGCTTGGAGAACTGGAAACTCTTCCGTGCAGCGGCCTTGCCGTACTTCTTCCGTTCCTTCACGCGGGAGTCACGGGTGATGAAGCCGGCCTTCTTCAGGGTGCCACGCAGTTCGGTGTCAGCCTCAAGAAGGGCCTTGGTGATGCCGTGCTTGATGGCACCGGCCTGACCCGAGTCGCCGCCGCCGCGAACCGTGACGTAGATGTCGAACTTGTCCACGTTCTCGGTCAATTCGAGCGGTTGCCGCACGACCATCTTCGAAGTCTCGCGACCGAAGTAATCGTCGAGGGACTTGCTGTTGACCATGATCTTGCCGGAGCCGGGCTTGAGCCATACCCTTGCAATGGAGGACTTGCGCTTGCCAGTACCGTAAAAACTCTTAGTTGCAGCCATCTGTGCTATCTCCTACGAGGAACTTTCTCGCTGTGCGATCGATTAAATGTCCAGCACCTTGGGCTGTTGGGCCTTGTGCGGATGCTCGGGACCGGCGTAAATCTTCAGCTTGCTCAGCATGTGCCGGGCCAGCTTGTTCTTGGGAAGCATTCCCTTGACCGCCTTCTTGATGACATCTTCCGGCTTCTTCTCAAGGAGCTTGCCGGCAGTGATGGTCTTGAGCCCGCCGGGAAAACCGGTGTGATGGTGATAGGCCTTGTCAGCCAGCTTGTTGCCGGTAAGAGCGATCTTGGCGGCATTCACCACGACGACGAAGTCACCGGTGTCAACGCTCGGGGTGTAGATCGGCTTTTTCTTGCCGCGCAGCACATTGGCTATCTCGGTGGCAACCCGGCCGAGCACCTTGTTATCAACGTCAACCAGGAACCATTCCCTGGTGATATCCTCTTTTTTTGCTACCTGCGTTGTCTTCATTGCTCCCTCACGACTGCGGTAAATAAGCCCGGTATCCACGGAAAGTTCGTAAACTAATTCATTCCCCCCATCCTGTCAAGGAAAAAATCCTACGCAAAAACTCTTTAGTAGTAAACCTCCATCAAACAAAGCCCGTGGGCCGGGGCCGTCGGACCGGCGGCGCAGCCCTCCTCCAGGCAGCGGCTGATGCGCTCGGGCTCAAAACGCCCTGCACCCACCGCCACCAAGGTACCGACCATGATCCGCACCATATTCCTGAGAAAGCCGGTGCCATACACGTCGACACGGATAAACGCCCCCTCCTGGACTATTTCCAGGGCGGTGATCCGCCTGACCGTGGTTTTGGCGGCACAACCGGCGGTACGGAACGCCGCGAAATCATGTTCCCCGACAAACAGCGCCGCTGCCTGCCTCATCCGCGCAAGATCCAACGGCTTCCGCAGATGCCAGGCATACAGGCGTGTCAGGGGTGAACGGCATTGTGCTGCCAGGATGGTGTAGCGGTACTGTTTCCCAATGGCGTCCCGGCGCGGGTTGAACTCTGCCGCCACCTCGACGGCTTGGCGCACGGCAATATCCGGCGGCAGAAGCGCGTTCAGCCCGTCGCGAAACGCCTTCACCGGCACGGCGGTTTCCGTGCCGAATGCCGCCACCATCCCCCTGGCATGCACCCCGGCATCGGTCCGGCCCGACGAGGACAACCTAACCGGATGCTTCACCAGCCGCGCCACCCCCTCTTCCAGCACCTGCTGGATCGCCAGGCCGTTGGGCTGCACCTGCCAGCCGGCATAGTTGGTGCCGTCGTATTCGACAATCAGCTTGATCGTTCGCACATGCACTCCCCGAATGGGCCGCTATAAACGAAAAGCGCCCCTGGAGAAGGGGCGACTTTTCATACACCATGATTCTTCAACAAGGTAAAAGGCTCTACTTCTCCAGCAGAATGCGCAGCATGCGGCGGAGCGGCTCGGCCGCCCCCCAGAGGAGCTGGTCGCCACAGGTGAAGGCCTGGACGTACTGCGGCCCCATCTTCATCTTCCGTACCCGGCCGATGGGAACCGTCAGTGCCCCGGAAACCGCCGCCGGCGTAAGGTGGGTCAGGGTATCGGCCTTGTTGTTGGGCACCAGCTTTACCCACTGGTTGTCGTTCCTGATCAGGCTTTCGATGTCGCCGAGCGGTAGGTCCTTGTTCAGCTTGATGGTCATTGCCTGGCTGTGGCAACGCATGGCGCCGACCCGCACGCAGATGCCGTCCACCGGGATGGGCGAACTGGTGCCGAGGATCTTGTTGGTCTCGGCAAATCCCTTCCACTCTTCACGGCTCTGGCCGTCCTCAACCTCCCGGTCGATCCAGGGGAGCACACTTCCCGCCAGCGGGAAGCCGAACTCCTTCTTGGGGAGGGCATCGCTCCGCAGGGTGGCGGTGACCATGCGGTCGATCTCCAGGATGGCCGAGGCCGGGTCCTGGAGCAGGTGGACGACGGAGCCGTGCAGCACCCCTTTCTGGGCCAGCAGTTCGCGCATGTTGGGAGCGCCGGCACCGGATGCCGCCTGATAGGTCATGGAGGAGAGCCACTCCACCAGACCGGCGCGGAACAGGCCGCCAAGGGCCATGAGCATCAGGCTGACCGTGCAGTTGCCACCGATGAAGTCCTTGTCGCCCCGCGCCAGGGCCGCGTCGATGACGTTGCGGTTGACCGGGTCGAGAATAATGACCGCGTTGTTCTCCATCCGCAGGGTGCTGGCGGCATCGATCCAGTACCCCTGCCACCCCTGCTTGCGCAGTTCGGGATGCACGCTCTTCGTGTAGTCGCCACCCTGGCAGGTGAGAATCACGTCGAGCTTCTTCAGCTCAGCGATATCTGAAGCGTTCTTCAGGGTCCCGGCATTCAGCGGTGCCGGAGCACCCGCCTGGGAGGTGGAGAAAAAGACCGGCTCAAAGCCGAGGCTAAAATCTTTCTCCTCTTCCATCCGCTGGAGGAGAACCGAACCGACCATACCGCGCCAACCGACGATTCCGACTTTCATAGTCCAGATTCCTTTTCTTTGTTATTTGGTTACAGCGCAGCGATGATCGCGGCGCCGATCTCTTTCGTGTTGACCAGTTTCTCGCCTTCCTTGTTCTGGTAGATGTCCCTGGTCCGGTACCCCTGATCGAGCACCGTGGCCACGGCCTTGTCGATGGCGTCGGCCGCTTCGAGCATGCCGAAGGAAAACTTGAGCATCATGCCGGCGGAGAGGATCTGGGCGATAGGGTTAGCGATCCCCTGACCGGCGATGTCCGGCGCCGAGCCGCCGGACGGCTCGTACATGCCGAAGGTCCCCTCGGCCAGCGAAGCGGACGGGAGCATCCCCAGCGAACCGGTCAGCATGGCAGCCTCGTCGGAAAGGATGTCGCCGAACATGTTCTCGCAGAGGATGACGTCGAACTGCTTGGGCCAGCGGACCAGCTGCATGGCCGCATTGTCCACGTACATATGGGACAGCTCCACGTCCGGATACTCCTTGGCGATGCCGGTCACCACCTCGCGCCAGAGCACCGACGAGGAGAGGACGTTCGCCTTGTCGATGGAGCAGACCTTCTTGCCCCTTTTGCGCGACGCCTGGAAGGCGACATGGGTGATCCGCTCGATCTCCGGCACCGAGTAGCGCATGGTGTCGTAACCGACCCGGTCGCGCCCCTGACCGTCGATCCCTTTCGGCTGGGCAAAGTAGATGCCGCCGGTCAGCTCACGAATGACCAGCACATTGAAGCCGCCGGCAATGACCTCTTCCTTGAGCGACGAGGCGCCGGTAAGCGACGGGAAGATGATGGCCGGCCTGAGGTTGGCGTAGAGGCCGAAGATCTTCCGAAGCGGCAGGAGCGCACCACGCTCCGGCTGCTCGTCCGGGGGGAGGGTTTCCCACTTGGGACCGCCAACCGAGCCGAACAGGATGGCGTCGCTGCTTTTACAGATATTAACGGTCGTGTCGGGCAGCGCCTTCCCTTCGTTGTCGATACCGGCCCCGCCCACGTTTGCATGGGTCCGCTCGAACGTCACGTCATAGCGCTTCTCCACGGCATCCAGCACCTTGAGGGCCTCTGCCATCACCTCCGGCCCAATGCCGTCACCCGGCAGAACCGCAACCTTGTACACCTTACCCATCCCGATCCTCCTCATCGCAAAAAACCTGGAAATTTTCCGATACTATTCAGCCGGCCGGCGCCTTGTCAACAAGAAAAGGGGGATGAATCGTGAGGCATGGGGGCCCGCTTCCGCTCAAACTCTCGCGATTTGACCTTTTCCCGGCATGCATTGATGGTGTCTGACCTCGCACTCCGCATACGACTCGTTGCCCTTCAGCCGCGGGAATCGCTGCCGTTTCGCTCCACCGAGCCCCCATGCCTCACGATCTGACTGCTCAGACTATCTCCTCGATCGCCCCGCCAGGGAGGAGCCGGAACAGGTGTCCCCGCCAGCGGACCCGGTTGCCAAGGAAAGCCAGCGCCCAGGTGGCAAAGGCGAGCAGGTCGCGCAGTGGCAGAAGCCAGAGGTAGCGGGGGAGGAGCCGATCCTGCACGTACCGGCGGCTGAAGATCGTGACAATTAAACCACGAACGGCATAGAGGAGCAGGAGTGCCCACCAGCCGGCCGGGGAGAACCCGGAGAGCAGGAGCGCGGCGAGCAGCCCCACGAACGGCTGGGTGATACCCGAGGCAAAGTAGCCGCCGGCTCGTGAGGCCCGCATGGTCCGGCACCAGCGGAGTTGGCGGGAGAGGATGCCGCCCAGGCTCTCCCGCTTCATGACGCTCTCCACGAAATAGCCGGACAGTTCCAGCCGGTACCCGGCACGGTGAATCTTGTTCCCCAACTGGTAGTCGTCGGCCAGGTAGTTCACCAGTGACGGGAAACCGCCAATGGCGTCCAGCGCCTCGCGGCGGCAGGCCATGGAGGCGCCCAGCGCAAAGGAAAGCCCCTCCAGCCTGAGTGCCACCATGACATTGGGGATCATCTCCGCCGTGAAGCCGAGTGCCTCGAAAACCGTTGCCAGGCCGTCCACCCGGGAGCTCCGGTACAGGGAGGTGACCAGACCGACGGCCGGGTCGGCAAAGGGGGCGCAGACCCGGGCTAGATACTCCGGCCCCACCCGGATGTCGCTGTCGCAGACGATCACGATCCCGTGCTTCACCCTTGGCCAGGCGTTCATCAGGTTGCAGACCTTATAGTTGGGGCCATAGATCGCGGGGTTGATCACCAGCTCGATATCAACCGTAGGGAAGGTCTCCAGCAGCCGGCGGATCACCGCTACCGCCGGGTCATCGGCCGCGGCAACGGCGAAGAGCAACTGGAACTCCGGATACTCCTGTCGGCAGAAGGAGGCGAAGTTCTCGAAGCTCTCCGCATCCATCCCCTTCACCGGCTTGATGACGGTAACCGGCGGAGCGTAGCCCGCTGCCGGCGGCCGGCCGCCGAAAAAGGTGCGGGCGCAGAACAGGCTGATCAGGCCGTAGGCGACGGAGGGGATGATGGCAATGAAAGGAAGCATAGACGGCTCGGGGCTCGGGGATGCAACAATGAACCTTGGCGTATTTCCCCGGCAGATTAGCATTCACCCCGATGTGACGCAAGGGTTTCGGCACGGTTTGCGGATATTGCAGTGCCGCCGCGCCTGTGGTAACGTTGCCAAAACGCGCGCGGAGGAACCGGCATGGACTTTACGGCCGCCCTGGCCCAGATCAAACCCAAACTCGGCTGCCTGGCCGACAACCTCACCCTGGTGGAAGAAGCGGTCGAACGTGGCATCCGGGAGCAGGCAGACCTGATTCTCTTTCCCGAACTGGCCCTGACCGGCTACTTTCTCAAGGACCTGGTACCGGACGTGGCACTGTCCCTGGACGCTCCGGAGATCGCCCGGCTCGTCGCGCTCTCCCGTCACATTGCCATTGCCATCGGCCTGGTGGAGGTAACAAAGGACTACCGCTTCTTCAACACGGCCCTGTACCTGGAGAATGGCGCCATCCGCCACTTGCACCGCAAGGTCTACCTCCCCACCTACGGCCTGTTCGACGAACTGCGCTACCTGGCCCGCGGCGACCGGTTCCGGGCGTTCGACAGCAAGTTCGGCCGGCTGGGGATGCTGATCTGCGAAGACATGTGGCACCTCTCCGCCCCCTACATCCTGGCCATGGACGGCGCCACCACGCTGCTCTGCCTCTCCAGCAGCCCGGGACGGGGCATCTCAACCGACGACCGGCTCGGCTCGACCGCTGCCTGGCAGCGGCTCACCGCCACGACCGCCACCTTCCTCAATGCCCGGGTCCTCTACTGCAACCGGGTCGGCTACGAGGACGGGGTCAACTTCTGGGGTGGGTCGGAGGCGGTCGCCCCGTCCGGCATCGCCATCACCCGGGGGGCGATCATGGACGAGGATTTCGTCCTCGCCGGGCTGAAGGAAGGGGAGCTTCGCAGGGAGCGAATCTTCTCCCCCATGATGCGGGACGAAAACCTGGCCCTGACCGTCCGCGAACTGTGCCGGATCGAGGAGGAGAGCAGCCGATGAGCCAGTTGACCGTCAATACCGCGCTGCTGCGCCAGATCCTGGTCGGTTTCATCCGGGACGAGGTCTGCAAGGTGGGAGTAACGAAAGGAGTGCTCGGGTTATCGGGCGGGATCGACTCGGCCCTGGTGGTCTTCCTGGCTGCCGAGGCGCTGGGGCCGGAGAACGTCCATGCGGTCTGCATGCCGTACCGGACCAGCAACCCGCAGAGCGAGGCCCATGCCCGCCTGGTGGCCGAGGCCTGCGGCGTCCGCTTCTCCGTGGTGCCGATCACGCCGATGGTCGACGCCTACTTCGACAGCTTCCCCGATGCCGACAACATGCGGCGGGGGAACAAGATGGCCAGGGAGCGGATGACCATCCTCTTCGACCAGTCGGCCCTGCACGGCGCCCTGGTTCTCGGCACCAGCAACAAGACCGAGCTGCTCCTTGGCTACGGCACCCTCTACGGCGACATGGCCAGCGCTCTGAATCCCATCGGCGACATTTACAAGAGCCATGTCTGGCAGCTCTCCGAGGCGGTCGGCGTGCCGCGGGAGGTGATCGAGAAAAAACCGTCCGCCGATCTCTGGGACGGCCAGACCGACGAGCAGGAGCTCGGCTTCACCTACCGGGACGTGGACGAACTGCTCTACCGTCTGGTGGACCTGCGGATGACCAAGGCCGAACTGGTGGCCGAGGGGTTTGCCCCGGAGTTCATCGACACGGTCTCCCGCAAGGTGCAGAACTCCCACTTCAAGCGGCGTCTGCCGGTCATCGCCAAGGTCTCCAACCGGACCATCGACCGTGACTTCAGGTATTCGCGGGACTGGGGGAAGTGAACCTTGAACGTATGAAAACCGGAACACTCTACATAATAGCCACCCCCATCGGCAACCTGGAAGATATCACCTTCCGGGCGGTACGTATCCTCAAGGAGGTCGATCTGATCGCCGCCGAAGATACCCGTCACAGCCGCAAGCTGCTCTCCCACTTCGGCATCGCCACACCGCTCACCGCCTATCACGACCACAACGAGCGGCTGAAGAGCGACCTCCTCCTTAGCCAGCTCCGGGAAGGGAAAACCTTGGCCCTGATCACTGATGCCGGCACCCCGTGCATCGCCGACCCGGGCTACCGGATCGTCCAGTCCGCAGTGGCGGCCGGTATCCGGGTCATCCCGATCCCCGGCCCGTCGGCGGTCATGACCGCCCTCTCCGCCGCCGGCCTCCCCACCGACCGTTTCGCCTTTGAAGGGTTCCTCCCTCCCCGCCAGGGAAAGCGCAGGGCACGCCTTGCCGAGTTGGCCGCTGAAGAGCGGGTAATGCTCTTCTACGAAGCACCGCACCGGCTCGCCGCCACCCTGGCCGACATGCTGGCCGTGCTCGGCAACCGTCAGGTCGTGGTGGCCCGGGAGCTGACCAAGATCCACGAAGAGTTCCGTCACGGCACCATTTCCGAGCTGATCGACTGGTGTGCCGCACAAGAGCCGCGGGGCGAGGTGGTCATCCTTATCCCCCCGGCAGAGGTGGGCGAGGCGCCGGTTCAGGACCTGGGGGCGATCCTGGCCCAGCACCTTGCCGACGAAGGTCTCAGTGTCAAGGAAGCCGTGGCACGGGTGACGGCCGCGACCGGCCTTCCCCGCCGGGAGGTCTACGCTGCGGCGTTGAAGATCAAGACGGCTCAGGGCTGAGGGTTCGGGGTTCAGATACGTAGGTTGGGTTAGGCGGGTGTATCGCCGTAACCCAACGAAACGAACTCATTTGTTGGGTTACGCTGACGCTAACCCAACCTACGAATGATTTTATTTTGGGGGGGGATCAATTTGTTCAGGGGGATTTCGGGCAACATTCTGGCCTTGGGACTGGTCAGCCTCCTGACCGACGTCTCCAGCGAGATGATCTATCCGCTGCTCCCGCTGTTTGTCACGTCGGTGCTCGGTGCCGGTCCGGCCTTCCTGGGGATGCTGGAAGGGGCTGCGGAATCCACCGCGGCACTGCTCAAGCTGGCGTCGGGGATCGCATCCGATGGCATGCCGCGCCGCAAACCGCTGGTACTCTTCGGCTACACGCTTTCCTCCTGTGCCCGGCCGCTCATCGCCGCCGCCACCTCGCCGCTGGCAGTGCTTCTGATCCGGCTTGCCGACCGGGTGGGCAAAGGGGTGAGAACCTCTCCGCGGGACGCCCTGATCGCCGATTCTGTCGATCCGTCGCTCCGCGGCAGGGCCTACGGCTTCCACCGCTCCATGGACCACGCCGGCGCGCTCATCGGCCCCTTGGTGGCCACCCTGCTCCTGGCCACCCTGGTGCACGATCTCCGCACCCTCTTCTGGCTCGCCGCCATCCCCGGCATAGCGGCAGTGCTGGTCATCGTCCTCTTTGTCAGGGAACCGGACCGGCAGGACCACGCCGGCGCCGCCATCCGCCTGGTCACCCCACGTGGCGACCTCCGCGGATTCCTCCTGATCCTCCTCCTCTTCACCCTTGGCAACTCGTCGGACGCCTTCCTGCTCCTGAGGGCCGGGACCCTGGGGGTGACACCTGCCAGGATTCCGCTCCTCTGGTCCTTTTTCCACCTGAGCAAGATGCTCACCGCCACCCCGTTCGGCGCCCTCTCCGACCGACTCGGCCGCCGGCAACTGATCATCGCGGGCTGGCTGGTCTATGCCCTTGCCTACCTCGGTTTCGCCGTTGCCACCAGCGAATGGCAAATTTGGGCACTCTTCTCCTTTTATGGCCTCTTCTACGGGCTTACGGAAGGGGTGGAAAAGGCGCTGCTGGCCGACCTGGCGCCGACCACCGAACGTGGCAGCGCATTTGGCTGGTACAACTGCGCCATCGGCGCCGGTGCGCTTCCTGCCAGCCTCCTCTTCGGCTTCGTCTGGCAGCAGTTCTCGCCACAGGCCGCCTTCGGGATGGGGGCGGGGCTGGCGCTCATTGCCGCACTGTTGTTGGGGTCTATGGTTAGAGAGAAGACCTGATTAAGTCTATGGGGAGTAAATTCTGTCACACATAAAACATCTGTTCTTGTTTTCTTTCGTTCCCGAGCATCCAAGTCTGCCCCCTGTACCAGGGCAGAAATCATAGATAGCAAAAAGCCCCGCCTCATGGGAGGCGGGGCTTTTTGCTAAACGGTGAATACCTCTCGCTACGGACGCTCTAAGGGAGTGGTCCAAGCGCCCGTTGTCCTGCTCCACCCTATCAGATACAGCATGCTGTCGGTAGTGCCGGCACCAAGGGTCGTAAGGGTTCCATCGGTGTATGCCACCGAACCCTTGCCGTAGAGGGCCGGGTTCTGGGCTATGGCTGTGGCGCCTGCAGACCAGTTCATCACGCCGTCATCAAGGAAATCGATGGTGTCATACACGAGACGACGGGTGTAGGTGCGGGCATGGACATAGGCTGCCGGCTCACGCTGCAGCAGGTTCAGGTTGAAGCAGGCTCCCGCAAGCTTCCTGGCACTGACAAGAGTCAGAGTGCCGCCGCGGGTCCAGTCTTTTATTGCCTGCTTGTTACCGTTCACAAGCGGCAGGCTCTCGTCGTAGAAGTAAGGATATGCAGCCTGATTATAACTGATGTTGTATCTGGTCTTGAGAATATTAAAGGCCAGGTTCAGCGCGTTTTGGAACAAGTCACCCTGCGGGTCGACAAACACGGACATGAAATTGCTCGAGGTGAGTGTCGTTGCGCCTTCTCTGGTGTGACAGTTGCCGCATACCCGGGTGAAGGAGTCCGCATTGATCGCCAGGGAGTGGCCCCCCTTCATGTGGCAGGTGACACAGGGACCGCCGGAGTCGAGAGCAACGCCATTGAAGGCAACGTTGCCGGGAGTCCCCAACCGGCGATGGTAACTGCCGATGGCGCCGCCGTCATCAGTAGAGGTAAGAGACTTGCCATAGGTACTGGTCCCCAGCACCGCACCGGCGGAGGTGAAACCGGTGAAGCCTGCTTTCACATACATCAGGCCGGCAGCGGCCATGTAATGGGAGTTGAAGGCGGCAAAGCTGGTATTGGTCAGATCTGCGGCAGAGGTCTCCACAGCTTGGTAACCGCTGTTCAGACCAGTATGACAGGGGATGCAGAGCTGGGTATCGCCGATAGTGGTAGCTGACGGGAACCCTTTCGATGCCCCGAGGGACGGATTATACGGTGTGGAGAATGGCTTGAATGCCTGGATCCGCTTCCAACTGTAGTCGGTATGACAACCTTTGCAGCCAAGGGCCTCACGACCGGTGGTGTATTTGCCGAATATGGCGGAAGAAGGAGCAGTACCGGTCGTCATTAAGTTACGGAAACCGCCTGCGGTGTGACAGCGCTGGCAATAATTGAATGGTGCGGTTCGCCACTTGTAATGCATCCATGGGTCTGCCGTCACATTACCGTGACCGGACTGTTTCCACTGCCTGTTGACGGTCAGCAACGTGGTGGTGTCATGGGGATTATGGCAGACCCGGCAGGTATTAGTGTCATAAGGAGTCACATACGCGGCCCTGGTCGCGTTATACGTGGCACTGCCAAAGAAATGGGAACTATAGGATTTCATGGTGACAGAAGTATGACAGTTGAGACAGACCGTATCACCGGGTATATTCGGCAACGCTCCACTGGACGGGTGTCCATTGGTGGCATGACAGTCGGGGCAACTGGCACCGTTACGGGTATTGTGCGCCGACGCCTGCCACTCCGTGACAATATTGTTTCCGGTTACAGGAGATTTATACGTGGTATGACACGCGATACATGCCTGGGATGCGGTAAACGACGCTGTTGCCGAGCTTTCCCGGTTGTCGCTGCCGCAGCCGGCAAGGGATGCTATGGCTGCTGCACCCAGCAAGGAAGCGATGAGATTCATACGTTTCATGCGTTCACTCCTCCTTCTGATGTTGGTTTAGTTAGTGACAGACCCTGCAGGTCTTATTGGTGCGAGAACTGATGTTTCCACCCTTGAAACTCTTGGGATGCGGATTGACCCTGGCACCGCTCTTGGAGCTGTGGCAGCGCAGACACACGTCCCCTTCCGGGTGACAGGTCTGACACGACTGCAGGTTACGCCGGGCCTCGCTGGCGTGTTCGCTGCTCCAGATAAACGTCTGGCCCGAACGGCTGCTGGGGAGGTGCGACTTGATCCGCATGCTTCCTTTCGGAAAACGGGCGTGACAGGCGTTGCAGTATTTCTGGTCATGGCAGCGGTAGCAGGTCTGCGGGTTATCCAGCGCCTTGACCGGGTGCAGGTTGACGAAGTCGCTCCGATGGCTCTTCGGGATGTAATCACGTCCGAAGGCGTCTGTAGAGAGGTTTGCGTTGATCCCCCCACCCTGGTGACAGTCGAGGCAGAATGACTGGATGTGGCACTGGGAGCAGTTGCTTCCAGCCTTACTGGCCAAGGTGCGATGGCTGCGTAGCCAATCGCTGTCGTGGTTGGGCGCAATCCCCTCAGCCTTGTGGCAGCTGTTGCACTCGGAGAGCTTTGTGTCAGCATACTCCTTGTGCTGCTGTTTCTGGGCAGACGCCTGCTGTACGTACAAGACAGACATGGCCAGAAGCAGACAGACGAAAAACTGTTTTTTCACAGAAGCACCCCCTTTCTAAAAGTCGTAATCGAACACCAGGCGTCCGGTGACATTCTCGGTAAAGCGCGCATTGACGTCGTCCTGGATACGGCCTGACACGGCAAGACTCTTGGTCAGCTTGTACTTGCCACCGATCCAATACCTGCGGGCTATCTCGTCGTTGGTCAAAGAGTCGCGCTGATAGACGTCGTACTGGAAGCCGGCCGCCACTTGGGCGTTCTTATTGATCTCTAAATCGGCGTCCACGATGACACCATTCGTGCTGCCGTAGTAGCCCTGGCGGTTGTCATATTCCACGTTCAGCTTGAGCTGCTCGATCGGGCGAATCCCCGTTCCGAGGTGGTAGACGTTGGCCGCGGCGCCTTCACCATATCCCTGCCGGCTGTAACCGCCATTGACCGACACCATGTCGTTGATGGCGTAGTCAACACGGAACAGACCTTCCTGATACTGGTTCACGGCGAATACGGAGTAGATGGAGGTGGTATCGAAGGTTGGGTAGCTCTGATAGTACTCACCGGTAAAGACCAGGTTGGACAGGGGATAATACTTCAACCCGGCCTGAACCTCGTTGAACGTTTCCGAGACGAGGTCGAAGCGGGCGTTGCCGTAGACCTTGACGTTGTTAAAAAGGTACTGCTTTACGGATGCGCCAAGGACATCCCGTGCCACGTCACTGCGGTCCCATTTGCGGAACCAGCTGATTTCCGCATCGGTGTTCTTGAAGCCGGTCAGGTAGGCGGCCAGCCCCAGATCGGCATTCCCGCCGTTTCCTATCTCGCCGTTGAGACCAAACAGTACATCCCGCCCGCCAAGCAGGGTGAAGCCGACCGGCCCGACGTTTTTCAGGTCGACCTGCAGGCCGTCGATGATGGCGCTGCCGGCGGCGAGGTTGACGAACTGGCGGCCAAGCTTGAAGTCGACCTTGTCGTACAGATCCCGGTAGTCCGCATAGAGGTAATACAGCCGACCGTTCAGCGCCTCGCCTTTGGTAAAGTCCTGGGATAGCCGGCCATATCCGTAGAGGGAGAGCTTGCCGGACTTGTCGATGTTGGTGATCCCCACCCGCAGGTATTCAGCTGCCTCGAATTGGCGGCCATCGACGAATTCGTTGTTGTACCATAAGAGTTGTGTGGAGCTTCGGCCATGGATTTCCGCGCCCCAGCCGACAGCGGCAGGGAATAGCATCAGCGAGGCCAGAAGTAATCTCGTTACTCCTTTAATGACCATCAAGTGAACCTCCTTTCGTGAAATTGCATAGTTCAACTTCCTTACCGCCAGACCGTCTAGTGGCCTTCCCTCCCTTCGTCGCTGCGTTTGTAGGTTTCAAGCCAACGTCCCGGCCTTCGGTGCCTATGGCAAAAATACGCACGAACTCAGCCACAGCCTTGTCACGATCGGTAGCCCGGTAGCTCTTCCGCTGCAGAATCTCTTCAATATTGAAAAAACTGAAAAGCATCCCGTGAAACGCCCTGGCCGCCAGTTCAGGGTCGAAATCGCGCAGGCTGCCCCGCTGCTGCATGGCCCGGAAATAGGAGGCATACGTGGCAAAAAGCGTATCGAGAAAGGAATGATAGATCTGGTGCATCTTGTCGGGGGAGTGCTGCAGTTCGTCATGAAGGATCTTTATCCAGTCCCGCAGGCCATCGAGTTTTGTCAGCAGCTGATTAGCCAGGATGGCAAGCCCCTCTTCATACGGATAATCGATGATATCGGGAATGAGTTCCTGCACCTCGGACAAGGAGTAGCGGTTGATGACCTCCCCCAGCAACTGCTCCTTGGTGGGGAAATGACGAAAGAGAGTGACTTCCGAGATATCCGCACTGCGGGCGATCTCGCGGGTGCTCGCCCCGCAGACCCCTTTAGCGGAAAAAAGCTGGAGGGCAGCTGCAAGAATGCGCTCGCGGGTATCCTGGCCGGTCTTTCCGGAAGATTGATTAAGTTTTTTTGTCTGTGGAAGGGACATTGTTTGCATGTAAGTACTTAATTACTTATATCGGCACATGAAATTTTTCTTTAGTGTATCAGGTAAAAAAGTTATTGCGAGCGCGTTAAAAATTTTTTCTTCGCTAACATGCCGTAGATCAACAACAAATTCTCGGTGCAGCCGCTAGAAAACCATATACTGCATGCGCCAAAACATTGAGATATTATTAATGTTTTCTGTTTATCAGGTCGCGTTCGGTCATCAACAAAGGAGTATGAACATGAGTAACACAGGTGACTTCGACTTAGAGCTTGTTCGTAAAAAAAGCCGCCCTGCGGAGAGTGCAGGGCGGCTTTCGTAGCGGGCAGAGCGGGGAGCTTCGTCTCAGGTCAGGTTCCAGATAGCCATTTCCACGATATCTTTCCAACTCTTTGAAATCTCGTTCACCACGGTCGGCTCAAAGCCGCAGTGCATCATGCACTGGGCGCACCGCTCGTCCCGCCCGACCCCGTAACGGTTCCAGTCGGTCTTCTCCATCATCTCCCTGAACGTCGGGTAGTGGGTGTCGGTGATCAGGTAACACGGCGCCTTCCACCCCTGCGGGTTGCGGGTCGGGTTCCCCCAAGGGGTGCACTGGAGCTTCTTCTCCCCCTTGAGGAAACGGAGGTACATGGGGGTCGACCAGAAGCGGAACCGCTTGCTCATTTCGTACACCTGCCCGAATTTCCGCTCGATCTCCTGCCGCTCCAGGAACAGCAGTTCGCCTACAGCCTCGTAGCTGAAGCCGGGGGCCACCAGCAGGCCGTCCACGCCAATTTCGGTAAGCATGGAGAAGAGCATGTCAATCTCCACCAGATCGGTGTCCTTGAAGATGGTGGTATTGGTGCAGACCCGGAAGCCGAGCTGCTTCGCCTTCTTGATCCCCTCGATGGCGGTTTTGAAGGTCCCCTTGCGCTCCAGTATCCGGTCATGGGTCTCTTCCATCCCGTCCATATGGACGTTGAGGGTAAAGTTGGGGTGGGGCAGTAACCGGTCCAGGGACTTTTCCAGCAGGAGGCCGTTGGTGCAGAACTGGATATGCTTGCCGCGCTGCAACACCGCCTCCACCAAGTCGAAGACATGGGGATAAAGGAACGGTTCGCCGCCGGTGATAGTGACGATGGGGGCCGGGCATTCGTCCACGGAACGGAGACACTCCTCCAGACTCATCATCGCCTGGATGGTATCGGCATACTCCCGGATCCGGCCGCAGCCGGAACAGGCCAGGTTGCACAGGTGGGTCGGCTCCAGCATCAGGACCAGGGGGTATTTCTCCACCTTGGCCAGCTTGTTCTTCGCAATGTATTTCGTTAGATCGTAATTAAGTCGCCAGGGAAAACGCATCTGCAGTTCTTTCCTTTCAATCATGTGGGGGCGCCGCTTGCTGCGCCCGGTTCGGCAATTTGTCGCAGGCAAAGGCGCGGCAAGCAGCGCCCCGACAATATCGTCTATTTCGCCACGGCCAGGACCGGCCTCTCCTTCCTTCTCATGAACGCTTCCACCGTGGCGGCAATTCCTTCGGCATCAAGCCCCAGGTCCTTGCGCAACTGGGCTTGGCTACCATGTTCGACGAACCGGTCGGGAATGCCTATCCGCTTAACCCGGACAGCGGTTTCCCGCTCGTCGGCGAGGAGTTCCAGCACGGCAGTGCCGAAGCCGCCCTGCAGGGCGTTCTCTTCCACCGTGACAACGGTGCCGCACCGGCGGGCAACGCTTAAGATCAGCTCCCGGTCCAGCGGCTTGACGAAGCGGGCATTGACCACCGTGGCCCGGATACCGGCGGTCGCCAGCCGTGTCGCTGCCTCGACTGCCGGGTAGACCGTGCTGCCGATGGCGATGATGGCCACGTCGTCCCCGGCAACCAACTGCTCTCCCCTGCCGATGGGGAGTTCCCGGATCTCCTGATCCAGTTGCACGCCGTAGCCGGTGCCGCGCGGATAACGAAGGGCCATCGGGGCGCCGGCATAGAGGGCGGTCTTGAGCATGTGCCGCAGTTCGTTCTCGTCTTTCGGCGCCATCAGGGTCATCTCCGGCAGATGACGGACGAGGGAGAGGTCGAAAACCCCGTGGTGGGTCGGCCCGTCATCCCCCACCAGCCCGGCGCGGTCCATGGCCAGCGTCACCGGCAGTTTCTGCAGGCAGATATCGTGAAAGATCTGGTCATAGGCGCGCTGGGCAAAGGTCGAGTAGATGGCCGTCACCGGGCGGTATCCCTCGGTGGCCAGGCCGGCGGCAAAGGTCAGGGCATGCTGCTCGGCAATACCCACATCGAAGAAGCGGTCAGGATAGGCCTTGGCAAAGGGGGCCAGGCCGGTACCGTCGGGCATGGCCGCGGTGATGGCGACGATCTTTTTATCGTCCGCGGCGAGTTGGACCAGGGTCTCGCCGAACATTGCCGTGTAGGAGGCGGGACCACCCTTGGCAGCCGCCACTTCCCCGGTGGCAATATTAAACGGACCGACGCCGTGGAATTTGCCCGGATTCTCCTCTGCCGGCTTATAGCCGCACCCCTTGCGGGTCATGACATGCACCAGCACCGGCCCCTCCACGCTCTTCAGATCACGCAGGATCTCCACCAGGTGCGGCAGGTCGTGCCCCTGGACCGGCCCCACAGATC
>JAJZTK010000238.1 GCA_021849045.1 Deltaproteobacteria bacterium | reverse complement strand
CGGCCAGACTCTGCACTAGCCTGACTCCGGGCTAGGCGGGGCAACCCGCAGCAGAGTCATTTCAGGAGTCTCGCGCCGTTCAGGGTTGCTTTGACCGGTGTTAAATCCAAGGCAACTCGCCTGAATCGAGCCTGTTCGGCCGGCGCGCTTCGGGTTAAAACCCAATCGACCGGACTAAGTATGTAGAACTGTCTGTAGAGGGCTTGCGGACGCGGGTTCGATTCCCGCCGCCTCCACCATTAACATATTGATTTTTATCAAGTATGCCATTCCATGTTACTGTGGAATGGCATTATTTTTACGTCGAAATGCCAGCTTTTTGCCAGCATTGCGACGACGGTCAGGGGGCGCCATACCACCATAGGCTTCGGTCAACTCCCCATCTTTGGACAAGATACCCGCTCGCTGGAGGAATGCACGCGCTGCTTCGGGGTCTTTTGCTACCCGCCGGGAAAACTCCACCATTTTTCTGTGAATACGGGACTTTGCAATATCTCCTCCCCTCCGCAACAACCGAATAGTAGCGTCTGGCCATTCTTCTAGTCCCTCTGTACCGTATCATCCCGTTCCAAAGTGGGGTAGATCACCCGACGAGGAAGCACCAGGTTTCGGAAGACAGTGTAATGAGCCCGAACGATGAATTTGATCAGGAAGAAAAGGTAGTGGTATAGGTGTACACCGGGTTTAGAGATGAGCCATCCCAGGAAATTCCTACTGGCCGGCAGGACCATCAGGATAATGAGGCCGATGATGGCCAGGAGAATCCCTGGGGTCATCTTTCCTCCTCCCCCGCGCTTTGGCAGGCGCTCAGAATGAGCGCCTGAAAATATAAGTCCATGCAATAGTTCATTTTTTCCTTGACTTTCGGAAATCGCTTTGCTGTAATGACGTTAAGCATTTCGGAAATCCGAAAACGCAAAAGGAAAATCAAAAATGGACGTTTCTCTTATCATTTTCATCTTCGCCCTCGTCGTAGGGGGAGGCGCTTTTATCATCGCTCGCTTGATGGGCGATAAGTCCAGCCCCCTCGGAGAAGAAGGCAAGGAGTCGTGCTTTTCTCTGAATGGCTACACGCCTTTCTTTAGCTTCGACGAAATAGGCGAGCCCCTGGCCTTCCTCCCCTCTGACGACGAGTAATCGTTATCGCTTAATTACTCCCTCGGTCGGGAGGTGCCCTTGTTTCGGATTCGCCTGAGAAACAGCTACCTGCACCTTCCCGTCGTTGCGAGCCTGATTATACGCATCGAGAGATTCCCCGCGATGTTGGAGAACGTCTCCGTTTTTCCCTCCCCGGTATAGCGCCCCAGCCTCTTCAGGAGACAGTCCCGGTGCTCCCTGGTGTATCTTGCCCCCAACGGTTCCGCCGACCCCAGCGGCCTCCCCTGCTCCTTGTTGGCCAGCCAAAGCGAGCGCTTCAGTATTTGCAGCAGGGCCTTCAACCTGCATGTTGGGCCCAGATGGGTTGACGGATGCGATTCCCTTCGGCGACTCTGCCGCCATACCATCGAACGCTTGCGTATATGGCAGCGCAGCGCCTGTCATACCCTGATCGGACGCCATGCGAAGAGCATGAAACGCGACGGCCGCTTGGCGTTCCTCCCCGGCCGGAAGCGTCGAAAGGTACTTTGTCGTATCAACGTAACGGGATGCCTGGGCGAGCAAGCTGTTTGCCGCATCGTTACCGGCCGCTCGGCTGAAAGCCGCCCAATCGTTCAGGACGGCATTCCGTACCCCGTGCCGGTTCTCCGCAATCGCCTGGGCCTGCTGCTGGGAAGTCAGCACATTCTGACTGGACATGCCCGAAGAGAAGGACTCCAACCTTTGCTTCGTCTCCTGGGCGCTGTGCAAGCGGGAAAGCGACTTAGAGAAGCTTTCGGAATCTTTTTCAGATAGCGTCTTGGCAAACGTGTTCCTGAAGGTCGATGTGTCACTGCCTTTGGTGGCGACAGCAAGTTGGACGGCGCGAGCATCTTCAGTATTGGCAGTAGTCTTGCGCGCCTCATCGTAAGCGGCTTCCGCGCTCTTGGTTTGCTCGCTGCTCAGTTTGAGGCCGGAGCCGATCTTGCCGGGAACGGCGCCGCCACCAATTCCAATTCCAGCGGCAATATCAGCAGCAACCTTATCGGCATCAGCGCCCTTGAATCCGTATTTCACAGCCGTATCTCTTGCTTGGGACAATACGGATTTATAGGCCGATGTATTGGTCACTCCCGTTTCCTGCACCAGCGCCTTGGCGTGATCCCAAGTCGCCTGGCTAGACATTCCCTTTTCAATCACCCGCCCGAACTGCTGGGTCACCTGGTTGCTGGTCGCATCCACCTCGGCCTGCGCCCCGGAGAGCGCTATCTGGCGGGCACTGCCCGCAGAGATGGCAGCCCCTTCATTCCTTGTCATGTCCCCCACCACCCCGCCGGAAGTACCGGAATACTGGGACGACCCCGTGACCATGGCTGGGGGTGCGTACACGTCCGGGGCCGCCTGCTTCTCATTGGTGTAGTCCCGACCGCTCCACCTCTGGGCCACCGCCGTCAGCCCGAAAACAGATCCTGTGAGAAGGGCGAGAGAGATCACTGGCACCGCTCCGAGCATGTCGCTGGCCATCGCCAGCTTGGTGGAGATCATGTCGTAGAACTCAGAGTTGACGGCAATGGTCAGCCCATTGGGTGAGGCAGCGAGCATCCGGCTCATCTCGTCCCCTACCATCACCTGGATGATGAAATTTATGACGGCGGCGAAAGGCAACCAGGTTTGGCTCCATATCCCGAACAGGAGGTAGGCCAGTAGGATCTTGATGCCGTGCCACGAAGCCATGACCGCAAAAATGAACACCAGCGGTGCAAAGGCGTAGAACGTGGCCAGGAAGATGTTCATGGCCGGGATCATGGTCTTCGTGAAAAACCCGGCGTTGGCGGTAGCATCGGTCTTCCATTGCTCAGTTGCCTGGGTGAGCATGGTCGTGCACTGGTTCAACGAGGCGTAATCCGACGACGACGAGGCGCAATTGAAGGCGTCCGCTGCGGCGTTGGCCAGTAGCGCATTCTTCATGAATGCAGCGGCGTCCTGCCCTCCTCCCCATACCGGCTGGACGAGGTTGGTGTAAACCATGTCCAGGTCGGCCCGGGTATAGACATTCGGGGTCGCAGCATTGGGAGAGGCACGGGTGGGCATGTTCCGGTTGAGGAGCCGCTGGAACTCGGGGCTGTTGAGGAACATATCCGCGTCGGCGGCGATCCGGGTGGCGGAGTCCGCGCAGGACATCCCGGAGCCCTGGGGGAAGGCGGCGGAGAAGTAGGTGGTCAGCCCATCATGGTAATTCGTGGTGAGGTAGCCGATGGCGTCTTGTGAAACCGCGAATGCCTTGGGGTCGAAAGCGGCTGCGCCGACGGCGCAATCCAGCGTGAATGCCTTGATGCTGGCCACCAGATAGGGGTTGTAATCCGCCACCCCTCGGCGCAGGGCAAGCAGCAGGCGCAGCGGGTTGGTGAACCCCTGGGAGGTCATGCTTATATAATTGCCATCCGTGGTACTGAAGGCCGTTTCGGTGGTGTTCGTGATCGAGTAGTTGATGGTGCTGAAAATCGTCGCCGGGATGGCGATGCCCAGGGGGAGGTTATCGACCGTGGTCGCGTTCCCGGTATAAAGATCCTCCACCTGGACCGACACTTTGGGTACGGCCATCACATAGAAGATGGCCAGCAGCACCAGGGCCACGGCAGGGTTGAAGTTCTTCCCGATCCCGAACCGTGACAGCACTCCGGCGCCGATGGATAGAAACAGGGTTATGAGGAGCCCTGTAAGCACGGCGCTTCCTGCCCCGATACCGGAACCGGAGGAAAGGAGCCCGGAACCGAACACC
>JAJZTK010000237.1 GCA_021849045.1 Deltaproteobacteria bacterium | reverse complement strand
ATGTCCCATAAAAATAACAAAGATATATTATGTCAAGTTGACTCAATCACCAAGACAATCACCTAAGGGGCTCCCATGCCGGCAACAGAGTCTAATGTCTCGCACCAGACTGTCGTGATTGTCGATGACGATCTGGACCTTCTCGACAACGTGCGCTTGATGCTCCACACCAGAGGCATCAAGAATATCGTCAAAGTTTCCTCCGGCAACGACCTGCTGTCGGCCCTGGCGAGCACACCGGCATCGGTGCTGGTCCTCGATTGGATCATGCCCGGCCTTTCCGGCACCGAACTGCTCCAGCAACTGCTGCTTGCCTATCCCGACCTGCCGGTGATCATCCTGACGGCGCTCAACGACATTCAGACCGCGGTCGAATGCATGCGTCAGGGGGCATTTGATTTCATCACCAAGCCGGTCGAGCCCAACCGCCTCGTTTCCAGCATCCACAAGGCCTTACAGATCAACGAGCTGCATTGTCAGAACAGGATGCTCAAGGCCTCCCTGCTCGACGATGCGCCGGCCCGCCCCGAGCTTTTCCAGGATGTGGTCGGCGCTAGCCGGAAAATGGCGGCGATCTTCCGGTACATCGAATCACTGGCGTCGTCGCACAATCCGGTGCTCATTACCGGCGAATCCGGGGTGGGAAAAGAGGTCATTGCCCGGGCCATCCACCGGGCCAGCGGCCTGACCGGGGAATTCGTCGCCCTGAATGTGGCCGGGCTCGACGACCTGATGTTCTCCGACACCCTGTTCGGTCACAAAAAGGGTGCGTTCACCGGCGCCAACGAGCGACGGGACGGCCTGCTCAAAAAAGCGGAAAACGGCACGATATTTCTGGACGAAATCGGCGACCTGAGCATGGATATGCAGCTCAAGCTGCTCAGGCTGGTGCAGGAGAAGGAATATTACCGTCTTGGCTCCGATGCCCTGATCAAGACCAATGCCCGGATCATTGCCGCCACCAACAGGAATTTCAAGGCGCTCATCGCCGATGGCCGGTTCAGGCACGACCTCTATCACCGGCTGAGCAATCATGAATTCGCTATTCCCCCCTTACGGGAGCGAACGGAAGACATCCTGCCGCTGTTGCGGCACTTTGTGGCACAGGCGGCCGCTTCGCTGCACAAGCCGGTGCCGGAGATTTCACCGCAGGTATGGGATGTCCTTACCCGCTACCAGTTTCCCGGCAATATCCGTGAGCTGGAAAACAAGAGCATCAACGCGGTGACGATGAATACCACGGGAACTCTCACCATGAAAGATTTCCCCGGTATCTCCGCGAAGAAGACTGCTGCTGGCCCGATAACGTTCCGTCCTTCGGGAGATGAGACCCCACCGGTGTTCCAGATGACCTGCAACAGCTTTCCGACCCTGGAAGCGGTCGAGCGCTACACCATCGACGAGGCCCTCCGGCAGAACGGCGGCAACCGGTCCAGTACGGCCGAGATGCTCGGCATCTCCCGCATGACGTTGATCAGGAAGATAAGTGGAAAATAGGGGGGGATGCCGCCGGCAGCCGGATCGTCACGGTTGTCCCCTTCCCCACTTCCGACTGGAACTCCAGGCACCCCTTGTGCTCGCTGACGATGAAGTTGGAGATGTAGAGCCCGAGGCCGCTGCCGCCGTCGCTGATCCGGGTTGAAACGAACGGCTCCAGGAGCCGCGACCGGACCTCTTCCGCGATCCCTTCGCCATCGTCCACCACCGAAATGGTCACCTGGTTTGCCGTTTCGTCGTAGGCCGTTTCCAGCCTGACGTTCCCCTTCCCCTTTGGCAGTGCTTGCTGGGCGTTCATCAGCAGATTGACCACCACCTGTTCCAACTGCTGCTGGTTGCCGGTAATCCGGGGGAGTTCGGGGGGCGTGTCCACGGACAGGTTGGAATCGCTCAGCCGGTTGTAACAGCGCAGGATTGTGAGGGCCGAAGCAACCAGTGCATTGACGTCGATACCGGGTGTGAACTCGCTGTCCATGCCGAGGCTGTAGTTGCGCAGATCCTGCACCACCTGGGCGATCCGCTTTGAATTGGCGTGGATCTTATCCACACACCCCATGACTTCATGTTCCGATTCGCTGAACGGAATCCCCCCCAGGCTGAAGTCGCCCTCTTCCTCGGCACTCCTCTTCAGGAGCGGCAGGGCGTCCCGCCAGGCCAGGGAGAGGTAGTGGGTCGACAAGCCGATGGTGGCATTCGGGTTGTTGATCTCGTGGGACATGCAGCTGGCCAGTAGCCCGAGCGAGGTCATCTTGTTGGTCTGGATCAGTCGCGCCATGATCTGCTTCTTTTCCGTCTGCACCTCCAGACGCAGGGCACTGTCCCTCTCCTGCTGCAACCGCAGGTTTTCCTCCTCGCGCCTCTGCAGCCCCTCGGCCAGGCCATTGATAGCTTTTGCCGCCCTCCCCGGCTCGTCGTCGCTCATCACCGGAATCCGGGTGGTCAGGTCTCCCCGCTCGATCTCCTTAACCCCCTCCATCAGCAGGTTGAACGACTTCGTCACCCGTTCCAGCAGCAGATAGCCGAGGGTCGAGACCACGAGCCAGAAGCAGAGGCCGATTACCACCGATACGGCGACCAGGTTCCGGATACGCGTCCGCAGCCCGCTGGTTTCCAGCACCACGGAAACCCTGCCGATGGCCTGGCCCTCATCGCTGGCAGGCGGCTTGCCTAGGAGGAGCGCTTCCGGGGCATATTCCCGGTCGCCGGCCGTGACCATGACACTCAGGGCAATGTCGTCGCTCTCTTTCCCCACCTGCGGGTCGCCGACAGCGGCGAGGATGACGCCGTTGTTGTTGGCAATAGAGAGCATACGCACCGGAAAGCGTTGTTGCGCGTCTTCAATGAGATGGGTCAGAGCGTGACGGTCTTCGGCGAACAGGGGGAGTTTGGCGTTAAAGGCGAGCTGGTCGGCGAGGAGTTGCGCTTCCCGCTGCAGCTGGGAGCGGTAGACACTGATTTCGTGACTGACGTAAAACAGGGTGAAGGCGGCAGTAGTGGCCGCGGTCAGGAGGGCGAGCTGCAGGAGGAGGCGAAAGCGGAAACTGTGACGAAAGGTTGACAGCCGCTGCATGAAGGACATCGGTCATTCCTCCGTATCCCGCACAATCCTTTCCAGACCCAAAATGGGGATGCCGAGTTTGCTGGCAACGCTGGCGTTGGTCGACAGGCGGAGTTTGCGGGGATCGGCCACCCACGGCTCCCCGGCCCGGCCGAGGAGCCGGCTGATCTGCTCCACCACGACGCTCCCCAGATCAAGACGGTCCGCCTCAAGGGCGGCCAACGCCCCCTTACCCAGGTACTGGCTGGCAAAGGTGACCAACGGCACCTGTTGTTCCAGGGAGAAGCGGAAATAGGCGTCCAGGTTTTCCAGGGTGACCGCCGTGGTGTCGGGGATCATCCAGAGGGCGTCCACGCTCCCCTTGAGCTGTTCCAGTCGACTGACGGTATCCTTGGGGTTCCTGACCTCGCGGGTCACCAGGTCGATCCCCAGCCGCCGGGCCGCGTGCTGTGCCCGTTTCAGGTAGCCGTCGCTGCGTCTCGGGTCGTACAGCACCCCCACCCGAAGTTTACCGATGGCCTTGAACAGGCTCAGGTACCGCTCCGGCGACGCCACCACCCCGACGCCGCCGATGTTGGGGTTTGTCGTTTTAGCCAGGGTCAGGGAGAGGGACATGAGGGAGATCACCGGCACCTGGCGGACCTTGCGGCAGGCGGCCAGGGCATTGTCGCCCACGGCCAGCACCAGTTTGGGGCGCTCTTCCTTGACCAGGCGGACCGCGTCCAACTCGGCGTAGTCGGCAATGACGATGGTGTTGCTCGATCCCGTGAAGGCGATCCTGAAGCCGCGCAGCGCCTCCATAGATCG
>JAJZTK010000236.1 GCA_021849045.1 Deltaproteobacteria bacterium | reverse complement strand
GGGGAAGTTGCCACGAAGTCCGCTGGTTGCAGCTTCACCCACCCCCCCCGCCCCCCTCCCGTCAAGGGAGGGGGAGAGTGTGTTGCGGAAGATTGGTACTAATCAGGTTAATTGTTCTGATTTCATGGATCAGGGGATGACGTTTGCGGAGAGCCGATACGTTTGTAAAAAACTGGTTGAACTGGGTTTAAGCGCCATCGAGGTCAGTGGAGGCAGTTTTTCGTCGTTGCCGAATGAGGGTCCCGTACGGATAATAAAGCGGGAGCAGGAACATTATTTTAAGCAGTATGCCGTAGAACTTGCTCAAGAAGCCGATGCACCGGTAATCCTGGTCGGCGGCAATCGCGATTTCAACTCGATGGAAGAGATGCTGAACCAGACGGACATTGAATACTTTTCACTCAGCCGGCCACTGATATGCGAGAGTGACCTGATCAACCGCTGGCAAAGCGGGGACCTGAAGCCTGCCAGATGTATCTCCTGCAACAAGTGCCTTGGGCTTGAACATACGTCCTGTATCTTGAATAAGTAGCTGCACGCTAGCAACAAGCTGGCAGCAGCTTGAACCCATTGGTTCCACTCTTGACAACCGACCTTATCTCTAATCCAGACTTCTATCTGGTGTCGGTCCCCGCCGTTCTGCTCAATAGCATCTCAAAGGGGGGATTCGGGGGCGCCTTCGGCGGTATTACCGTGCCGCTGATGGCGCTCGCTATCTCCCCACTTGTGCCGGCAGGGGTTACGCTGGGCTTCTGGCTACAACGGCGTGTCAATCATGTCTGGTTTTACCGGATCGCCCGGGCATGCCTGTTCCTGAGCGGCCTTCAACTGATCTGGCGAGGAATCCGTTAGTCCGATCAATTCTCGATTTATTAAAACGTAACACATTTTTTCCGCTGAAATCTTCCTGTAGCAAAACAATTTTATATTGACAAAAAATGTATAGATGTGTAGACATATACCATGTGCCTGCCTGCTGGTGTTGCCAGTAGATTCGTGTGCAATAAGTCGTTTGTGAATGGATTCGTTACAAGGCCAATACCACCAGGTGCATATGGTCTGATAATAGTTGTAGGAGGATGAGTAGAAAGCAATTCTGTCTGGTACATACTCAAATCTAACAGGAGGTACGTATGAAACAGCACGGTTCAAAGATGTATGCAATCGCGACGATGGTCGTAGTCGCCCTGGTCATGGTTTTTTCCTTCCAGGCAGCATTCGCAGCAGAACCGATCAATGTCGGGTTTACTACCGACTTTTCGGGGACGGCAGCCACTCTCACCATGCAGGAAGCTCCAGTTGTGGAAATGGTCGTGAAGGAGATCAATGCTGCCGGTGGCATCAAGGGGAGGCCGATCAACCTGATCGTTCAGGACAACGCCTCTGACCCGGCTAAGGCGCTCGGCAATGCCAAAATGTTCAAGGAGCAGTACAAGTGCAAGGTCATCATCGCCGGGGTTACCTCATCGGTATGCCTTGCCCTCAAAAACTGGGCGGATCAGAACCACATTCCAATCATCGCGATCGATCCGGCAAGTGACAAGCTGCTGGTGAAAAGTGGGAAAGCCTGGTTCTTCAGAACCGAGGATCCGATCTTCCTGAGTGTGGAAGCAGCGCTTGCCAGGCTGAAAAAGCTCGGCCATACCACGATCGCCTTTGAAGGCAGCACCCTGGCGTGGGGCACCGACACCCTGAAGATGATCAAGGAAAAGGCCCCGACATTTGGCATCAAGGTGGTAAGTGAAGTCCTGGTCGAGCCCAAGGCAAAGGACCTCACCATCCAGGCCAAGAAGCTGAAAGATTCGGGAGCTAAAGCAGTGTTCATTGCCGACTACGAATCCGAGACAGCAGCACTGGCGCGGGCAATGAACTCCCTTGGCTGGAAGCCATATGTCATTCATGTCAGCGCAGCTAACCTGAATTCTGCCATGTCGCTTGCTCCAGCGGAAATGTTAAGTGGTTGGGAGACCCTCCAGGCTGCTGATACCTCCAAGCCTTTTGTCCGGAAGATATTCGGTAAGATCAAGGCATATACCGGCAAGCCTGTGGACGAAGACAAGAAGGTTCTCAGGGCATACGATGCTATCAGCCTTCTTGTGGAAGCCCTCAAGGCAAGCGGGAATCCCGAAGATTCGACCGCCATCCGCGATGCCTTTTACAAGCTTCCAAAATACGAGCGGGCAACGGGCAAGACTGGTGGCAAAGGCGGCTTTGTGATTGGCAAAAACCACCTTGTGGATCTGGATGACGAGATTATCTATACCGTCAAGAGCGGAAAGCTGATACCGGCGAAATAGTTTGTCAGCCGGTGATTACCGACGGGCTGGTCAGGCACTGTTTAGCGCCTGACCAGCCCGGTCCCTCAAACCAAGAAGGCGTGGGTGAGAAATGGACAGTTATCTTTCGGACCTGGTACCGATCATCATCGTTGGGCTGTCGCTGGGGAGCCTGTTCGGTCTGGTGGGTCTGGCGTACACGGTGATCATCAACGCGACGCAGTTGGTGAACTTCGGCCAGGGTGACTTTGCCATGGTAGGGGTAGCGGTCTGCTGGGCATTGATAGCCAAGCTGGGACTGCCGCTCTGGGTAGCCTTTCCCCTGGCGGTCGTAGCCGGCGGGGCCATGGGGTTCATCACCAACGCGATCATCGTCACCCCGCTGTTGAAAAAGGACGTGCACCCGTTCTACCCGATCCTCGGCACCATGTCGGTGGGGACGATAGCGGCCGGGGCGGTCGGGATCTTCACCGGGTTCTACTGGATGCCGATCGAACACTTCTTGGGGAACGAACCGTTGAAAGTGGGCGGCATCCCGATGGACACCCAGGGGCTCCTGATCATCGGCACCACCGTCGCGATCGTCACCGCCTACTGGTACCTGCTGCACAAGACCCGCCTGGGGCTGGCGCTGCGAGCCACCGGCTTCAACCGTGAAGTATCGCTGTTGGCCGGGATACAGGTGGGCAAAATGGCGAGCCTCTCCTTTGTCATCAGCGGCATCATCGCGGCCATCGCCGGGGTGCTGTGCGCACCGTTCTCCGCCTTCACCGCCACGGACGGCATGATCCTCGGGATCAACGGGTTCATCGCCCTGATTGTCGGCGGGTGGGGCAACCCGTATGCCGCGTTGCTGGGCGGGGTCCTCGTCGGGATGATCCGGGCATTGATCGTCGGCTACATCTCCTCGGCGCATGCGGAACTGGCCACCTTCCTGGTGCTGATGGTGGTTCTCACCATCAAACCCCAGGGGCTGTTTGCCGGCTTCATGATGCCCAAAACCATGAACAGCGCGAGGTAAGGAAAAGCTATGTGGCGAAATCGGAAAAGAGACCTGATGATCATCTGCGGGGTCGCCCTGATCGGGGCCTTACTGCCCTTGGGCGTTGCCGACTTCTTCCGGTACCTGGTCGTCCTGGTCAGCATCTACGGCATCGCCGCCCTGGGGCTGAACATCTTCATGGGGTACTGCGGTCAGATCAACATGGGAAGCGCCGGCTTCTTCTGCATCGGGGCATATGTACCCACCATGCTGCAAGTCAAATACGAGCTCCACTACCTCATCGGCTTTCCGCTGGCGATACTGTTTTCCCTCCTCGTCGCCTGGCTGCTCAGCTACCCGCTGTTGCGTCTCAAAGGACACGCCATGGCCATCGGCACCCTCTCGTTCGGCATGGCGGTCTACCTCATCGCCGAGAGGTTTCCGGAGCTGACCGGCGGCGCCGACGGCATCACCGTCCCGGCCATGACCATCCCCGGCGTCGAAGTAGGGGACAAATTCTACTACTACCTCATCCTCGCCTGCTTCCTTCTCTCCTATCTGGGCTGTTACTTCCTCATGGACTCGCGGATCGGCCGTGCCTTAAAAGCCATTCGCGACGACGAAGACGCCGCCC
>JAJZTK010000070.1 GCA_021849045.1 Deltaproteobacteria bacterium | reverse complement strand
TTCCGATCTGGAGCCGCAGATGTTATAGAAGCTGATGTTGGCATTTAAGCCAGCAAAGGCACTGCCGTTGTTGTTGGCCATGGAAGCGACAGCGTACAGCACCTCTGAGAGTCCGTGGGCGCCGGGATTGGCCATGGATGTCGTGACGGAGGTGGTGATCATGGCAATCCCCGACAGGATCAGGACCACGACCCCGGCGGTCAGGATCGTGACGATCGACATCCACATCTCCCGCACCTCGATCTTCTTCCCCAGGTATTCAGGGGTCCGGCCGATCATCAGGCCGGAGACGAAGACAGCGATGACAGCAAAGGCGAGCATGGTGTAGAGTCCGGAGCCAACCCCGCCGAAGACGATCTCGCCCAGCAGGATCAGCGAGAGCGGGACCATACCGCCGAGGGGGGTCATGGAGTCGTGCATGGCGGCGACCGCGCCGCAGGAGGTGCCGGTGGTGGCCACCTCAAAGAGGTTGGTGGCGGCCAGGCCGAAGCGGATATCCTTCCCTTCCATGTTGGCCCCGCTCACGCCGAGCCTTGCCACCAGAGGGTTGCCGCTTGTTTCGGCCCACTGCAGGACGCCGAAGGAGACGATCAAGAGTAGCAGCATTACCCCCAGGATCGTCCATCCCTGGCGGGGATTCCCCACCATGACGCCGAAGGTGCAGGTCAACGAACCGGGAATGAGGAGGATCAGCAGGATCTCCACCATGTGGGAAAGCGGGGTCGGGTTCTCGAAAGGATGGGCCGAGTTGGCGTTGAAAAAGCCGCCGCCGTTGGTGCCCAGCTCCTTGATCGCCTCCTGGGAGGCGACCGGCCCCATGGGGATGGTGACGTACTTTGCCGTAACGCTTTCGGTGACCGGATTTCCTTTGGCATCCTTGATAACGTCCCCCTTGCCGTCCAGCTTCGGCTTGTCGTAGGTTACCGCCTGCACGAGCGGCACCGTCTTATCGGCGCTGAAGTTCTGGATCGATCCCTGGGAGACCAGGAATACGGCGGCAATCAGGGATATCGGCAACAGGATGTAGAGGGTGCAGCGCGTCATGTCGACCCAGAAATTGCCGAGCAGGGAAGTCCTGCGCCGACTGAAGCCGCGGATAACGGCAATCGCGATGGCAATGCCGGTGGCGGCGGAGACGAAGTTGTGGACCGCGAATCCCACCATCTGGGTAAAATAACTGGCCGCCGATTCGCCGCTGTAGGCCTGCCAGTTGGTGTTGGTGACGAAACTGACCGCCGTGTTAAGCGCCAACGGCCAGGTAAAGGCGGGAAACTTCTGCGGGTTGAGCGGCAGGAACTGCTGCAGCATCAGCATGGCGAAGAGCGCCACGAAGAGCACCAGGTTGAAAAGGGCCGCGGCAACGGCATACCCTTTCCAGTCCATCTCTTCGTCCTTGTCCACCCCGCAGATCCGGTAGAGACGGTTTTCAAAAGGGACCAGGATTGGCGACAGGAAAGTCCGTTCTCCCCCGAAAACCCTGGCCATGAAGGTGCCGAGCGGCTTGATCAGGACCAGCAGGACGACAAAGAAGAATATGATTTCCAGCCATTCGTACGTATTCATACGTTGGTCTCCCCGGCCGCGTTTCCCTCAAGTCTACCACGCAATCCCGTGGTCTGCCGAATAGTGGACTGCAGAACTTCCCACCGTTGCCTGGCCTGATCGAATCTCAGAATGCCGTTCACCATTTCCGGCGGAGCAATAGTAGTGGCTCCTTCCGGCAGCCGATACTCCCCGGGCCGATCTCCTTCGTCCGCAAAATCTTCTCCCAGGTAGATGCCGGTTTCCGTATCGAACAGGTAGATTTTCATGGTCTGCCACCTCACTTTTCTTAACGATCTCCCTTTGTCTGATTATCACTCTAGCGCGCGCGGCATAAATTGGGGGTCAATTTACCGGGCAAAGAGGTCAAAATATCGTCAAGACCGGAGAGGTCTGTAAAGGCTTGGGCCGGTTCAGAAGGATAAGGAGAGGGTAAAAGGGGGGGGCAGTCGTATGGGGGCTGGTGAGGGCGGAATGCTCCGCCCTCTTCTTCAGATTCTCACCCTGATCGGCAGGATCACCGTGGTCAGTCCGTTCCACTGCAACCGGCGCTGAATGGCAAAGGCGGTCTCGTTGTGGAGCATCTTGTGATAGAACTTCTCCAGTCGGAAGGTGAGCTGACCGGTAAAGACCGTGGAGCGGGGATACTCTTCGGCCAGTTTTTCGCACAGGTCAACGGCGCTTTCTACCACCTCAGTCCCGAGTGTCATCCGGTAGTCAGCCGCAAAGCCGAGCCGGCGGGCCAGATTCGTGTAGCGCTCCAGACCGTATTTCACCGACTCCTCCAGGGATTGCATCTCCTCCGCCCCCTTGAAGGTGCCGGAGTCGATCATCGCCACAGAGACGAAGATGATGTTCTTGTAGGTCTTGGGGAAGGTGGTCAGAATGGAAAGGAGGGTGTGTACTCCAAACCCGCTGTAGCCTGACACCAGTTGAATGGCGGTCGGCTCGTTCTTCTGCAGGAGATCCATGTTGATCGGGCCGTGGGTGGGAAAATCGAGCAGGGTCTCGTCCAGTTCGGCCATCCCCTGCCGCACCCGCCGGTAATGCCCCTTGATCAGGTAGCAGAGGCCGATGACCAGGGAAGTTATGAGCAGGGTCAGCCACCCTCCCTCGGTGAACTTTTCCACTGTCGTGATGACCAGAATCGTCACACAGAGCACCAGGCCGACCAGATGAACCGCCAGGTGCTGCAGCCACTTGGGATCCTCCTTCCGGCGCTGGATGAAGAAACGGGACATCCCGAGCTGGGAGAGGGAAAAGGTGACAAAAACGTTGATGGAGTACATGACCACCAGGGCCGACACCGAGCCTTTGGTATACAGGAGAAGGGCTATGGATGAGACCCCCATGAGGACAATGCCGTTTCGCATGGTGAGCCGGACGGATAGGGCTGCGAAGCGGTGCGGGAACCAGGAATCTACCGCCATGTTGGCCATAACCCGGGGGCCGTCGACAAAACCGGTTTGGGCAGCCACCAGCAACAGGGCACCTTCCGAAAAGATAGTTATGAACGCGAGAATGTTCCCAAAGGGCCAGTTCGCAAACAAACCGTCGGCCAGAACCGCATTAAGGGTCTTCCCGTCCACCGGTTTGACCCCGATCAGTGCATAGCAGAGAAAGAGAACCCCGGCGGTGAATGCCAGAGAAGTGGCCATATAGATCATGGTCCGCTTGCCGGTCTGTACCCGCGGCTCGCGCATGATCTGCAGACCGTTGGAGACCGCCTCGATCCCGGTGTATGTACCACCTCCCAGGGAATAGGCACGGAGAAAGAGGAGCAGAATGCCGAACACGCCGATAGTGGAGAGATCGTGGTGCAAACCGGTGTGAAAATCACTGGTCAGGGGGGCGATCCGGTCGGTATGGGTAATGATGCCGTCGAGCAGCATCAGCAGGTGGGTGAGCACGAAGACTAGGAAGATCGGTGCCATCACAGTGATCGACTCTTTGACCCCCCGGATATTGAGAATGATCAGTCCCAGTGCCAGAACGCAGGCAAACGGCACCTTGTAGTGATGATAATGCTGCGGGACGTAGCTGAACAGCGCATCGACGCAGGAGGCGATGGAAACGGTGATGGTCAGTACATAGTCGACCAGGAGAGAACTGCCTGAAACGACCCCGGCCTTCTCCCCCAGCATGTGGGTGGCGACGATGTAACCACCGCCGCCATGGGGGAAATGCTCAATGATGCGGGAGTACGCATAGGAGATGATGAAAACCGTAAGAGCGGTGGTCAGCCCCAGGAGGATTGCCAGATACGTGTGACTCCCGAGCGCCCGGAACGCCTCCTCGGGACCATAGGCCGACGACGACAGGCCGTCGGCGCCCAGTCCCACCCATGCCAGGATCGGAATGAGCGACATCTTGTGGAACAGGTGGGGGTCCTTCAGGTACTTGGGGGCACCGAAGATGGTGCGGACGATTTTCTGCAGCAGGTTGCCGTTTCCGTTCTTTTCCAATTCCATTATTTCACGCTCCCTTAGTTTTCCACTTTAGCCGGTTCCGCATAAAGGTGATGTCAAGATCAACGGAGAACAGGTCAAGAAGTCATCAAGAACGGGCAGGGGAAATGGACTCGGGTTGCAAGAGGGTGGGCAGGATATACACTGTAGGCATGAATCTGAACTCGTTAGCAGGTGGGTTCGCTGCATGTGCAATGATCAGTATGGCGAGCTGCCAGGCACAGGCCCAGGAACTCCACGGCTTCGGCGGGATTATGCAGCACACTGACACCGACGATAGCTCCTACTCGTGGCAACTGGAATACCGGGAAGGGCTGGGCGAGTACTTTGCCTACAGCATCAGCTACCTGAACGAAGGTCACGTGGCAGGCCATCATCGCGATGGCCACATGGCCCAGTTCTGGACCCGTACCAACCTCCTGGACCGGCGGCTGTCACTGGCAGCGGGGGTCGGGCCGTTCCGCTACTTCGACACCACGGCCGCAAAAGCCGGCGCCTCCTACGAAAACGATCACGGCTGGGGAGTCACCATGAGCCTGGCCGCCACCTGGTATACCGCAGACCGCTGGCTGTTCCAGCTGCGCACCAATTTTGTCGAGACCACTTCCAGCATCGACACCATCTCGACCCTGATCGGCATCGGCTACCAGTTGGAGGCCCCTCCGAGACCAGGCCCGCTCCGCTCAGCCAGCCCCCGGCGATGGAAAACGACCGAAAACGAGCTGACCGTTTTTCTCGGCCGGACCATCGTGAACAGCTTCAGTTCCGAGCATTCGGTCGCTGCAGCAGTGGAATACCGGCGGGGCCTCTGGCGCTATGTGGACTGGACCGTTGGCTGGCTCTTTGAAGGGGATAACCGTCTGAGCAGACGAAACGGCCTGACTACCCAGCTCTGGGCGACCAGGGCGGTCCTTGACGACCGCCTCTCTCTCGGTATCGGTGTCGGCCCCTACATCAATGTCGATCATTACCGAAATCCGCTGCAAACGAGTGAGCGGACCAGGGCCATATCCGGCATCGTCACCCTCACGGCCAGCTACCGCCTTACCCCCGACTGGGCGCTGCGCAGCTCATGGAACCGTATCGTCACCAGCTACAACCGGGATACCGATATGATCCTGGGAGGGGTGGGGTACCGGTTCTGACGGCAAAGCTCAGCGGTAGACCGCTCCCCCCAGCATGGCCGCCCCCAGGATGATAAAGGCAGGGTTGACCTTGGTAAAAGTGAGCAGGCCAAAGGCAACCAGGATAATCAGTAGTTTGTCCCAGCCCAGCATTCCGGCACCCACCCACCCGTGCTTTCCTGCCCCGAATACCGTGTAAGCCATATCGTAGGCCGTCCAGAGCAGGAGTCCGACCACCACCGGCCGCACCATCTTCAACATCGACTGCACGGTCACGCTGTCCTTGATCTTGAAGAAATAAACGATCATGAGCAGCATCAGCAGTGTAGTGGGCAGGACGGTCCCGGCAGCAGCGGCGATGGCACCCGGAACGCCGGCCAGTTTGTACCCCGCATAGGCCGAGACCTGTGGGGCAATCGGTCCGGGCAGGGCGTTCCCCACGGCGACCGCATCGGCAAACTCCTCCGGGCTGAGCCAGGGCACCGCTGTCGTGCCGCCCGGCGGTATCCAGAGAGCCGCAGTGGTTTCCCGCTGCATCAGGGCCAGGGAGGCCGGTCCGCCACCCCAGGAAAAAAGGGCCACCCGCGTATAGAGCAGGAAAATCTTCCAGAGTAACATTACTCCTCCTATGGTACCGACGTGTCAGGACAACTAATGACGCCATGGGGCAGATCCCATGGCGAGAGAGAAATCGCTGACGGGTGAATCGGAAACCGTGCGAACTATAAGAGATTGTTAGCACAATCGACGGGCAATGGTCAACGAAAGGAAATTTAACCAACAGGGCAGAGAAGGACAGGTACAGGACGAGGCGTATCCGGTCAGGAGTGCATCTGAACATAAAAAGCCGGGAGTGGATTTCTGAGCCACTACCAGCTTTTTATGTTTCCAAATCAGAATAAAGCAGACTGTCTATGGTGCGTAATTGACTTTACTGCCATTCAGAGTACCAGTGCTTAATCTCGGCAACAACCGGAATTGTCCGACATAAGGAGAGGCATCAGCCGAGGGGAACGTCGAGCCAGGAGTGGTAATCAGTGTAGCGAACTCCGTTCCCTTGCCTGCGTTGTTGGTTGTACTGCTCGACATGTTTTTAAAGAGATCCATAGTAACGTTGATCGTCAAAACCTTGCCGACAGTGTCATACGAGGCGGTGGCAAGTGAAACCTTGGCCGATGGAACCAGGACCCCGCTACGTAGTGGAAAGACTTTGGCAGTTGAGCCGGTCGGTGCCGTATAGTCTTTAAAATTCGGTACGATTACGGATGTGTCCACACTCGCAATGTTGTAATTCGACGACATGGTACCAAAGAGATACAGCTTGGTGCTCGCCTTCGAAGGGCCACCACCACCGCCACCTCCTCCGCCGCCGCATCCCGCTAATGTCAGTGCCCCAACCGTCCCCAGAATCAAAGCAAGGTTACATTTTCTCATCGTATGCATCTCCTGTGTAGTGTGAGAGAGGGGTCCGGGCACCGTACTAGAACCCCGTAATGATGTTGACCTGGCGGAGCAGGATGGTAAAGGCGTCCAGCGAGTTCATTAAGCCGTCTGGTAGCGATGCCCCATTGCGGTACGGCGCCACATCGGCGTGGGCCATGTCCAGGTCATCGGGAATAGCCATGCCACTGGCGAATTTCATCACAAACAGCGCACTGGACAGGTAGCTCGTAGTGCCGGGTATCAGACCGTCCTTGATGCCGAGCACGATTGACGTTGCAACCGGATCCATGAGGTTGTTCGTCGTCTTGTCACGGAACTTGACGTACACGGTCTTCACCCCTTCTCCGGAAGTGAGGAGCCAGTTCCTGCTGGCGCTGAACGGTTCTTCTGCACTCCAGTCGGTGGCATTGTTCCCCCCCACATTGGAGATCTGCATGGAAGACGCATTGGGGGCGGTCAGCGCCAGGTTGACTGACGGAATGCCGGTGCTGAAGGCGCCGTTGTTGATCTTGACCCCGACCGTCGGCGTGGCCGAGGCAATGGTCCAGGTGCCCGTCTTGGCCTGTTCGGTGTTGCCGACCGTGTCCACGGCGAAGTACTTGATGGTGGTAGTGGCACTCACCTGAATAGGCTTCGTATATTTGGTCGACAAAGTGGTAGGCGCAGTGCCGTCAAGCGTGTAGTAGATGATGGCCGGTGAACTGGCGATCAGGCGCACCGTTACCGGACCGGCATAGGAGCCGGCAATCGGGCTGGCCGACGTGACCGGCGCCGCAGTAGCAAGGGTGATGGCCGCGGTAAATGGCGGATAGAGGTTGCCGGTTGGAAGCGACTTGTCGCGGAACTTCACATACACCGTCTTGAAGCCGTCACCCGTTGACAGCGTCCAGGCCTTGGTGGTGGCGTAGGGCTCCTCGGCGCTGTAGAACGTCCCGTCGTTGGAGAACTGCATGGTGGCCACCCCGGTCGGGTCGGTTGCATTCAGGGTCAACGTGACATTGGAGCTGTTGGTGACGGCAACGCCGTTGTTGATCAGGACCGTGGCCACCAGGTCGGACTGATGAATGGTCCAGGTGTCTGCGTGTACCGCCTCCTGAATGCCGTTCACATCCACGGCAAAGTAGTTGATGGTAGTGGTGGCGGTCAGCGTTATGGGTCCGGTATACTTGGTGGATGCGGTGGTTGGCACAGTACCGTTAAGGGTGTAGAAGATGGTGGCCGGCGGCGAATTGGTGCTGGCAGCCAGGGTCACGGAGAGCGGGTTGGTAGTATAGGTGCCGGGCACCGGACTGGCCACGGTCACCGGTGGCTGTGGTGGCACCACCACGGTGTATGTCTTGATTTCGGCAGTCTTCACTGCGCCAGCCGGGCTGGTACGTGCCTCGACCTTGATGGCGTAGGTACCGGCCGTGGTTGAGGCAGGCATGACCCAATAGGCGCTGGTGCTGTACGGCTGTACCACCGTATAGGCAGTCCCGGCGCCGGTGGTATCCAGCGAGAACTGATATTCGTAGCTGATCTTGAGCGTAGAGGCAACACCTCCCACCGTGGCGGTGGCACCGGAGGCAAAGGCGGTGAACTGCACGTTGCTGCCGGTTACGTGAGGAGTTGGTTTGCTGGCCGCAAGCGTCACGTTCAGGGGTGAGGTCCAGTTCAAAGTGGTAAGATCCGCAACGGCAGCCCCCCCGGAATTGACCGTCGAATTAACGGCATTGAAGGCGTATACCTGATAATTGTAGGTATTCCCCGGGGACACCGTAGAATCGGTATAGATGGCGGGGAAGCCCGGCAGGTACGATACGAAGGCAATCGGCGCGAATGTACCACCATTCGTGTTGCGGTCGATCCTGAAATTGTTAGGTTTGGAATTCGGCGTAGCACCGTTTTCTGCCCACTGAAGAACAACCTGATTGATGGACGGGTTTGTGTATGCGTTCACATAGTTGGTCTTGCCCGGGACAGGCTGTCCGCCAACGAAGGCCCCGACTTTGGCATTGGCATTGACGGTAAACGAAGGCGCCAATGGTGGCGTCGTGGATACCGAGAAAATCATCGGGCGCATGAAGTCGTTTTCCTCATGTCCCAGGATGTGGCAGTGCCAGACATACTCGTAGTCCAGGTCGTTGGTATTCATGGTCGCATTTGACTGGTTGTTGGGAATAGTCACCTGCGTCCCGTTTATAGGCGTCGCCTGAGGACTTACCCCCAGGTTGCCGATGTCGGTGGTGGTGATGTTCGCGCCAGCCGGCAGGGTCGGATCGATCAGGCGGTTGCTGTGATTGGCCTGATTGATAAGATATGCATCAATAGCTGCATTTGTGGTCATCTTCTTGGGAAGGATGGCCACAATGGCATCCTCCAGCGGATTCATCCGCACCGTTTCCTTCCACCCCAGCTCATTGGGATCGGGCGGCCGGATGGCGCCGTCCCAGCCGACCCGGTTGATCAACTGCACGCTCATCATGTGGAAGTGCACCGGATGGGTGTCCACACCGTTATGGGTGATCTTCCAGATCTGGGGCAGACCGTCGATGATCCGCTCGGTAGCCGGCTCGGCATACCCCATGGGAATGGTGGTTTGGGTCAGGTTGCTGGTAAAGGGGAGTTCGATCCCCAGAGTGGCGTTCATCCGGCCGTACGGGTCCCACAACTCCTGGATCGCTTTTGGCTGGAAGGGAATGGTCATCGGCACCGGCGCGGCAGCACCATTGGCCGCCTGCAGTTTTTGCAGGTCCGAACCGGTTGGCGGCGTAAAGGTAAATGAATAATCCTGAATCTTCGAATAGAGGTCCGTCGCCGCCCCGTCCCAGGTCGCGGGAACCACCGCGGTGGGCTGGGTGGCGTCGAACGCCTTGGCCAGTTCGGTCTGCAGGGTCTGCATCTTGGCCTGATCAAAGGGGGTGACCGGAGAGGTGGGTGCCACTACCCGGAACTGCATGACGGTGCGGGTGTTGGGACCGTAGCCCCGCATGGTCGATGGGGCACCGCCACTGGTGGTCTGATCCTGGTCGCCCGTGAAGTAGTCATAGCGGGTATCGAAGCCGGGGTTGGGCGTCGGTGAGTCATTGTAAAGGATCAGTTTGGAGCCCACCGGCACCTTGGAGAAATCGACGATGACGTCTGCCCGCTCGGCCGCCCCCAACATGAGTGCGGTCTGGTTGACGTTGAGCACGACGATGTTGCGGCGGTTGTACTCGTAATTGACCGGATGGTTGGGAATAACCACCGGATTACGCAGGAAGCCGCTCTCGGTGCCGATCTGGACCATGTTCGGCCCGACCGTGGCCGGATCGGGCACGCCGCCGGCCCGGCCATCCGTTGGCCAGTCGGGCGGAAAGCCCGCCGTTGGTGCCGCCGGTACCATCTTGACCTCGGTGCCGAGGGGATCGTTCGGGTCGGCATAGTATAGCTGCAGGTTAAGGGTCCGGTCGTTGGAGGCGTTCAGGATGCGAAACCGGTACGGCCGTGCTTCCACCGACAGATAGGGATAGGCAGTTCCGTTAACTACCATGGTGTCCATGAAGGCTTCGGGCGTTGCCGAAGGTTCGGGAAGAACCTTTTTGGCAGGATCGGCGATCACCACAGGCGGCCAGAACCAGGGACCATAGTCCCAACGGCCGAATGGGTTGGCACCGTCCGGGCTGTTGGGATCCTGGTTAGGCTCGTACACATGGGGAAACCAGAGGTCGCCGGGCTTTCCCCACTTGGCCGTATCCCACTTGGCGTCCTGGACAGCAACGTTCTGCGGGACGAAGGTCTTGTCCTGAATTACGAGTGGGATGCCGTATTTGTACGGTCCTCCCACGTTCGGCAGCACCCCGCGGTTGATCATGTCATCCTCGGTTGCATCCCACAACAGATACCCGGCAGCCTCGCCGGCATAGACGTTGAGACGGGTGATGCCATAGGAGTGATCGTGGTAGAACATGAACCGGTTGCTCTGTTCGTTGGTCCAGTAGAAGGTCATAGCCCCGTCGCCGGAGGCTGGCATGTCAGGGACATCCCTTGTCGATACGCCTTTCCGCATTGCCAAGGGGACCGAAGTCTCGCCGACCGGCGCGGTCCACTGGTGAGGGGTGCCGTCGCTGATCCAGGGGCTATTGCCGCCATGAAGATGAAAGGTGGCCCTATTCTGGGTATACAGGTAATTTTTGCAGGCAGTGTTGGAACTCCAATCGCACGGATTACCCGTGTTCTTGTCGATGGGCCCGTAACCGGACCCCATGATTGTGGTGTCCACCGGGATGAACAGGTCACCCTTACGCACCCTGGCCGAAGTACTGTTCTCGAACGGAAGCAGGTTGACCAGCTTGACCCGCGTCGGTGTACCGCTCTTGGCAACGATCACCGGACCCAGGTAGTTCGCCCGCCGGTATGCCGTCGACAGGGTCCCGAACGCCGGATTCAGGTCCACATAGCCACGCAATTTGGTCTTCTTGGGCAGGTCGGAATGCATCTGCTGGGAGTATTCGACCACTCCGATCTCGTAATAGTTCCCATCGGCCGGGACACCCGCCTTGCCGGTGATCGGCGTTGCCACGGAGATATAATTCCCCAGATTATTGGCTCCCGTTGGTCCAAGCCCCGGCAGGGAATCAACGAACTTGCGCAGGGCGGTCCCCGAAGCGCCGCCGGCCGGACTGTTGGCGTAATAGGTACCACCACCCGGCCCGGCATAGACCGGAGTACCCAGTGACAGGAGAGCCACAGCCGTCAAGAGGTACTGCCATTTCCATGAATATCGCCTGTCCATGTTCCCCCCGCTTTCTTGCATGCTCTTGTCAGTTATGGCTTTGCCGTTAACGAGTCGAAATCACTTGAACCGAACTGCCCCACTCGAAACGTTGCCCATCGCCGCCAGCCTCTTGCTCACAGCCTGTCGGCGTCTCAGCTCACTCTGAAACGAAACGATTGAGCCACGAAGCTCCTTTTCCGAGACAAGAAGCGGCCTTCCCGAAAGACCGTCCTTTACCCCCTGGATTAACAGGTCCATATTGACATCGACCCCCTGATTCTTGAGGTTTCTCGCCGTTTCGACGCCAATGCTGTAATTAAGCCTGTCCATGGGGTTCTTGAACACCTGCGACTCTTGGGCATTTACCTGGAAAGCAGCCAGGACTGTTCCCGAGGCTATCATCACAGCCAGTTTCATCTGCTCTCCTTGTGCTTGACTAAAACCCCTTCCCGCCGGTCTCCGGGACAGTTCCAAGTGTACTTGATGTGACCGGGGCTTCAAGCCGCTGCGCATTCATGGTGCGGATTTTCTCCAGATGCTGACGCTGCCTCGATACCTGCGCCCCATGGGGGGCAATCTGTTCCGTAGCCATCGGCTCAGTCCGTTCAGGGGCAGAGCCAGGGACACCGGTACAGACCGCCTCGACATGATCCGGGAACTCGATGACCCGGCAGTTGCTGTCAGCAACGGCAGAGCACGGCAGCAACAGAATGCTGCCAAGGACTATGTTCAGAGTAAGTACTCGCATGCGGCACTTCCGGTTATTTCTTTACCTCAAGCAGCTCCACATCAAACACCAGGGTGGCTCCCGGTAGAATGAGGTCCCCGGCACCGGCATCGCCATAGGCGATGTTTGGCGGACAGACCAGCTTGGCCTTGCCGCCGCTCTTCATCTTCTGCAGCCCATCGGTCCAGCACTTGATGACACCGTCCAGCCGAAATTCGGTCGGCTTGCCGCGCTTGTACGAACTGTCGAACTCCTTCCCGTCAGGAAGCGTCCCGCGGTAATTGACTTTGACCGTATCCGTAACGGTCGGGCTGGTTCCGGTCCCCTCTTTCAATGAGAGATAGATCAGGCCGGAATCCATCTTCACTGCCCCCTTCTCTGCAACTGCCTTGGCAATGAACTCCTTGTTCATGGCAACCAGCTTCTCGCCCTGGGCCTTGCGGCGCGCCCGTGCCAGTTCCTGCACCTTATCGTTGTAACTACTCAAATCCACATCAGGTTTTTTCCGGTGGCGGCATCCGTAAGCCCCTGCTTGACGAATTCCAACTCTTCGGGTGACAGATTGAATACAGCAATGGAGCGGGACACGAGCAGGCCGATGGCATAAAGGGTTTTCTGCTCCTCGGTCTTGGGCAGATCTGCTGCAAATGTTGGAGAGGCAAACAATGCAATCACAAAAATGAGAATGAGTCTGAACATCAGTTTCTTCCTTTAGAAGATATTTTTTGAGGATGCAAATGCCCGCCTGAAGGTGTGTATTCCGTTCGCAATTGGCATACCGTTGGCACCAACAACAAATTAATCTCTAAGATTTGGCGTGTTACAGAAGTATAACAAGGACTTGACGATACAAAAGGGGTGTCAAATAATTTTACTTGGTTCAACAACCCTTGACAGACAAAATGATTTTATTAATTAAATACAGCATTACACCTGCATTCGATTCAAGCTCTGGCCGGAAGAACCACATAACAACAAGCGACCACATTACCAGCCACAGCACTTCACCAGGAACCGTGGTACATTTTTACGATTGACAGGCTAAAAAATCTCATGGTATAAGACCAATGCTTTTCGGCACATGTTTCATTGAAATGGAGTCCAACAAAGACACCGGATCAGAAATAGGCTAAAAAGCCTGTAAGGTTAACAACTTGCAGACACATATTCCCCAGTAGCTCAGTCGGTAGAGCAGGTGGCTGTTAACCACCTTGTCCGTGGTTCGAGTCCGCGCTGGGGAGCCATACAGGGACAAAGCTGGGCACTCCCGAAAAGAGAGCCGGTTTTGTTGACATAGATAGTGCGCCTGCCATAGCAGCATAGCTGCCAGACAGGCGCACTTCTTTTTTGTCCACCCTGATTTCGTCCACCAGAAGCCGAAGGTACTCTTTCCCGAAGTTCGATCCCCTATCCTGCAATTTCTCCTTGAGCGCAGCACAGAAGGCGTTAACCTGCTTTCTCCCGAGCAGGGAAAAGGGTAGCTCTTTCTGCCTCCGCAGCCCTGCCATTTCGGTCAAGAGTTCCTGCCGTCTCGTCTGATGTTTGTGGACCCTCTCCTGTAAGGTGCCATCGAGGGGGAGCAACCCCTTTTCGACAGCCTCATAGAGGCGGTCGGTCTGACCCTTGAGGGCGTCCAACTCCTTCGTCAATTCCTTCAACTGCTCGGCGTGTTCCGTGCGGGAGTGCTTCAGGTTCTTCTGCAACTCCTTCATCATGACTTCCACCCGCTCAGGCGTAAAGACCCGGTTGGCTACCGCCTGCAAGATGAGAGTGTCCAGCTTCTCCATGGGGACGTTACCGTTAGTGCAACTGCTCCCCCTGGCAAGGTCGTTGATCTTGCCGGAACATTTGTAATAGCGATACCTGCCCCCCTTACCGGTGGCAATGGTCATGCTTGCCCCGCAGGTTCCGCACCGGACAAGGCCGGTCAGGAGTGTAGGAGAATTGACCACTCGCGGCGGAACGTTAGCCGGGGAACGGTCTTCAAGCCTTTGTCGCACCTGGGCAAAGGTTTCCGGCTCGATGATTGGTTCAACCGTGACGGTGATCCATTCCGATTCCGGTTTGATGCGCCGCGTTTTTGCTTCCATCTTGTTAAATGTGTATTCGCCGAGATAGAGGCGGTTGGAAAGCATGTCGTGAATGAGGGTTTTTCGCTTGCGCCTGATAATGGTTTCGTATAGGTTTGTGCTATGAAATTGTTAGGAATTTATCTCTCAAACAGGAAATGCTTTTTGCCGTTCGTCATGCTGGCGGCAGTTCTATTTATTTCCCAAGGGATAAGTGTACCTAATTTCTCCAATCCGCAGGAACCCAAGCTATCAAGTACACAAAAAGCCAAAACATCCAACAGCGCTGTTGTCAATACCCAGGCAAAGCACTCCCAATACAAGACCGCAAAAACTGCCCCTTTTTTAGCTCTTTCCAGCAATTCGTATCATTTTAAGAATCTTGTCGTCCACATTTCTCCGCCACGGAATGAATCTCAATCCTTTTTTTCTGCCGTAATTGCATCCATTCCCGCGAGAGCTCCACCCGCTTAAACCCTGTAGTTTCCTCAAAACTTGATAACCCGTTAATTATCACAACCTTTGTTGTGCCATTGGCACTGCCATAGGCGATGAATTCTTATCTTTCTTGCCCAGTTGGGCATTAAAGCAAAGCCTTCAATCAGCCTTTGGTTCGTGTGCCTGTCTGCCCTTATGCTGGAATCCGGGGTAGCCGTCGGCCTCCACAATTGAAAGGAACATCACCCATGACCAATCATTCATGGCGCGTGAGTCTCATTCTGATTTTCGTGCTGATATCGTCTATCTATCTTACACCGACAGTGGTAGCCAAATTGCCTTCCTGGTGGACAGGGGTCCTTCCCAAGGACAAGATCAATCTTGGACTTGATCTCCAGGGTGGAACTCATCTCGTCATGGAAGTGGAAACACAGAAGGCGGTAGAAGGAACCCTAGACTTGGTTGCCACTGACCTGGAAGATTCGCTGAATACCGCGCATGTCCGTTATAAGCAGGTTGCCAGAATTGGCGAAGACTTGGTGCAGTTAACGCTCTACGACAAGGGAACCGCTGAAAGTGCTCAGCAGTTGATCAAGAATAAGTACCCCGAGTATGAACTGATTCCTCCGTTTGAAGATAAGGAATTCGTGGTCCTCCAGCTACGTATGGACAAAAGCATTGTTCAGGACAGGAAGGATAAGGCAGTAGCTCAGGCACTCGAAACCATCCGCAACAGGATTGATCAATTCGGTGTATCGGAGCCGACCATTCAAAGGGAAGGTTAACCATATTGTCGTTCAACTGCCGGGAATCAAGGATCCCAAGCGAGCCATCGAGTTGATTGGCAAGACTGCGCGCCTTGAGTTCAAGATGGTTGATGAAGGTATCAGCGGCGCCACTGCCACACCAGGATCCATCCCGGAGGATGATGAAATCCTGATAGAAAAGGTAGCCAACCCGTCAAGCAGCGTAGTAACGGATGCCCCACTTGTTGTGAAGAAAAAAGCTGCAATCACTGGCGACCTTCTCACCGATGCTCAGGTGCGGATCGATTCACAGTACAATCAGCCATACGTATCAATAGAGTTCAATTCGACCGGCGCTAGACTGTTCGATCAAGTGACCGCAGCCAATGTGGGGAAGAGGTTCGCCATAGTTTTGGATGGCACTGTCTACTCGGCGCCGGTGATTCGCGAGCGGATTTCCGGCGGCAGTGCTCAGATTTCAGGGAGCTTCAGTGAGAAAGAGGCTGCGGACCTGGCGATTGTGCTTCGCGCAGGTTCGCTTCCAGCTCCGGTAAAGATCGTTCAGAATGTTATGGTCAGGCCTTCCATAGGGGTTGATTCGATCAACAAAGGATTGCTTGCTGGAGCGGTCGGCGTAGGCCTGGTAGTGATGTTCATGGTGATTTACTACCGGGTGGCAGGCCTGGTGGCTAATCTCGGCATGGTGCTGAACGTTCTCTATCTCATGGGAGCGCTTGCGGCACTCGGGGCAACGCTGACCTTGCCCGGCATTGCTGCCATCGTCCTGTTGATCGGCATGTCGGTTGATTCCAACGTCCTTATTTTTGAACGGGTGAAGGAGGAGATCAGGCTTGGCAGGACACCCAGGATGAGTATCGATGCCGGTTACGACAAGGCTTTCCTGACCATCATGGACTCACACGTGACCACCCTAATAACTGCGGCAGTGCTCTTCCAGTTCGGCACCGGACCGGTCAAGGGCTTTGCCGTTTCGTTAAGCCTCGGCGTCTTAATCAATCTCTTTACCTCGCTTGTCACAACCAAGGTGGTCTTTGACAGCATACTCAACCGCTTTCAGGTCAAGCGGCTCAGCATATAGGAGAAAACAATGCAATTTATCAAAAATACCAAGATCGACTTTATCGGCATGAGAAAGGTCACCTTCGTTATTTCAGCTATTATCGCTATCGCGGGGATTATCGGAATTGTGCAGATATCCAGAAATGCCGCCAATATGGGGATCGACTTTTCAGGGGGGACATCGGTACAGCTCAAATTCAGTCAGCCTGTTCCTCTGGAAACGGCCCGGGCACTTCTTGCCCGGAACAGCCTTAAAGAGGCACAGTTGCAGGAGATCAAAGAGGGGAACCGGCTGCTGATCAAGGTCGGCAAGACCGGCATCGCAACTGGGAATGTTGCTGAAACCATCAACAATGTATTCGAGAAAGAGTTGCCCGGCAATAACTATGTCGTAGAAAGCTCCACGGAGATCGGTCCTTCTATTGGTGACAAGCTCAAGATGGATACTTTGGTAGCGGTGGGGCTCTCTATGGTCGGGATTATTATCTATATTGCCTGGCGTTTTGATTTCAAATTCGGTGTTGGTGCCATAGTCGCCACACTTCATGACGTATTGGCGATGGTTGCCTTGTTTTACGTCATGAACAAGGAGATCAACCTGCTGTTTATTACAGCTGTCCTGACAATTGCCGGCTACTCGCTGACCGACACGGTTGTGGTCTTCGACAGGATACGGGAAAACCTCGACAAGAGCCTGAACAAACCAATGGAGCATCTGTTCAATACGAGCATCAATGAAGTGCTGTCACGGACCGTGATCACGTCACTGACCACCTTCCTGGCTGCAATATCCCTATATCTGTTCGGAGGCGAAGTCATCCATGATTTTGCACTTGCCCTGGTTGCCGGAGTAGTCATTGCCACCTACTCGTCGATATTCATCGCGAGTCCGATTGTTGCGGAATTGGAAAATCGGCGGGGAAGTTCCGTAAGGTTGGAAGAATCTCCAGTGAAAACGCCATAGACAGAAGTTGGGAGTCAATAAACATGCAAGCTGCGGAACAACTAACACTTTTCCTGATTAGTACCAATCTTCCGCAACACACTCTCCCCCTCCCTTGACGGGAGGGGGGCGGGGGGGTGGGTGAAGCTGCAACCAGCGGACTTCGTGGCAACTTCCCCCCCACCATCACCCTCCCCCGCCAGGGGGGAGGGGATTTTTTTCAAGCGGGCGGAAGATTAGTTCTAATCAGGACACTTTTTATGGTTATTGAGGGACTGTCAACATGAAATCTCTGAAACGGGAAGTCATTAACGCCACACTGATTGTCCTCGGAATCTTTTCGGCAGGCATGGGGTTGAAGGGATTTTTGATGTCCAGTTACTTTATCGATGGCGGAGTTACCGGTATCTCCATGCTGTTGTCAAAGGTGCTGGGAGTCCCGCTGCCGATCCTGATTCTGCTTATCAATCTCCCGTTCATAGCTCTCGGCTATCGACAGATTGGCGGCAGGTTCGCATTTAAAAGTACGTTGGCTATAGCCGGACTAGCCGTATGCATTGCGTTGGTCGAGTTCCCTGACATTACCCCTGACAAGCTATTGACCTCCGTATTTGGAGGTTTTTTTATCGGGGCGGGCATCGGGCTCGCGATACGAGGAGGTGCTGTTCTCGATGGTACAGAGATAGCCGCAGTTCTGATCAGCAAGAGTTCACACCTGTTGAAAGTCGGCGATGTCATACTGATCCTGAATGTCTTCATCTTTTCGGCAGCAGCATTTATCCTTGGGATCGAGTCAGCACTCTATTCAATTCTTACTTACCTGGCTGCCTCGAAAACCATTGATTTTCTGATCCACGGCATCGAGGAGTACACCGCTGTTATCATAATATCAAGACAGAGCGACGCGATACGGCATGCCATCGTTAACCGATTGCACCATGGCGTTACTATCTACACCGGTCGTCGCGGCTTGTCGGGATCGGAGCAGGATATTTTGCATTGTGTTGTTACCCGGCTTGAGATCGGCAGCGTAAAGTTTGTCGCCCAAGAGATAGATGGATCGGCATTTATCCTGACTCACCCTTTGGGTGACGTTGATGGAGGAATGGTTAAACGCACGGGTCTCAAATGATCACATGGCGTAGGCCGGTTGCGCGGGTTTTTAGATGGCTTGCTGATGTTTTAGTTCCATAGCACAGCATGATTGCAGGATTATTATTGAAAGGACACTTATATTATGGACGCAAGGACAATATACATAACTGAATACGACGTATCGAGGCTCGAAGATCTACTCGAATTAGCGAAGGAGTTCAACTATCGAGACCGCGATGATCTCAAAAAACTGGAAGAGGAGTTATCGGTAGCCAAGATTGTTGACTCGCAAGACATTCCTCCGAACATTGTAACAATGAACTCCAAATTCAGGCTGCGCGACCTGAATACCGACAAGGAGATGGTCTTAACTCTGGTATTCCCCAAGGAAGCAAATATTCAGGAAGGAAAGATCTCTGTGGTTTCTCCCATCGGCACTGCAACTCTTGGTTATTCTGTCGGCGCCACCATAGAATGGAATATTCGCTCAGCAGCAAAAAAGTTCAAAATTGAAGAAATACTCTACCAGCCTGAGGCCGCCGGGGACTTTCATTTATAGCTCTTTATACAGGATATTTTCCCGCACAGAGAAATTCGAATCCTTGGGTGGAAAGTAATTAGTAACACAAGCGGAGGAGTGGTATGGCACAGTTGTGGGGTCGCCCGGTCTGGCGACCCGATATCGCCATAGACCTGGGCACAGCAACAATCAGGGTTGCTTCCAAATTGCATGGGCCGATAGTTTGCCCATCTGAAACAGGTACCATCTCTGCACTCTGTTCAGGTGTAGTTGTTAACATAGAAGCAGTGGTGGCGATTCTTGAGCCGATTCTGTCAGAAACAAGATCAATGGGGATCCTGCGCCCTCGTGCAGTGGTATGTGCACCAACCGATGCCAGCATCAGCGAGCGGGAGGCTATTGTCGAGAGCGTTTCCAAGGCTGGCGCATCGTCAGTCGTTGTCGTCCCGGAACCGCTTGCCGCAGCAGTTGGCGGTAGAGTCGATATCGCTTCGCCGTATGCGCAGATGGTTGTTGATATCGGCGAAGGGGTAACTGACTGTGCTATTATCAGGTCTGGTAAAATTGTCGGCACCGCAGCCGTTAGAGGAGGGTGCTGTGCATTACGAAAAGCGATACAGGCAGAGGTATACCGGCGGCGGAATTTGCGAATCCTCAAACATCATGCAGAGGAAATTATGCGTATCGGACTGGCTAATCAGAGTTATGACGCAAGGAAGGCTTATACTGCCTCCGAAAACACAGCCTCTTCCGTAGTCTCATTAATCAGCCCGGAAGAAGCACGGCAAGCAGTTAGGCCGGCACTCGAGACAATTACCAACATGATAAAGACATTTCTCAAGGATGTGCCGCATTCCCTCGGTAGTGAAATAATTGACAACGGGATCCATTTAACTGGAGGAGGTTCCCTGCTGGCTGGTATGCGGGGAATAATCCAGTCGGAGACTAAGATTTCAGTATCGCCGGGTTACAATCCTCTTGAAGCTGTAGTGTTGGGGGCTCGCGCCATGCTTCCCATTGTCGCGATGCTTAACATGTGGAAGCGGTGATTCATTTCAAATTCTTTGAAACTTGTATTCAGTTCTCGGATGGTTTTTCTTGAGAGCGATCATTCGGAACCCGAAATGATTTGCGAAAAAGTTTTGCTGAGTGTACCGGTTGGGGAGCCACAAAATTCAGTCACTTACAAATCATATTGTGAGTGCCTTTTTTGTTGATGGCAATACGTTGCCGTTTTTCACTTCCCTTGCCACTCCCCCAGGCAAAAGAAAAGCCCGATCTCCATGAAAATATCGGGCTTTCTGGTCCTGGCTGTCGGTTCCAGTCTAACAAGTCTTGCCGCCTGTCCTCCGCCGCTGCGTCACTCATACCATTCTTTCAAGAATAGCGTCTCCAAATTTCAAAGAATATATCCTGAATCCGTGACGTTACATTCAGAAACTATCTAAAAGCAGCATCTAACATTTTGAAGTTCTTTGACAATTCAGCTATTCTGTCACCCACCAAAACTCACTT
>JAJZTK010000069.1 GCA_021849045.1 Deltaproteobacteria bacterium | reverse complement strand
ACAAAGAACAGGGCCTACAGGTCAAGCTGAGCGGCCAAAATTTACAGGATTCTCCCGGCCAAGATCGAAAATACCCCCTAGCGGGGGACAAAGCCCGTCCGTTCAATGAACGGTCACGGATTCAGGTCCGAACTCTTGAACACGTAGGAGGAGGTCTGGTAGATGGGGACGGCCCGGGACAGGGTGGTGCCATCCGGAGTCTGTCCGGCATGAAGGGCCAGGGTGTCGAACTTCAGTGTGCTGTCAGCCATAATAACGTCTCCTTCACGATAGTATTTCCCGACTTTGTGCGTAAATAAGCTATAAACAGTTCGCAGTTACACAGTCAACAACTTATTTCACCGGCCGGCTCCCCGGTTGTACAGGGAGGTGAGTTCGGCCAGGCGACCCGCCAACCCTCTCCCGAGAACCTTTTCGGGCATCCGCCACGTCCAGTTCCCTTCAGCCACGCCAGGCACGTTCATCCGCGCCGAACTGTCCAGCTCCAGCAGGTCCTGCATCGGGATGATCGCCTGCCGCGCAACCGATGACAGCGCAGCCCGGATCATCTCCCAGACCACCTCCTGCGGGGTGCAGCGGAGGTAACTGCAGACACGGCGCTGCTGACGTTCGTTCAGCCCGTTGAACCAGCCGCGGGTGGTGTCGTTGTCATGGGTGCCACTATAGACCACGCTGCTCCTACTATAGTTATGGGGAAGGTAGGCATTGTCCGCGCCGGAATCAAAGGCAAACTGCAGTATCCTCATCCCGGGCAGACCGAACCGGTCGCGCAGCGCCTCCACCTCCGGGGTGATGACCCCCAGGTCCTCGGCGATCAGCGGCAGGTTGCCGATCGTCTCCCGGAAGGCATGGAACAGCGCCTCGCCGGGTCCCTTGACCCATTCCCCCTTCACTGCCGTCTTTTCCGTGGCCGGGATCTCCCAGTACGCCTCGAATCCCCGGAAGTGATCGATCCGCACCAGATCGTAGAGACCCAGATCGCTCTTCAGACGGGCGATCCACCAGCCGTAACCGTCGGCCGCCAACCGCTCCCAGTCATAGAGCGGATTGCCCCAGCGCTGGCCGGTCCTGCTGAAATAATCCGGCGGCACACCGGCCACCACCAACGGTTTCCCGGCCTTGTCGAGCCGGAAGAGATGCTGGTTGCACCAGACATCGGCCGAATCAAAGGCGACAAAGATGGGCGCATCACCGATGGTCCTGACTCCCCGCTCGTTGGCGTAACGCTTCAGGGCCTGCCACTGGCGGGAAAACTGCCACTGCAGGTATTTATGGATACCGATGGCGTGGCCGAGGAGATGGGAATACTCACTGCAGGCGTCGGCATCCCGACGGACCAAAGGGGCAGGCCAGCGGTTCCATCCCTTGCCGGCAAAATGCTCCTTCAGGGCCATGAACAGGGCAAAGTCGTGCAGCCAGAACGTGGTGTCGCAGAAGTGCCAAAAATCCTTCTTCCGGGAACGGTCGTCAGCGGTAAAAAAGCGCTCTGCACCCCTGCGGAGGGCACTCAATTTGTGCCCGGTCACCGCCTGGTAATCGATCCGCTCCGTCGGCAGGGTGTCGACTATCTCTTCCGGCAGCAGATCACCTTCGGCAACAAGCGTCCGCAGGTCGATCAGGAGAGGATTCCCGGCAAACGCCGAATAGCAGGAGTAGGGAGAATTGCCGTAACCGGTCGGCCCCAGGGGAAGGAGCTGCCAGAGGGACTGGCCGGCATCCTGCAGGAAATCCACGAAATGCCTCGCCTCGATCCCGAAGGAGCCGATACCACCCGGCCCGGGAAGGGACGTGGGATGTAGCAGTATGCCGCTCTGACGCTGCTGGTGCATGTAGTCTCCTCTGCCCGGCCGAAACCGGAATCCGGGCAGGCTCTTTACGCGGCCCGGAATAGTGTGGTATAGAAGCGGTCAGGAGGAACCGGCATGGTCAAGACCGCACTGTTTGAAACCCTGATGGACAGCGCCACCAGGAACGAGGACGGCACCTACACCTTCACCCTGGAAGGGAAGAGCTATAGAATCAATGACCCCTTGGAGATCTCCAAGATCGCCACAGACCACGGGTATATCATCATCTACTAGAAATTGCCACGTTGGTATGTAAAGAGTAGCCGGTATCCGCCCCTTCGGCAAGATACCGCGCAACCGCTTTATGTTGCCGAAGCGGCAGCGCTTCGGCCGTCATATACTTTTCCCTCAAAAATCGCACAGTGCCAAAACATGCGTAGTTGCCGACCGGCACGCTCATACCTGAAATTTCGTTTTGTTTCTCTGCCCCCCCACTGATCGCCGCACGACACCAAACTCTCCGCTGTTCACATTTAGTTAAAGTTCCCGCCTGCCTGCCGATAATTAAGATATTCGCATTGATCGCCAAAACAATGTAACCACGTTATACCGATAGCCAATTTCAAGATATCTCCAGAATCCAGAAAGCATAGAGCCCCTTGTGACCTCACTGTCCCCAAAACCCTGACATATACGAGCGCCATCAGGACACTGTAGTAGCAAGCATCTGATGAGTGAACAGACCCGCCATTAAGACCGGAGGTGTTGCATGACAGAATCCACCCCAGCAATCGGGAACGGCTCTCCGAAACCAAAGGTAATGCTTGTCGACGACGAGGAGTTTATCAGAAGCCTGGTCTGCGACCTGCTGACAACCAACGGCATCGACGTCTTGACGGCCGATGGTGCGGGCGCCTGCCTGGATCACCTGAGAAATGGCTTTCGCGGGGTGATCCTGATGGATCTGATGATGCCGGACAAAAACGGCTGGGAAACCATCCGTGAAATAAAACGTGCCGGTCTTATCCACGGGAATATCGTAGCCATGCTTACTGCCGTTGATATCCCCGATGAGGGAATGGACGGGCTGCAGGAAATTGTGATCGACTACATCACCAAACCGTTCATCCCCGATGAATTCCTGGCTGCGGTAAAGAGGTATCTCGGCTACCTTGACGAGGCCGCTCGATACGGAGAGTAGGTATGCAGTGCAGTAACTTATTGATAATAGGATCGTCTACCGGTGGGCCACGCATCCTCGAAGAACTGTTCGCGACCCTGCCCCCCCTGAATGCGGCAGTACTGATCGTCCAGCATATCACCAAAGGTATCGACGAGTCCTTTGCCGCTTCGCTCTCCCGGTTCCTGTCGATACCCGTGCGTCTCGCCATCGACGGAGAACCCCTTCAGCACAGGGTGGCCCTGGTTGCCCCCGGAGGGCTCCATCTCACGTTGGGCAACAACCGGACCGTACGTCTGTCCCAAGGAGAAAAGGTTAACTCGGTCTGCCCCTCCATCGACGTGGCCATGAACTCTGCCCAGCCGCACAACGGAGGGAAGCTGGCAGGGGTTATTCTGACCGGCATGGGGCGGGACGGAGCGGAAGGGATCACCCACATCAAAAAGGTCGGTGGCATAACCATTGCCCAGGACCAGTCGACATCCGTCATCTTCGGCATGCCCAAGGCGGCCGTCGAGACCGGCTGCGTCGATTTCGTACTGACCACAAGCCAGATAGGCCGAAAGCTGGGCGAACTGTTTGCCTGAACGAATATCTTTCAACAACACCAAAGGAGGCTGTTCATGCAGTTGAAACGTTTCAGACACTGGTACATCCAGTACAAGATCATGTTCATCACGGTGGCGAGTATCCTCGTCATGATGCTCGGGCTGTTCTGCTACCTGCTTCCGTTCCTTGAGCACAAGATCATGAAGGAAAAAATGGATGCCACCCGCCACCAGATCGAGGCGGCCATGGCGATCATCGAACAGTATGACGCCTATGCAAAGGCCGGCAGCATGCCTCCGGAACAGGCCCGGAAACAGGCAACGGAGATCATTTCCAGAATGCGCTACGAGCAGAAGGAGTATATCTGGATCAACGACCTGGGAAAGCCGTTCCCCCGGATGATCATGCACCCGACCGTGCCGGCGCTGGACGGGAAGGTACTCGACGATCCGAAGTTCAACAAGGCAACCGGCATGAGCGGAGAGGTTCCCGAACGGCTGGAGAAACTGGAAAGGAAAAACCTGTTTGTCGCCTTTAACGATGTGGCAGAACGGGCCGGGCAGGGATTTGTCACCTACGAGTGGCCAAAGCCGAAAGCCGGGGGAGGGACGACCGACGAACTGTATCCGAAGCTCTCTTTTGTAAAGAAGTACGAGCCGTGGGGGTGGGTGCTCGGTACCGGGATCTATGTTGATGATGTCCAGAAGAGCGTAAACACCATCCGCTGGATGCTGCTCGGCCTGAATCTCCTGGTGGCCCTGTTCAGCCTGCTTGTTGCCTATTCTGTCAGCCGCGGCATCACCAGGACCCTTGGGTACGTGGCGAAAAACCTTGACGAGATGTCCAGCGGCGATGGGGACCTGACCCGGCGCCTGACCGTCGACCGGCATGACGAATCCGGCTCCCTGGCCAGGTCGTTCAACCGCTTCCTCGACAACATGAAGGCGATAGTGGAGCGGATCAACCAGAACTCCGTGCAGGTCGCCTCCTCGGCCGAGCAGTTGAACCGGACTTCGGCAAGCATCGTCGAGGGGACGGAACGGGCCGCTTCGCAATCGACTTCCATTGCCATCGCCTGCGAGGAGATGGCCGCTACCTCTTCGGAGATCTCGAAAAACTGCCTGCGTGCCGTGGAGATCTCCAAACAGGCTGGCGAGACCGCCAAAAGCGGCTCAGTGGTGGTTGGCAAGGCGGTCTTAAGTATTTCGCGAATTGCCGAGAAGGTGCAGGAGAGCGCCAGGACCGTGGAGTCTCTCGGCACCCGCTCCGATCAGATCGGCGAAATCGTCGCGACCATCGAGGACATCGCCGACCAGACCAACCTGCTGGCGCTGAATGCGGCTATCGAGGCGGCCAGGGCCGGCGAACAGGGGCGGGGCTTTGCCGTGGTGGCCGACGAGGTGCGGGCGCTGGCCGAACGTACCACCAAGGCCACGCACGAAATCGGCGAAATGATCAAGACTATTCAGCAGGAAACGCAATCGGCGGTCGCGGCCATGGTGGAAGGGGTCAGGGAGGTGGAAAAGGGGACGGAAGACGCCTCCCGGTCCGGCAAGGCGCTGGAGGACATCCTCGCCCAGGTGGGAGACGTCGCCAGCCAGATCAACCAGATTGCCGTTGCAGCCGAGGAACAGACCGCCACCACCAACGAGATAAGCAAGGGGATGCACCAGATTTCAGACGTAAACAGCCATGCTGCGGACAGTTCGCATCAGACCGCGGTTGCAGCCAGCCAGCTTTCCGGCATGGCGGCCGAACTGAAGCAGATAGTCGCCCAGTTCCGCATGTAGGGGATTAGATGACCGCGATTGACATCGACCAGTTCAAGACAAGTGTCAGACTCGCCATCATTGTCATTGTCGGCACAGTGATACTTGCCACCACCTGCGGGCTGGTCACTGGACGAATGCAGGCATGCCTTGCGATAGCGCTCTTTCTGCTGGTCGCCATCCTGATCGGGCTTCTGTTCCGCCATCTGGATCACCTGCGTGATGCCCACGGCATGCTCTCGAAACAGCAGAGCGAGCTGCTGACCAAGGCAGCACAGATCGACGCGGCCAACGATGCCATCCTGCTGGTTGATCTTGATGGCCGGCTCCATTCTTTCAACCAGGCGCTCTGCCAGCTCACCGGCTATGCGGAAACCGAGCTGCGGGGCCGGCGTCTGCAGGAGTTCAAACCACCGGAATATGCCGAACAGGTCACCAGCAACATCAGGTTGCTGGAACAGGTGGGCGAGGCGATTTTCGATTCGGCCTACCTGACAAAGGAAGGGGCCATCGTGCCGGTGGAGGTGCGGGCCCGCACCATGACCAGCGAAGGGCGGCCCATGATTCTGACCGTCGTCAGGGATATCACCCAGCGGCAACGGGACGAGCTGCGGACCCGGACGCGGTCGAAGATACTGGAGGAGATGGCCACCGGCACACCGCTTGACTCGCTGCTGACTCATATCGTACGCCTGGTCGAGCAGGAACTTCCCGGCTCGCTCTGCTCCATCATGCTTGCCGACGGTACCGGCCATCTGCGTCACGGAGCGTCTCCCGGTCTCTCCGAAGCATACAACCGGGCGGTCGATGGCCTGCGGATCGCCAACAAGATGGGCTCCTGCGGTACTGCTGCATTCCTGCGCAAAAGGGTTGCGGTCGAGGACATCGAGACACATCCGTACTGGAAAGGTTTCAAGCCGGCCAGAGATGAAGGGCTGAGGGCATGCTGGTCGGAGCCTATCCTGTCCGCAGACGGAAACCTGTTGGGAACCTTGGCCATCTACTACCGGGAGCCACGCCAACAGAGGGCGGAGGAGATACAGGTGGCCGAGTCGGCAGCCCACCTGGCCGGCATCGCCATTGGCCGGGTCAACGAGGAGAAGCGGCGGAAGGTGCTGGAAGAACAGTTGCTGCATATCCAGAAAATAGAGGCGATTGGCCAGCTGGCCGGTGGCATCGCCCATGACTTCAACAACCTGCTCACCCCGATCATCGGTTATGCGGAGATGCTGAAACAAGGCGTCAGCGACGACCCTTCCTACCTCAGGAAGGTTGAGGGGATACTAAGCGCCGCGTTCAAGGCCGGGGAGCTGACACGCCACCTGCTCTCCTTCGGACGGAAGCAGGTATTGCGGGTGGAGCCCTTCGATCTCAACCAGGTCATTGTTGCCTTCCGCGAAATTCTCAGCCGCACTATTCGGGAAAACATCGCAATCGACCTGCGGCTGTCCGGTTCCGCAACCCGAATCAGGGCCGACCGGGGGCAGATCGAACAGATCCTGCTCAATCTGGCGGTAAACGCCCAGGACGCCATTTCCGGCAATGGCACGATCACTATCGAATCCGGCCATGTCATCCTGGATGAAGAGTACACAAAGGTGTATCCGGGGATGAAAACCGGCCCCTACATCCTGCTGGCCATATCGGACAACGGCAGGGGGATGGATGATGAGGTGCTGAACCACATATTCGAGCCGTTCTTCACCACCAAGCCGGTCGGTCAGGGCACCGGGCTGGGGCTCGCCACAGTCTACGGAATCGTCAAGCAACATGAAGGATCAGTCAAGGTCAGAAGCAGGGTCGGCACCGGATCGACCTTCACCATTCTGCTGCCTGAAGCCCGGACAACGGATGATCGCGAACAAACTGCACCTATGCCGTCACCAGCCGATTTCAGCGAGCTGGCAGGGAAAACGATACTGGTGATCGACGATAACCAGCTCGTGCGGGAAATGGTGGTGGAGCTTTTGCGCTCCATTGGAAGCAACATAGTGGTTGCCACCTCGCCAACCAAGGCGCTGGAGCTGACAACCGGCGTTACCGCCATAGACCTTCTGGTGACCGATGTCGTCATGCCGGACATGAACGGGCCGGAGCTGTACGACCGTCTGCAGGAAAAGTTTCCCGACATACCGGTACTGTTCATGTCCGGATACACGAACAGCTTCGTGCTCCACCATGGTACCCTGGAAGAAGAACACAGCTTCCTGCAAAAGCCGTTCACGGCCGAGCAACTGCTTGACCGGGTACGGCAGATTCTGCAGAAAGAACGTGCAACAGCCTGAGCAGTCAGGGGCTTCAAACTCCCCCTGACTCTCGTCTCCTCCCTATTACCCTTTCCAGGTTCCGTAGTACACGATCTCCTCCAGCGGCTTGCGGGACGGCCCGGACTTTGCCGCTTCCAGCGGGTAACCAAGCGGGAAGAGCCCGACAATCCTCATCCCTGGAGGGATGTTAAGCAGCTCTCCCAGTGGCTCCTCGTCGAAGACCCCGACAAAGACGCTCCCCAGCCCTTGGGCATGGGCGGCCAGCATCAGGTTCTCCGTGGCAATCCCCACATCGGTCAGGTAGTACTCCTGGCCCCGAAGATCGCCGGACATGGTCGGGTCCCCGCAGGCAACGATCACCACCGGCGCGTTGGCCAGCGCCTGCTGGGCAGGATTGGTCTTGTACCCCTTTGTCGCAAAGTACGACTCCACGTACGACAGCTCGCTGATCCGGGCCTTCATTGCCGGGTCCTCAACCACCACGTAGCGACTGCATTGCAGGTTGGCCCATGACGGCGCCAGGCGGGCCGCATCCAGCACCGCCCGGAGCTTTTCCGGCTCCACCGGCCGGTCCGAAAACTTGCGCACGCTTCTTCTGGTTCCGATCGCTTCCAGCACGTCCATTGAACTTCCTCCTGTTCATATTGATCGGGGCTTAGCCGGCAAATCGCTCGAGCCCCTTAGCCAACTATCTCTTCCACCCGTTTGCCGTCCAGGGTCTCTTCTTCCACCAGGGCAGCGGCCAGGGCGTCCAGTTTCGGCCGATTGGCAGTAATGACCAGTTCGGCCTTCTCTTCCGCCTCCCGGATGAAGGCGTTGATCTCCTGGTCAATCCGCCAGGCCATCGCCTCGGAAAAGCTCTTTTCCTCGGCCAGCTTGCGACCGAGAAAGGGGTGCTCCTCCCCCCGGCTGAAGGTCATCGGTCCCACCTTGTCACTCATCCCCCACTGGCAGACCATCTTCTCGGCAAGGTCGGTCACCACCTTCAGGTCGTTCTGGGCACCGGTGGATACCTCGCCAAAGACCAGCCGTTCGGCCACCCGCCCCCCCATGACCACGGCCAACCGGTTCTCCAGGTAACTCTTGGGATAGTGGTAGCGGTCGTCCACGGGAAGCTGCTGGGTCACCCCCAGGGCCATTCCACGGGGGATGATGGTGACCTTGTGGATCGGATCGGTACCGGGGAGGAGCCTGGCCACCAGGGTGTGTCCTGCCTCGTGGAAGGCGGTAATCCGCTTCTCATCCGGCGAGATGAACATCTTCCGTTCCCCCCCCATCAGAATCTTGTCCTTGGCCTGCTCCAGGTGGGTCATCGTGACCGCACCGGCCCCCTCCCGGGCCGCCATGATGGCTGCCTCGTTCACCAGATTCTCCAGGTCGGCGCCGGTCATCCCCGGCGTCCCCCGGGCGATGATCGCCAGGTCGACCGACTGGGCAAGGGGAACGTTGCGGCTATGCACGCGGAGAATCTTTTCCCGGTCCCGCCAGTCCGGACGCTCGATCACCACATGCCGGTCGAACCGCCCGGGCCGGAGCAGGGCCGGATCGAGAACGTCCGGGCGGTTGGTGGCCGCCAGGACGATGACCTCCTCGTGCTGATCGAAACCGTCCATCTCGGAGAGGAGCTGGTTCAGGGTCTGTTCCCGTTCGTCGTGACCGCCGCCGAACCCGGCCCCCCGGCTCCGGCCGACCGCATCCAGTTCGTCGATGAAGACGATGCTCGGTGCCGCCTTCTTGGCGCCGGCAAACAGGTCCCGTACCCGGCTGGCGCCGACCCCGACGAACATCTCGATGAACTGGGAGGCGGAAATGCTGAAGAAGGTGACATCGGCCTCGCCGGCCACGGCCCGCGCCAGCAGGGTCTTGCCGGTCCCTGGCGGACCGACCAGGAGGATACCTTTGGGGACCTTTCCCCCCAGGGTCTGGAACCGCTTGGGATCCTTCAGGTAGTCGACAACCTCCCTCAGCTCCTGCTTGCTGCTCTCCATGCCGGCCACGTCCTCGAAGGTGACGTTCACCTTTTCCCCGGCAGTATAGACCTTGGCGCCAGACCGGCCGTATCCGCCCAGCATCCCGCCGGGACCCTGGGAACGGACGTTGCGCATGCCAAACCACCAGAAACCCAGGATCAGCACCCACGGCAGCAGGTAGATCAACAGGTTGCTAAAGATGGAAACTTCCGTGGATATGGCCTTGACCTCCACCCCCTTGGCAGTCAGGTCGGCCATGAGGCTGGTATCGGCAATGGACGGCAGGACGGTGGTAAAGGCCGGGACGTTCCGCGTGACATCGCTCCCCTGGATCGTCTGCACCACCTTGGTCGCCACGCGGAACTCTCCGCTGATGGCACTCCCCTTGAGGGTCACGGACCGGACATTGTCGGCCGTCAGTTCCTGGCGAAAGCGGCTATAGCTGATCTCGGCCGAGCCCTGTGCCTGCCTGGCGACATAGGCATAGATCAGATTCATGGCCAGCACCATGAGCATGACCAAAAGCAGTGGTTTCCAGATGGACTGGGCCATGGACACTCCTTGTCGAGTTACGAGATTCCTTGGACAGTGTACCGGTTCCTGGCCGGTTTACAACAGTTCGGCCAGCATGGAATAGCGCCCCAGGCCGAAGGAGGCCCCTTTCCCCACGTGCAGCCGCTCGCCGAGCCGAAAGAACGGCAGAAAATCAAGCAGTTCCCCCCGGAATTCGATCCGGCCGACAACGCCCTGGACACCACCGCCCCACTCGGCCCAGCAGAGCCCACTCCGGACGGTTGCCACCGATGCGCTCCGCTCCGCCAGCCAGCGAAAATCCATATTCAGCTCCTCGCCACCGTAGTAATAGGCCAGGGCCGAGACACGGCGCATCAGGGAACGGGCCAGCAGGGAAAAACCGGGCTCCCGGCATGGGTGTCCGTCCTGCAGCAGACGCAAGGGGGTAAGGATCTCCAGGTGGAGCTGGTCCGGCGTTGCCAGCTCCCGGTCGGTCAGTTGGGAAGCGGCAACAAGAGGGACCCCGGAAAGAGAGGGTTCGCCACCATTCCGCCAGAGGGGGGTCCTGCTGCCAACCGCGTCCAGCGCCACTATGGCGTCGAGGCGGGCGGGGAACCTGCCAGTAAAGGCTTCATCCGCAAACAGGAGCCGTAGCGCAAGGATATACGCGGGAAGATGGTTGACTGCCGAGCCGACCAGGGTGAGACCCAGCTCAGCGGCGCCCCGGTGGCCGGCTGAAAGCGACGGCAGATCGAAGACAAAGGGGAGAGGCGGCTTCTGGTAGCGACGGACCGCTTCCGGGTCCGGACTGAGTTGCTGCCCGAACGTCGCCTGCCACCAGGATGGCTCGTGCAGTCGGTCGCCAGCTCTTTTGAACGCTGCGGGGAAAAAGGTGCGGATGGCAAAAGGGGCGGCCGGGCTCCTGAGCGGGGCGGTCAGGGTGACGTCCAGGACCAGAGAGGCCAGGGTAATATTCATGGTTGAACGGGTACCATCTCCGCCATGGCAATCCCCTTGCGGACCCGCACCACGACGATGTGGTAGACCGGTTCGCCGGGGAACAACTCCCGCCCTACCAGGGGCGCACCGCCACCACCGCTGATGATGGCCGGCACAGTACCGATCATGTCCCGGTCGAACTGGTGCACATGGGAGAAAAAGGCCATGGTCACCCCTTCGCCGCTAAGGAGACGAATCAGCTCCGGAGCCCCCTCGTTGAACGTATGCCAGTTCCAGCGTTCTGTCCCGGGCGGCGCATGCATGGCCACAAAAGCCAGCGGGGAGCGCAGGGAGAGCTGCCGGCGCAAGTAGGCCAGTTCCTCCTTTGCGAGACTATTGCGGGAATTGTCCACTGCCACCAGTTTGAAGCCGAGCCGGGCAATATCGATGCTGAAGTTGCGCGGGCCGATCTTTTCCTCGAACAGCGCCCGGTCCCGCTCGTGGTTTCCCTTCACCACGAACACCGGCAGGCCGGGCACGGTCCGCTCAATGAGCTGTAGTGCGTGGTCCAACTCTTTACTTGTGCCGTTATCCGAAAGATCCCCGCCATGCAGGATGAAGAGCGGCTTGAAAGCGGACGCCCGCCGTAGCGCCGCCGTAAAGACCTTGTCACCCCCCCGGCTGTCGCCGAGCATGACAAAGGAGAAATCGTCCGGTGCCGACTGTGCGGCCCGGCTGGTGACTTGGCGCAGCGACCGATCGAAGAGGGTCTCGGCCAGGACCGGCTGTGACAGAAGGGACACGACGGCAACTGCAAGGCCGATAATGCCGGCACAGACCCCGGTGGCGCATCTACGATGAAACATCCCGTCTCCCTTTACGACGTGGCGACATCATGTCAACCCATCGTTGGCTTGTTATTGCTCCAGTGAACAACTATGGGGGAGACAGCATGCCCCCTACGATGTCGCCGACACTCACTCACCGGCCAGCTCTTCCAGATCACGCAGCGCCGGCGGTACGCCATAGAGCTCTGCGGCCAGGCTCGACAGGCTGCCTCGCAACTGGCTGAACTCGTGGGTCTTGTTGTATTCCAGGCGGCTGGTCAGGAGGATCACGTAAATCCCTGCGTTCGGGTCGAGCCAGAGGGAGGTGCCGGAGTAGCCGGTATGGCCGAAGGAACTGCGGGAGAAGCCGTTGCCCCGCGGGGACGAGAAGGGAGAGGCGATGTCCCAGCCGAGTCCCCGGACGACCTGGCCCTTACGGGAGAAGTACGGGGCGGTCATCTGGCGCACCGTCCGCTCCTCCAGCACCCGTATCCCGTCCAGCACCCCTTCATCGAAAACCATGCGGCAGAACCGGGCAAGATCGCGGGCGGTACTGAAGAGCCCGGCATGACCGGCCACGCCGCCCAACAGCCGGGCAAGGGAATCCTGAGGCTGACCGGCCAGATGACTCCGATCCGAGGGGCTGGCGGCAATCCTCGAATGCAGGACGGCGCCGGGAGTGAACATGGTGTCGTTCATCCCCAACTGGCCATAGAACTGCCTGCGGATATAGACATCCAGCGGCTCGCCGCTCACCCTCCGGACCAGTTCGGCCAGGAGGATGAAATTGATGTCGGCGTAACGAAAACGGCTTCCCACCTCCCCTTTCAGCTTTTGCCCGGCGGCTCCCTCGACGGCGCTCTGCATCGGCGCCAGAGAGCTCAGGCCGAAGTCGTCCAGTCCCGAGGTGTGGGTGAGCAGATTCACCACCAGCACCTCGTCCTTGCCTTTGCCGGCGAATTCGGGAAACCAGTGGGTGAGGGGGTCGACCAGGGAGAGTTTTCGCTCTTCGGCCAGCTTCATGATTGCCGGGGTTGTTGCCAACACCTTGGTAAGAGAGGCGAGATCGAAGATGGTATCGTTGGTGACCGGTGGGGAGTGAGGGTCGGAAGAGACCCGGCCATAGGGCTTTTCGAACAGTATCCGGTCGCGATTGCCGATCAGCACCACCCCGCCGGCAATCAGACCTTTACCCATCGCCCCTGCCATGAGCTGATCTATACGCTCGCTGACGGGCGTTACCGCCGGCGGACCGTTGCCGGCAACCGCAAGACCGTTGAACAGGAAGGTCGTTACGACCAGAATCATCACATACAGCCAGCGCATTACTCGGTCATTCCTCCAGCATAGAAAAAGGGGGAATCGTCTCCCCCCTCCGTTTATTTCAGTTTATCCGGAACTTGACCGTCTTCAGCAGGTTACCGTCACTGTCCAGAATCTCCACCCGCCAATCACCGGCCCACCCACGCTGGATTTCTTTTTTGCTGAAGGTGCGCCAGTGCTCCCCCTTCACCGGGAGTTCATACTCTCCCGCCTTTTCGTCACCCCGGTACCAGACATGCTTGATGGTGGTATCCGTATCCTCTGGTGCGGTAATGCGGGTGAAGCAGTAGAGGGCCTTTACCGACGCCGACGAAATGCGGTGGACCGAATCGATCGGCTTGTTCCGCACGATCTTGGTGGTCACCGCCAGCTCGGTAATTTTCAGATTAGGCTCTGCCGCCTGAACGGCGTGGCTCATCTGTGCCAATAGTACGAATAGCGCATATGCAAAGGCAATAAAATGTTTCATGCCGTACCTCCAAGTTGTTATTTATTACCACACTTCAGCCGGCAATGCTATTGCGAGTTACTGCAACGGTGCCTTCCGGCAGGTTGCCCTCCTCAGTGTTTCACGTTAACGATGTCCTGAATCTGAGCCGGAATAAAGGCCACGTCGCAGCACCAGACACCGAAGCCGCCCCGCTCATTGACCGCCCGGACCCAGACATCCAGCGCCTCGCGCTTTGCCCGGTTTTGCTCCGAATCCTCCCCTTTGATCTCCAGCACCAGCATCTTGCCGTTGGCCAGCCTGACCAGGAAATCGGGAACGAACCGGCGCCGGACGCCGTTCCAGAGATACCAGACCTGAAAACCAAGATGGTCATTCTTGGCGTAGGCCACCACACACTTACTCTGATCGAGCAGGTTGGCGGTGTACTGCTCCCAACTGCTGTCGGCTACCATATGGCTGATTTGGGAGCGACGGGTCGGATGGCACGGCTTGGTGGTGTACCAGGTCCGCATGGCAGCTGTGGAACCGATGGGCGATTCTTCGTCGAAGACCGGCTCCAGCCGCTCCCGGTTCTGCTCGGTCACGTAGCGCAGGAGATGCTGCACGATGAGGTCGATGTTGAGGGCGAAGAGAATCCGCTTGCGCAGCGGGTCCTGGTGGTACAGTGACGGAATATGCAGCCGGTCGGAAGCGAAGAACTGCTCCACGAGCCGGATGAGTTGGAAAATCAGATAATCTCGTCCCCCATGGAACCGCCCCTGCATCGCCTCAAACGCCTTGCGCGCCGCCTGAAAGGTCAGCCGCTGCAAACGGAAGCCATCTGGGAGTCGTTCCAGATCAATGGCGTGCACCTTGCTCAGGTCCGCCGCACCACCGAGGGCCGGTGCCAGTTCGGCGCTGATCGGCGTTTGGGCAGGATCAAGGGTCAGCGACTCAACCAGGGTCCAATCGACAGACAGGGTCGGCCTGACCACCGTATCCACCCGCAATACGTTAGGCCAGCGGATCTCCAGACTGGCCCGCTCCGGCAGCGATTCGATCTGCGTGCTCGGCTTGGGTGGAGGTGGCGGCGGGCCGCCGTCGTCCCCCGTCTGAAAGATGGACAGCGGTACGCCGAAGACGTTAACGTATTCCGGCAGGAACAAGCCGTTCTCGTCCGTTTCGTAGGAAACGCGCCTTAAGCCCCGGCCGATGACCTGTTCGCAGAGGAGCTGGCTGGTAAAGGCCCGCAGTCCCATGATGTGGGTGACGTTCTTGGCGTCCCACCCCTCCGAAAGCATCGCAACCGAAATGACCTTCTGCAGGTCCTGGCCGGCCGCGCCCCGCTTGCCGACGTTATCGACAATCTCCCGCAGCAACTCTTCCTTCTTCAGCCCCCGCAACCGCTCCTTGCGCGTCTCGGGAATGTTGGCGGCAGCAACGATGGCCCGCAGGGTCTCCTCGTAATCCTTGTCGCTGCCAGCCGTCTCACCAATCTCGGCCTTCTCCAACACCTTGGAATCGACCCGCAGGGTCCGTTCGGGCGCCAGAAGCTCTGGCCAGTGGGCGTCGCCATTGCGGAAGTAATGCTCGATACGGGCGGCAGTCTCGGTCCGGTTGCAGACCGTCAGCATCACCGGCGGCGAGGGGTGCCCCACCTCCTGCCACTGCCGGAGGGTCTCCCGCCAGTCGGCCCCCAACAGGGTATAGGCGTCCTGGATGAGCTTGGGGAGCGGTTCATGGCTTTCCGCCTTGCGGTTCAGGTCGTCGGCCACTTCCGGATCGCGGTAGATGTGGTACAGCTTGGAGCGGTAGGTCTTGGTGTCGGGCAGCGCGTCATCGCGAATAACCACCCGCGGTGTCTTGACCAGACCGGCTTCGATGGCGTCGTTGAGGCCGAAGTCAGAGACGATCCAGCCGAAGAGCCCTGCCTCGCTACTCGCCTTGCCGGTTGGGGCGAACGGCGTCGCGGAGAGGTCGAAACAGCAGCGAATGCGCCGGGTTTTGTGGATGCGGTCGAGCCCTTCGATCCAGCGGGTCGCCTCGTCAAGGTCGATCCCCTGCTCGGCTGCCTGTTTCTTGCTGATCTTCAGTTCCGCCGGGATACGGTAGGCATGATGCGCCTCATCGTTGATCACCACGAGGTCGCGACAGGTCGCCAGCTTCCCCAGCACCCGCCGGGTGAACGCTTCGTCGCTCTCGGCCCCCTTCTTCACCACCGACCGTTCCGAAGCTTTGAGCGGCATCAGGCTATGCCAGTTCTCGATGAGGATTTCCGCCTGGTTCAGTTTCTGGCGCAACGCCTCGGAGGGACAAAGACCGAATGTGTCGTAAAAGTTGTCCGGCTCACCCGGATAGAGCACCCGTAACCGTTCCTTGACCGTAATCCCCGGCGCCACGATGAATATGGCACGGGAGAAATCCCTGGCCCGCTTCGGATAGGTAAGAGCGTTCAGCACCTGCCAGGTGATGATCATGGCCATCACCGTTGTCTTGCCGGTCCCGGTGGCCATCTTGCTGCAAAGCCGCTGCCACGAGCCGCCGTCGCCCGGCAGATGAATCCCCTGCCGGTGCTCCGCCGCCCCTTCCGCCCACCAGATCAGCGTCTCCATCGCCTCCAGCTGACAGAAATAGAAGGGAAACTGCCGCGCGTCCCGGTCGTGCCAGTACTCCAGGAGCCGCCGGGTAATGCTCGTTACCCCCGGATAGCCGGCCGCCCGCCACCCGCCAACCCGCTGCCGGATCTGATTTACCAGTTCCAGCGGTTCGGTGCGCTTGGTGTTGTAGCGGACGTCGAAAATCTCGTACCCGGCCGAACGGCGCTCTTCGACCAGGGCAAGCGAGCCGTCGCGGGCCTGCTGCCAGTGCTGGCTCGGGGGTTCATAGGGGGAGTTGATGATGAGTGATTGGGTCATGTCAGCAGAACTCCCGCAAACGGCGGATAGTCCGGTCAAGGCTTGGTGCAAGCTGGGAAGCTGCTTCGATACGCCATTGTCCTGACACAAATTCGCACAATAGATCGTTATATTCCAAGCCGATCTTGCTGGCAGCATCTTTCTTGGGAAGCAGTCCTTCCCTTAAATCACGATTCTTAGATTTTGCTGCAAGTTTCAGCAAATCGGCCTTTGGGTCAAGACAGGCTTCCGGAGCAACCGGCACGATATCTTCAGAAACACCCAACCAATTGGCAAATTGAGGACGGTCAGCAAGTACCCAAGCCTCTACTTCCCTTACCGCTATTCGTAGTAACAGGCTATCGGGCTTGGTGGTCGCCCCTAGCCAGTCGTCCAGCAGGTCTGGCGGACATGGTCTAGTGTCCAAATCCGTCAACAGCAGAAAGTTCAGTCCTCCTTGACATGAAGCAATAAAATCAGGGAGTCGAGTCTTCAGGTAGCCAAATCCTGCATGCTTTCTCCGGTCTTTAGGAATCTTAGCTGCAACAGAGTGTCCTGTCTCGGTAATTAGCCGTTCAGCCACTGTCTCGCTGAGACGATCTTCGGTTGCAATAATAAAGTCTGCCATCTCAGCTCAGGGTGATTTTTTCGGCTGATTCGGGCCGAGTTTTTGGTAAGAGGACTTCAGCAATAGACAACCCTGATCTGAGCAGAATAGCTTCATCTTTGGATATTCCACGAACCTGCGTACCCTCAGCACTCGGTTCCAAAACCAGGACATTGCGACCGTCGATTCCTGGGTTGCCAAGTAGGGAATAGCTGTGGGTGGTCATAAAAACTTGCTGCATTCGCTTACGCTGCAACTTATCGATGAGTACCGGAATCCGTTCCACAATAGCGTCATTCAAAGACAGTTCAGGTTCCTCCAACAAGAGTGGCGAGTGCCCTTCCAAAAGACACCATATCAACCCTATCAAGCGTAACGTTCCGTCTGAAAACTGATCTTCGCGTTGTCGTGCTCCACCAGGGCGCCAATGTTTGTATTTTGCTTCCAGATGAGGGCGCCCGATTTCGTCACGTATAAACTTAAGATCTTTCAATTGTGGAACAGCTAAGTTCAAAGCTTCTTCCATTTTTTTCAGATAGTTATCCCGTGTCGAATCTTTAAACTTGGCCATCCGCTCCAAAAATCGTTGACCGAAAGGATCTGCGTCAATTGCAGTGACAGAAGACAGCTCGGGATACCGTAATAACTGAGGCACAAGGTGCATATACGTGGTCGCACTAAAAAACTTTGCTATCTCCCTGAAACTACTGTTTGCGTGAATATTTTCCAGTGCTGTTTGGGTTAATAGTTCTTTGTCTTTTTTATCATATTTATCAGGACGATTAAGTAGCTCCCCTTGCTCTCTATGCCAAACAGATTCTTTGGTGATTAAGTTGCGGCGATGCCCAGATGTTTCTGCTGTAAATGCAAGCCTGTATTTCCACAACGGAGTCGCATCATCCACATCATCAGAAAGCTCAACATATATTTCAACCTCCGGCTTGGAACGTGCCATAAGGCTTCTCAGCTTTGACATGCCTTGACGGTCGGCAATCGCTGCCAGTAAGCCGCCGCCTCTAGGATTGGCCACATCTCGCAGAAAACGGAGTGCATCAAGAAAGTTGGACTTGCCGGATGCGTTTGGACCGATGAGATACACCGTTTCTCTCAGTTTGGCATCAATGTGAGCAAAATTACGCCAGTTTCTTAACTCTATCCGAGTAATAAGCATTGCTTAATCCTCCAGCGAAATAATCTTCAAACTCTCAATACCCCGGTCATCCACGATTTTCACCGCCACCTTGCGGTTGTCGCCCGCCTCGAAGGGGAGGGAGATAGTGCCGTGGAACTGCCCCAGCAGTTCGTCGTTCAGCTCGGCCCGGATGTCCTTTTTCAGCTTCTGCCACCCTTCGCCCTTGCCTGCCATGGGAAAAAAGACCTGGCGGGGGAAGAGGGAGCGCTCGTCGTAATCGGTGTCCAGAAGCCACATGGCGATCTTTCCCTTGCCGCCGGAGACCAGTTCGCCTTTCGTCGTATCGAAGTAGTCAAACCCATGAACTTCCACCTGCCAGGCACCGTCTTTCAGCTTACGCACCTCAACGTCCGGCTGGCCCATCAGCCAGAAGCTCTGGTTGCCGGAGCGGGCCTTTTTCAGGTCTTCGGTCAAGAGGTCGGTATTCATCTGGGCCTTGAGGGCGGTGATCCCCTTGAGCTGGTCGATATCCTTGGCCGCCTCCGGGTCAAAGGTGAAGGAGCAGAAGACGATCATCTTGGGGAGCGGGAACAGCTCACCCGCCTCGCGCAGGGCCAGTTCCACCTGGCGCTGCTCCAGTGCCGCATGCTCCGGACCGAAAGAGACCACCACCCGTTCGCCCCCCAGCCCGGCTTGTCCGGGCGTTTCTTCTCCTGCCAGGTGGCCGCTGGCGTGCAGGTAGCGGGTGCCGGGGAGGGTCTCCAGTTCGGCGAATCGAAGCATCTGGCCGCCCTTGCCGCGGATGCCGGTTTTGAGCAGTTCGTCGCGCCATTGGTGCTGACGGGACGACTCGCCGGAGCGGGCGATGGTCACGTCAGCCTCCTGCTGGTGTTCGCTTTCGTCCAGCGACAGCACCGTCGGGAACGGCACAGCCTCCACCGTGAACGGCCCGGTGATGCGCAACTTTTTCTTGTCCGGCTGGGGCTGGTCGTAGAGAGTTTCGGACTCGGCATGGCTGGCAATGGAGAAGTCCATCTGCTTCTGCATGGCCTGGCGGGTCTTGTGGAAAGTGACGAACGGGGCGCGGGCAGACTCGGGCCAGTCGGCGGGGAAGTCGAAGGGGACGGTCCATTCCTGTAGGGGCGAGGCGGTGCCTCGCCCGGTTTGCGCATCGGTTGCGGTCTGGGCGACCCGCCGGGTCGCCCCTACGAGAACCGCATTGAGGTCTGCCAGCGCCTTCTCCACCGCCGGGTGCAGCCGCTCGTAAATCTCGTCGATCTCCTGGTTGTTGGCGATGGATTTGAGGGTGACATGGGGGACGGTCTTGTAGATGAAGCCCCCTTTGAGCCCCTCATGGGGGTAGCGCAACTCGAAATAGTCGTAGCTTGCCGTCACCAGCCGTTGCTTGGCCAGGGTCACCGCCACGCGCGAGGTGTCGCAAGTAATCCAGCGCCGGCCCCACTTCTCGGCCACATAGGCGGTGGTGCCGGAGCCGCAGGTGGGGTCCAGCACCAGGTCGCCGGGGTCGGTGGTCATGAGGAGGCAGCGTTCGATGACGGTCGTAGATGTCTGCACCGCGTAAATTTTAGGATCGGAGCGGCTGGTAATCCCTCCTCCTGTATCCGACCAAAGCCCAGCAAGAGCTATTGCAGAAAAATCATCATGATATTTTTTGAAGTTCAATCGTTGGGCAGTAGTAAGCAGTCTGTCAGCGCGTGCGACTCTCCGCAAGCCATCTGCTCCAGTTCGCCAGCCACCAGTTGATGGTCTAAATTCCTTACCTTGGTACTCGAACGTAACTATGGTTGTTTCGGACCCTGTTCGTGATGTTAAGCCCTGATCCCTGAAGGCGCGCCACTCCCGTGAGATACGCTCAGGATTTTCTCGCTCGTCGGAAGTCATTAAGCGCTGCTGCATCGTGTCTGTTGACTGCAACCAAACATACCTTGAAGCGCCTTCCTCGCCAATGGTTGTAGGAATATATAGCTGTCGAAATTTCAACTTCGTCTTATTCTTGGCAACCCAAAGCACATAATCAAAATTCTGATCCATGAGCTGACCACTCATGCTAACCGCTGTCTTGTAGGCAATTGTTGAGACATAGTTGTCTCTTCCAAAAACCTCGGCAATTAACGAACGGACCAAATCAACATTCTCATCCGAAATCTGCACAAACACGCTCCCCGACTCGGAGAGGAGATCCTTCGCCAACAGCAGCCGGTCCCGCAGGTAGGTGAGGTACGAATGAATCCCCAGCTCCCAGGTGTCGCGGAACGCCTTGATCATCTCCGGTTCCTGGGTCAGGTCCTCGTCCTTCC
>JAJZTK010000068.1 GCA_021849045.1 Deltaproteobacteria bacterium | reverse complement strand
GATCTCTGCACCACCAGATAGACGGTCCTGCCGGCCAGGAGATCCCGATAGTCGGTACAGTGGCGATGCAGGTCAACCACCGACTGCATCTTGAGAAACGCATCCATCTCGTGGGTGTTGAATTCGCTGTGGATTTCAGCCAGACGTCCATAATCGCCGCAGCCGGCGATTTCGGACAGGAGCGACGTTCTGCGGGCGGCATCCTCCACAGCCCACGCGATCTCCTGGTCAAGCGCATCCTTGAGCGACTGCAGCACCAGAACCGTTTCGCCACGCTCCAACTGCGTGAGAAAAGAGCGGACCCGCTCCATCACGTCGTCAATAAACTGCTGATCGTTTTCTGCAATCATATCCATCAAACGTCTCGGAAAAAAATGGGGAAGGCCAAAGCCTTCCCCAACTGTATCACAAGATTAAAAGGATGCCCGCATCTTAGTGGTCAATAGCCTTGGCCATGCCAATGCCGGTGTTCTGACGGACATAGATTTCGTCCCACATCTCTTCCGACTTGCGGCTCGGGAAGGCGAGGCAGCCGAGGATCGCGGCCAGGAAGCCGAGCGGAATGGAGATGATGCCCGGATTCTTCAGCTTAAGAAGCGGCTTGTCCAGACCGAGGATCGACTTGCCGTCCTTGTTCTTCTCATAGTCCACCTTGGCCTTCTCGAGTGCCTTGGTGTCCTTCTCGTCAAGGGTGGCACCCGGAGGCAGGGCAGCCTGCTTCTTCTCCATGGCCGTGATGACCTTCTGTGCGCCGGCGGCCACGGTCTTCGGATAGGTCATGTTGGGGGAAACCATGACCAGGGCGATGGAGGCGATAGTGCCCACCAGCAGGCCGGAGATGACGCCGGCGGTGTTGAACTTCTTCCAGAAAAGCGACATGACCACAACCGGCAGGTTGCCGGAGGAGGCGACGGCAAAGGCCAACGCCACCAGGTGGGCTACGTTCTGCTTCTCGGCGGCGATGCCGATGACAATGCCGACGGCGCCGACCACCAGGGAAGTAACGCGGGCAGCCATGACCTGCTCGTGCTGGTCAGCATGTCCATCCTTGATCACGTTGACGTAGATGTCGTGGGCAATAGCAGCGGAGGCGGCCAGAACCAGGCCGGAGACGACCGCCAGGATGGTGGCGAAGGCAACCGAGCAGAGGAAGGCCAGGAAGATATCGCCAACGATCGGGGAGATATCGGCGCCCAACTGCTGTGCCAGGAGCAGGGTGGCCATATTGCCGCCGGCGTCGACCGAGGTGATCACCTGCGGGGTGACGTTGATGGCGGCGCCAAAGCCGAGCAGGGTGGTAACGACATAGAACATGCCTATGATCCACATGGCGATGATGACCGACTTGCGGGCAGCCTGGGCAGTCGGCACGGTGAAGAAACGCATCAGGATGTGAGGCATGCCGGCGGTGCCGAGCACCAAGGCCATACCGAGAGAGATCTGGTCGAGCGGCGCCTTCATGAAGAGGGCCGGCTCCAGGAAGCGCTGACCTGCATCAGTGCCGTTCAGGATAACGCCATCCTTCAGGACGAGCTTGGAGACGTGGTCCTGGATGTTGGGGTTATTGACGATGTCGGAGAAGAACCCAATCGGGTTGAAATGCGCCTTGGCCAGCACCAGCACGGAGAGCAGGACCGCGCCGGACATGAGCAGGCCGGCCTTGATGATCTGGACCCAGGTGGTGGCAGTCATGCCGCCGAACACGACGTAGCCGATCATCAGGATACCGACGCCAATGATGGAGGTCTTGTAGGGGATGCCGACCAGAAGGGCCATCAACTTGCCGGCACCGACCATCTGGGCGGTCAGGTAGAAGGTGGAGACGGCCACGGTGGAGATGGCTGCCACGGCGCGGACCGGCTTGGGCTCGGTACGGAAGGAGAGGATATCCCCCAGGGTGTACTTGCCGGCGTTACGGCATGGTTCGGCAACGATCAGAAGCACCGTGATGTAGGCCACCAGCCAGCCGACCGAGTACATGAACCCGTCGTAACCGTAGAGGGAGATCATCCCGGAAATCCCGAGGAACGAGGCGGCAGACATGTAGTCACCGGCAATGGCCCAGCCGTTCTGGGTGCCGGTGATGCCACCGCCGGCGGCGTAGAAGTCGGCCGCGGTCTTGGTCTGCTTGGCAGCCCAGACAACTACCCCCATGGTAATGGCGATGATGACCAGGAACATGCCGATAGTAATGACCTTGTTGGCCTTGATCTCTTTTTTGAGCGGCGCAGCCGGAGCAGGCGCCGGGGCGACCGCCGCGGGCTGGGCCGCAGGGGCGGCAACTGCAGACGCGCCGGCGGCAGCCGGAGCGGTAGCTGCAGGCGCACCGGCAGGGTCCTTGGCCGGCTCGGCAGCGATGGCGACGGAACCCAGGCTGAGGGCTAATGCAAAACCTACGAACATTTTTTTCATCATGTAGTCCTCCTTTACTTGAGTTCGTCAACCAGCTCGCGAGTCAGCCGGTCGAAGTCTTTGTTGGCCACATGGGCGTAGTAATGGGCCAGTGCCCAGGAAACGATGAACTGGGAAAGGGCGAAAATATACCCGAAGTTGATGACGCCGATGATCTTGATCTTGAAGAGGCCCGGTGTATAGGCCGCTCCGATCGGGAGAAGGAAATAGTAGACAGTGGAAAATATCCACCAGCCGAAAAGAAAAACGGTCTTCTTGCGATGCAGCTCGACGAACTTCGGATTCTTGGCAATTGCTGCCCAATCATACTGCTTCTCTGCCATGGTCGTTACTCCTTTCTGTTGGATTCTGTAACCGAAGAGACGGCGTCCCGTCCCCCGCTAATGAGGATTCTGCGTGCAAACCTCCTTTCCGAAAATGGTTTCGGTACTAACTGAAGAACTATACCCGAGCGTAGCCAAATTTCATGGAAAGAGTCTCAGCCCCCTCCATCAGTGATGGAACGATCTCATTTTCTATCCGATCGGTGAGGAGTCGAAACGATGGTCCCAGCAGGGTAATGGCCCCCACCACCTTACCGGCGTAGTCGCGCACAGCGACAGCCACACCGACAACCCCCTCCCCCAAGCCTCCGTTGTCTATCGCCACACCTTTTTCCCGGATCTCGGAAAGTTCCGATTCAAGCCTGGCAACCTCGCCGGCATCCATGCGCCGACGGACCTTCTTGAAGAACTTTTCCAGCAGATCCCCCGGTTCAAGGGCCTTGATCGCCTTGCCAGCCGCGTTGGTAAAAAACGGGTACTTCTTGCCCACCAAGGCAGCCGCCTTGACCGGTTGATCGCAGTCGACCATGTCGAGAAACAGCACCTCTTCCCCTTGCAGCACGGTCAGATACACCGCCTCGTCATGTTTGCGGGCCAGCGTCTCCATGACCGGATGGGCGTGCCGAATGAGACTGGCACCGTTCACTACCCGCTGCGCAAGCCCCAGCATCCCCAGCCCGAGACGATATACACCGCTCTGCTCTTCCCGCTGGACCAGTTCCCGACTCTCAAGGGTGGCCAATAGCCGGAACACCTTATTGCGACTGACCCCCAACGTCTCGGACAATCTGGGGAGTGTCGCATCAAGCGTACCCTCAGCCAGAACCTCTAGAATATCCAGAGCATTCTCAACACTTTGCACCGTATATTCGCGTTTGTCCCTGAACATGGAGATCCCGCTTTCACTGCAAAAGAACGATTGTTTTACAAACGCATGGTTAAGATTTGGTGAATTTCTAACACTACGTTCTATATGTGTCAATATCGTTTTTGGCTTTTTGTATACATTTTTATTTTTTCCTTTATTTTCAGTGGAGTTTTAATGTGAGAGCTGCTGCAATAAATTCCGGTTATAAAAACGTATTGTCAGGAAACACGAGTTTGAAATTTAATGACGAATTCCGCAACATGTCCGAATTCATCAACAGTGCTGCACAGTTACAGCTGGCGCACACCAAACGGTTGTAAACGAAAAAAAAGGGGGAAATCAAACGGGGGGGGATTCAGCCTGCCACCTCATGCAACAGGGGCGGCATGGGTGGGCAATCATTGGCCGTAGGCGTGGTTGCGTCAGATCTTTCAGCGGAAACGAATTGCCGTGGCCTGAGCGCTGATCTCTGAAGAGGGGAAAAATATATACGTGGCGTTCTTCACTTTGACTTCAGGAAGAATGATACCGTCGGCATCCATTCTGGCCGCTTCGGTCCGGAGCGCATGGTATGCCCAGTCATAATCGGCAGGAGTGAGATCCGCCGGGGCCCCGTAGCACTCCCGACTCACCGTCAGGTGCCCGACCTTTGCATACGGTCGGCTGAGTTCCTCCTGACTGAAGATGGGGGGAAGTCCGCGGCTGTAGCGGCCGGTGCCGGCACACCCGGAGAGCAGGAGCGCCAGCAACAGGCACGATACCAGCGCCTGGCCCCGGCGTTGCCGGCACAACGAAAAAGTACCCATCTCCATGACACCCCCCCTAACCGGACCAGACTCGCAACTCTCGCAGGTACAAACGATTGTCGGGCAGTTTAGCGGCATTTTTCATCCTTTACAAGGCAGATTTTACCATGCTAGTATTTTGCGCTTTTACGTCCACAACCATTCCAGGAGGAGAGAGAGGGATGTCAGGTCATAATAAATGGAGTACCATCAAACACAAAAAAGGTGCCGCTGACGCCAAGCGCGGCAAGATCTTCACCAAGCTGATCAAGGAGATCACCGTTGCCGCCAAGCTCGGTGGAGGCGACCCGAACGGCAACCCCCGCCTGCGGACCGCGGTTGACAAAGCCAAGGCCGAAAACATGCCCAAGGACAATATCGACCGGGCCATCAAAAAAGGCACCGGCGAAATGGACGGGGTCACGTACGAGGAAATCGTCTACGAGGGCTACGGCCCCAATGGCGTGGCAGTCCTGGTGGACGTGATGACCGACAACCGGAACCGGACCGTTTCCGAGGTGCGGAGCATCTTCACCAAGTGCAACGGCAACATGGGCGAGGCCGGCTGCGTTGCCTGGATGTTCGACAAAAAAGGGCTTCTTGTGTTCCCGAAATCGATCGACTTTGACAAGCTGTTCGAGGCAGCCATCGAGGCTGGCGCCGATGACGTGACCGACGAGGATGAACAGTTCGAGGTCACCACCGATCCCGCGAACTTCATCGAGGTGCGCGAGGTGCTGGAAAAGGCGGGGTTCAAACCCGAGTCGGCGGAAGTCACCATGATCCCCCAGACGCAGATAAAACTGGAAGGGAAAGCTGCGGAGAGCATGCTGAAGATGATGGATCGTCTGGAGGACAACGACGACGTCCAGAACGTGTACGCCAACTTCGACATCTCGGACGAAGAGATGGAAAAAATGATGTAATGCGCGTATTAGGCATCGATCCCGGCTCCCGCATCACCGGCTACGGCATTGCCGAGAAGATCGGGAACCGGCTCGTTCATATCGACAACGGCGCCATCTTCACCGACAAGGCCGGTGACTTTCCGAACCGGCTGAAAGCGATCTATGAGGGACTCGCTCAGGTCATTGCCACCTATAGCCCCGACGCAGTGGCCGTCGAGCAGATCTTCCTCGCCCACAACGTCCAGAGCGCCCTCAAACTGGGGCAGGCCCGGGGCGCGGCCATCGTAGCCGGGGTCAATGCCGGCCTGCCGGTTTTCGAGTATACGGCAGTGCAGGTCAAGCAGGCCGTGGTCGGCCATGGCCACGCCACAAAAGACCAGGTCCAGCAGATGGTCAGGATTCTCCTGAACCTGCCGGAAATCGCCCAGGCCGACGCCTCCGATGCCCTGGCCGTGGCAATCTGTCACGCCAATTCGGCAACTCTCAAGGCAATGGTGCAGGCAAAACGGAGCGAATAATGCCCTCGACCCTCACCGTTCACACATCACTGTTCACGGACATCCCATGATCGCCCTACTTACCGGCCGCCTGGCCCACAAATCGCCGGAAGCCATCGTTCTCGACGTGGGCGGTGTCGGCTACCGGGTTCAGGTGCCTTTTTCCACATATTTCGACCTGCCGGCAGAGGGGGCGAACGTCACCCTGCACATCCACACACATGTCAAAGAGGATGCCATCCACCTCTTCGGGTTCCGTACCCCCCTGGAAAAACAGTTTTTCCAACTCCTGCTCACGGTTTCCGGCATCGGGCCCAAGCTGGGGCGGGATATTCTTTCCAATGTCCAGGCCGAGGAGTTGGCAGGCGCCCTTGCCCGTGGCGACCTTGTCCGCCTCTCGGCCATTCCCGGCATCGGCAAGAAAACCGCCGAGCGTCTCGTCCTGGAATTAAGGGAAAAGGTGAAAAAACTCGGGCTTGAGCTGTCCCCACAGACGGCCGCCCCGGGACGAGCACCGGACAGCGGTCTGCTCGACGATGTCGCCTCTGCCCTCATCAACCTGGGGTACAAGGAGGCGCTGGTGACCAAGGTCCTGGCTGAGCTGGCACCGCCTGACGATATGCCGATGGAAGCCGTGCTGAAGCAGGCCCTGAAACGGCTGATGCGCTGACCGCCTCGCGCCGACACATTAAACAAGCCATCATGGTGCACAAAAGGCCGCCGGGATCTCCGACGGCCTTTTGTTTGTTTTCAGTCACCAGTCACTGCCTCATTACCCCACCACACCGGCCTTGGTGATGGTTACCGGCTCCAGAGGCACATCCCCATGCCCCCCCTTGTTGCCGGTTTTCACCTCCCTGATGGCATCGACCACCTCCATACCTTCGACCACCTGACCGAAGACCGCATAGCCGAACTCCTCCGGCCGCTTTCCCTTGTAGTCGAGGAACGGGTTGTCCACCACGTTGATGAAAAACTGCGACGTGGCACTGTCGACCACTGCCGTTCGGGCCATGGCCAGGGTCCCCCGACTGTTTTTCAGGCCGTTGTTGGCCTCGTTCTTGATGGCAAAGCGGGTCTTCTTGGGCTGCATATCCGCATCCATCCCTCCCCCCTGGATCATGAACCCCTTGATAACCCGGTGAAAGATAAGGCCGTCATAATACCCTTCGTTCACATAGGTGAGAAAGTTGCGGACAGTAATCGGGGCCTTGTCCTTGAAAAGTTCAATGGTGATGTTCCCGTGGGAGGTCTCCAGCACTACCCGTGGATTCTGCTCTTCGCTCATCTGCATCTCCTTTGCATTGTAGGTTTCACTCAATCGTGAACATTTTCTCACGAATTCAGGTCGATACGTACGGCTCTTCTATCACACTTTGCCCCTGGAATGAATCGCTTTTTCCGTACTCCGGCATTGTAATACCCGGATGCTGCGTTATGCTTTTCCGGGTCACGTCCATAACCATAAGTTTCCCTCAGGAGGATCGCCCTATGTCCCTATACAGATTCCGCACGCACCGCTTGACCGCACTGGCCATGACGTTGCTGCTTGCGTCGTTGTGCCTCTCCCGGCCAGTTGAAGCCGCCGAAACGAAGGCCACCCGGGAAGCGCCGGCCATCGCCAAAGTCGGTAAGCCCGCGCCTGACTTCACCCTGGAGGGGGTGATCGGCACCGTGCCGGGGAAAGAGTTCAAGACCGTCAACCTGGCCGACTTTCGTGGCAAATGGCTGGTATTCTTCTTTTACCCGGCCGATTTCACCTTTGTCTGTCCGACAGAGATCAAGGGGTTCAATAGCGCCCTGGAAAAGTTCAAGGAGCTGGGAGCCGAGGTCATCGGCGTCTCGACCGACAGCAAGTGGTCCCACCTGGCCTGGATCAAGCGGGGCGACCTGGGAGATCTCAAATTCCCCCTGCTGGCCGACTTCAACAAGACGACGGCCCGCAATTACGGCGTCCTGGAAGACGAAGCCGGCGTGGCTCTGCGCGGACTCTTCATTATCGACCCGAACGGCATTCTCCAGTATCAGGTGGTGCATAACCTGGACGTGGGGCGGAGCGTGGACGAGACCATCCGGGTCCTGGAGGCGCTCCAGACCGGGTCGCTCTGTCCGCTGGGCTGGAAACCGGGGGAGAAGACCCTGGACAGGAAATAGTTCGCCTCTCCGCGATCGGACCCCGGTTTCCAGCCGGTGTCCGATCGCAGCCCCCCTCGCCGCTCTTTACATCCCCCCTCCCCGCTGCTATAAATAGCCGCTGCATACCTGTTCCATACTCTCGATTGAGGTGATTGCATGAAACGTCACATCAGCACCCTGGTGGCCCTCGTTATCCTCGTTGCCGTGGCCCTGCCGGCCCGGGGGGAAGGGCTGGCCGACAGGGTGCGCGAGCACACCCTGCAAAACGGCATGAAACTCCTGATCGTCGAGCGCCACACCTCCCCCACCATCGCCGCCTGGGTCCGCTTCAAGGTGGGGAGCGTGGACGAACGGAGTGACGAGCGGGGAATCGCCCACCTGCTGGAGCATATGCTCTTCAAGGGGACCAAGACCCTCGGCACCACGGACTACGAGGCGGAAAAGCCGCTCCTGGACCGGATCGAGACAACAGCCCAGCAGATCTTCCTGGAAAAGGCCAAACGGGATAAGGGAGACACAGCCCTGATTGCCAGGCTGGAAAAGGAACTGAAGGAGCTTGAGGCAAAGGCTGGAACGTATGTGGTCAAGGAGGAGTTTGCCCAGGTCTACGCCAAGAATGGCGGGGTCGGTTACAACGCCTTCACCAGCAAGGACGGCACGACCTACCTGATCAATCTCCCGGCCAATAAGCTGGAACTCTGGGCCGCCATCGAGTCCGACCGGATGAAGAACCCGGTCCTCCGTGAGTTCTATACCGAACGGGACGTGGTCATGGAAGAGCGGCGCCGCTCCTATGACGCCCAACCGGAAGGAAAACTCTGGGAGACGTTTCTGGCCTCTTCGTTCTTGGTCCACCCCAACGGGCAGCCGGTTATCGGCTGGGCCTCGGATATCGCCAACCTGACCCGGACCAGGACCGAGGAGTTTCTCCACCGCTATTATGCGCCCAACAACGTCATCATCGCCATCGTCGGTGACGTACGGAGCGACGCAGTGATCAAACTGGTGGAGCGCTATTTCGGCGACGTCAAGCCCGGTACGCCGGTACCGCCGGTGGCGGCGGAGGAACCGCGGCAACAGGGTGAAAAGCGGATCGAGATCGTCGGCGATGCCGAGCCGGAACTGATGATCGGTTTCCACAAGCCGACCCTCCCCGACCGGGACGATCTGGTCTTCGACGTCATCGACATGCTTCTCACCGAGGGGCGGACCTCCCGGCTCTTCAGGAAGCTGGTGGTCGAGAAACAGCTGGTGACCGAAGTCGGAGCCTTTACGGCGCCGGGGCACCGCTACCCGAATCTCTTCATCGTCAGCGCCACACCGCGCGCGCCGCACACCGTCCCTGAGGTGGAAAAGGCGATCTACGACGAACTGGAGCGACTGAAAAGCGAGCCGGTCTCGTCGCAAGAGCTGCAGCAGATCCTCAACCGGCTGGAATACGAAGAGGTCCGCCAAATGGGCTCCAACGGCGGCCTGGCCAGGAACCTCACCGAATATGAGGCGATTGCCGGCACCTGGCGCTACCTGATCGAACACCGGCAGAAAGTGGCCAAGGTAACACCGGCCGACATCCAGCGGGTAGCCGGGACCTACCTGACGGAAACCAACCGGACCGTCGGCTTTATCACCAAAAAGGGGGCAGGTAACCAATGAAAACCGTCATCCATTTCCTTGGCTTTTGCCTGACCCTGCTCGTTGCAGCCGGCTGCTCATTGCCGGCCAAGGCCGTCGACCCGCGGGCACTCACCTTTGCCCCTCTCCGGTTCTCCATTCCCAAGGCCGATCGGGCCACCCTGGATAACGGCGTCGTGGTCTACCTGATGGAGGATCACGAACTCCCCCTGGTCAACATGACCGCCTACGTCAGAACCGGGAGCATTTATGAGCCGGCCGACAAGCTCGGTCTGGCAAGCCTCACCGGCAGCGTCATCCGGAGCGGCGGCACGGAAACCCTTGCCCCGGAAAAACTGGATGCCGAACTCGAATTCATGGCCTCGGGCGTGGAATCGGGGATAGGCACTGAAATGGGAACGGTTTCCCTGACCACCCTCACCAGGAACCTGGACCGGACCCTGGAACTGTTCGTCGACGTCATGCGCCGCCCCACCTTTCGGGAAGACCGGGTTGCCCTGGCAAGGAACCAGACCATCGAGGCGATCCGCCGCCAAAACGACGACCCCAAAGGGGTGGCGAATCGCGAGTACACCAGGGCCGTCTATGCCGGCCATCCCCTTGGCCGTATCCCAACCATCGAGACGGTGAAGAATATCACCCGTGATGACATGATCGCCTTCCACCGCCAGTTCTACGGCCCAGCCAACATCATGCTGGCGGTCTCGGGCGACTTCCGCAAAGAGGAGCTTCTGGCCGCCCTGAACCGGCTCATGGCCGGTTGGAAAGGGGCGGAGTCCCCCCTCCCCGTCATTGCCCAGCCGGCCATGAACAAGCCCGGCGTCCTGTTTGCCCGCAAAGAGGTGAACCAGTCCGTCATCCGGATGGGCCTCCTGGGGATCGACAAGAGCAACCCGGACCTCTACGCCCTTCGGGTCATGGACTATATCCTGGGAGGTGGCTTCACTTCCCGCCTCACGAACGAGATCCGTTCCAACCAGGGGCTCGCCTACAACGCCGACAGCCATATGGATGTGGGGCGCCTCTTTCCCGGCACCTTTATGGCCGAAACCGAGACCAAATCAGAGTCAACCGGCAAGGCGATCTCCCTCATGCGGAACATCATAACCGGCATGACCAGTGAGCCGGTGACCGATCAGGAGATCAGGCAGGCCAGGGATTCCCTCATCAACTCCTTCATGTTCGGCTTCACCAAGACCGACATGATCGTCAATCAACATGCCCGGCTGGAGTTTTTCGGCTACCCTGCCGGCTACCTGGAGAACTACCGCGACAACCTCGCCAAGGTCAGCAGGGACGACGTGCTGCGGGTGGCGAAGAAGTATCTCCGTCCCGAGGCCATGGTACTGATGGTGGTTGGTGACGACAGGAAATTCGACCAGCCACTTGCTACCTTCGGACCGGTAACCGAGATCAGGCTGGAGACGACAAAATAAAGGAGGAAAGGAATGGCTACCTGGAAGTGCAAGAGCTGCGGCTACACCAAGGAAGGGCGCTGCAAACCCCAGAACTGTCCCCAGTGTCAGGAGAAGGGGAACTTCGAAAAAGCGGAATAGGCTAACGAACACGGCCGGCGACAATCCGCCGGCCGTGTTCGTTTCCCCACATCAGGCGAGCCCGTAGCCCGGCAGGGTGAAGGAAAATGTCGCCCCCGCCCCCGGTGCGCCTTCCCCCCAGACCGACCCGCCATGGCGGTGGATGATCCGCTGCACCGTGGCCAGCCCCACGCCGGTTCCCTCGAATTCATCGACACTGTGCAGCCGCTGAAAAGGGCCGAACAGCTTTTCGGCATAGACCATGTCGAACCCGGCCCCGTCATCACGGACATAATACACTGTTACGCCATTTCGTTTCTCTGTCCCGAATTCGATGCGTGCAAATTGATGGTGGCTGGTGTATTTCCAGGCATTACCCAGCAGGTTGTCCATGACTACCCTGATCAGTCGAGGATCGGCGTTGGCCTGCACCCCTTCGGCAATGACAGTCTCGACCGACCTGCCCGGACACCCCTTGGCCAGTTCTTCAAGTATTTCCCGCACCATACCGCTCAGATCGACCGTTTTCATCTGTATCTCACCGCGGGACACCCGGGAGAGTTCCAGCAGGTCATCGATCAATTGGGCCATCCTGGCGGTCGCCCGGCGGACACGCTCCAGATCATCCCGGCCCTCGGCCGGCAGCAGCGCGCCGCAGTCCTCGATAAGGGCGTGGCTGAAGCCGTCGATATGACGCAGCGGCGCCCGCAGGTCATGGGAAACGGCGTAGCAGAATGATTCCAGTTCCCGGTTGGCCGCCTCCAACTGCACGGTCCTTGCCGCGACCCGCTGCTCCAAGTCGGCATTCAGGATAAGGATCTCTTCCTCGGCCCGTTTCCGCTCAGTGATATCATCATAGAGGGCAAGTATCCCATACGGAACGCCATCGCCACCACGAAGGGCAGTGCCGGACAGGCGCAGATCGATGGTCTCGCCGCTCTTCCTCACCCGCTGGATCTCCCTATCCACAACCACCCCGTCACGAAGCACTTCCTGCAGCACCTGCCGCGACCCATCCTGTTTTTCCGGCAGAATCAGCGGCGAGAGCTTGCCCAGCACCTCGGCGGCTTGCCAGCCAAAGGTCTTTTCAGCGGCCGGGTTCCACAGGACCACTGTCCCGTCCAGTCCGAGACAGGAGATGGCGACCGGCGACGCGTCCACGACCGTCTGCAATGCAAGGTGTGCCTTGCAGAGCTCGTCATGCCCCCGCATGCTCTCGTCCATCTGCTGTCGCAGCTCTTCTTCGGTCATGGTCAACTCTTCATTGCGGTGCATCAGCTCTTCCTCCCGCTGATCCACCGCCTCGGCCATCAGAATAAAACGATCTGCCAGGAGATCCAACTCCTCGAACCCCGACGTTTGCGTCTTCAGCCCATAGTCACCTGCGGCGATCAACTGGGCATTGCGGCCAAGGGTATCAAGAGGCCGGAGAAGATGCTTCAGACTCCAAAGAGCACTGATCAAAGCCAGCAGCACCGTCGCCACCAGTCCGACAACAAAGGCCACCTTCACCTTCCCGAGCGGGGCAAAGGCCTGTTCGACAGGTTGGGCCACAGCCAGCAGCCAGCCGGTTTCCGGAATAACCGTAACACTGGCAATCCGGTCGACCCCCTGAAAGGTATACCGGTAGGTACCGTATTTCCCCATCAACCCATTCCTGATCACCGACAGATTCGAACCGTCGTATCGCTTCCTGACAAGGGTGGAATCGGGGTGACTCACTAACCTGCCCTGCCGGTCAACGATGTAGGCGTACCTTTGATCCTTGGTGACCCGCATGACCATGCTGTCGAGCCGCTGCAGACCAACGCTCCCCACCACGGACCGATTGTCGTCGACAGACACCGCCAGGCTCACGGCGGGAAGGCCGGTCGTTACGGAAACGAACACATCGGACCAGTGGTGCGGGGCCGGTCGTCCCTTGCCGAACAGTTCATTGTCCCCGGCGAAGTGAGCCAGCCCGAACCGTTCCCCCATCTTTTCGAACAGGGGGGAGGTACCGTCACGACGCACCAGACAGAGCACATCAGGCTCACCGGCAACCCTGGAACCGGGACTGACGGCCGTATCGCTGCACCGGTCAGTTCGGGCAATGGTGGTGACCTGTTCCCTGAAGAGGCTCAGATAGTCGGATGCCTCTCTGGCCAGGATTTTTGCCAGGGCCATATTGTCACTACCGACATCTTCGAGAAAGTCGCGTTCGAAAAGCTTATAGGAGACGAAACCAACACCCAGCATCGGAAGAAGCGCCACAAAGAGCGAGTTGATCACCAGCGCCTGTTTTAAGGTCTTGACGAGCTTCATGGCAACCTTTATCAAACGTAGTTACAGCCCGGAGAGGTAGTGAAAAGACCGGCGGTTACCAGGGCAACCGATTGGAACGGCAGCAAATTGTTATAAACATATCTTTTCGGAACCATGACTGTCAATAATTAAACGTTAGAAATTAACAATTTATCCCATTGGCAAATGAACTGCGTTATGGGCATAAAACACCACCACTGGCATACATTGTACATTTCCGTCACGGTGCTAACCATGGGCAGACTGGCATTACCTATCTTTGTTCTCTGTCCGCCGCCTGCAAACGGCGCAAAAATATGCTATTAAATCATTCAAACATGCTATAGATTTAATTTTTAAAAATGAAGTCGGACGCTACAAACGGCAATGGATACACAGACTAGCGCGGAAAAAATCAAAAGCACAGACTACCCACCGATACCTCGACATATGCATAGTCTTTCGTTTACCGCAAAAACAGCCCTCAATGACGGAGTCCGGTGATGATTGACGCTCAGGCAGCAAATACGTGCCCGCTCATCCTGATCGTGGAAGATGATCCCGGAATTGCGCGATTGGCATGTATCTCCCTTAACAAACATGGATTTTCCTGTATCCACGCCGCCAACGGCAGCGCAACGATAAACCTGCTTGCCGACCACCGTCCGACCCTCCTGCTCCTTGACTACACGCTGCCGGACCGAACCGGTGCCGCACTGGTCGCCGAACTGAAAGAGCTGAAACTCCTCCCGCCGTTCGTCATCATCACCGGCAGCGAAGACACCTCCCTGGCGGTAAACATGATGAAGATGGGAGCACGTGACTACCTGGTCAAGGACGGAAACTTCCTGGAGGTACTCGTCCCGGTGGTGAGCCGGGTCATGCACGACCTGGAGACCGAGGCGCGTCTGCAGCAGGCCGAGGCGGCCCTGCGGGAGAGCGAAGAACGACTCCGTTCGACCCTGGCCTCCCTTGACGATCTGATTTTCGTCCTCGACAAAAACGGCATTTTCATCGACTTTTACCAACCGGAGAATCAGGCACGCCTGTTCATGTCAAAGGATCAGTTCCTCGGCAAGGCGTACTGGGAGATCGGCCTGCCGGTGGAACCGGTCAAACAGATGGCCAAGGCCATTGCCGATGTAAAAAACACCGGTGCTGTCCAGGCGTTCGACTATGTGCTGAACTACCCGGACGGGAATGAATGGTACAGCGCCAAGGTCTCCATGCGGCGCGACCCCACCGGCTCTTTTGACGGCATCACCATTGTCAGCAGAAACATTACCGAACGGAAGCTCTTCGAGGAAAAGCTGCTCTACATGAGCACCCACGACCCGCTGACCGGCCTGTTCAACCGCACCTACTTCGACACCGAACTTGAGCGCCTGATCAAAAGCCGCAGCTTCCCGGTCAGCATCGTCATGGCCGACGTTGACGGTCTTAAAAAGATTAACGATACCCAGGGGCACGCCTCCGGTGACCGGATGCTGAAAACCGCAGCTACGGCCTTGTTGGATGCCTTTCGTTCGGAGGATGTCCTGGCCCGCATCGGTGGTGACGAATTCGCCGTACTCCTCCCCAATACCGACGAAGCCGCGGCAAAGAGCGCCGTCGATCGGGCAAAAAACCGCCTGACCGCCATTGAACCGGATCAGGGAAACGTGTCCGTATCGCTCTCGTTGGGCTGGGCAACGGCCCTCAAAGGGGGCGAGCTGCTCACCACTCTCAGGAAAGCGGATGCCAGAATGTACCGGGATAAAGGCCCCAGGGGACGTCGGCACAGCAGCTGACCTGAACCAGAAAACGGTACGCATCAGACCGAATGCGGCAAAGTCCTCCTGCCGGAAGAATCTAATGACCGAAACAGGGTATACAATAGCTGTTATCGCAGATGACGCGGGGCTTAACCGTCTCATCTGCTCGGCCCTGCAGCGCAAGGGAGTGCCGTATCTCACCTTCGCTTCAGGGAGAGATGCCGTCGACACCATCTTCTAGACCCCTTCACAACTCATCATCATTGACTATCCGCTCCACGACATGAGCGGCTCAGAACTGATCGACCTTCTTGCCGCCAGCGGTCTGGAGATTCCGTTTATCGTCATTTCCGGCCGGGACGATGCCACCCTGGCAGTCGAAATGATGAAGCGGGGAGCGCGGGAGTACCTGGTGAAGGACACCATGCTTCTCGACCGGCTCCCGGCGATCATCGACCGGACAATGGAGGAACTTGGCACCCGACAGCGGCTCCGCCAGGCGGAGATCGCCATCCAGCAACTCACCAACTACGACTCCCTGACCGGCCTGCCGAACCGGATGCTCCTGGAAGACCGCCTCAACCAAGCCATTGCCCGGGCACACCGGGAAGAGTACTGCCTCGGCGTCATGTTCCTCGACCTGGATCAGTTCAAGCAGGTCAATGACACGCTGGGTCACACCTACGGCGACAACCTGCTGAAACTGGTCAGCAGGCGGCTCGAGCACTGCCTCAGAAAAAGCGATACCGTTGCCCGGCTGGGGGGGGACGACTTTATCATCATCCTCACCGGCGTGCGGCATTGCGAGCATATCAGCCAGGTCGCCCGCAAGATCCTGGATGTACTCTCCGAGCCGCTGCAGCTCGACGAACACGAAATTTTTACCACGGCCAGCATCGGCATCGCCATCTACCCGGTGGACGGCGACGCCCCCCATCTGCTCCTGAAGAATGCCGACATTGCCATGTACCAGGCCAAGGAGCAGGGACGCAATGCCTTTCAGTTTTTTTCCCGGGAGATGAACTACAAGGCCGAGGAACGGCTGCTGCTGGACAACAGCCTCCGCCGGGCACTGGAGCGGCAGGAGTTTTTCGTCCTTTACCAGCCCCAGATGAACCTGTTGACCGGGGAGCTGATCGGCATGGAGGCACTGGTCCGTTGGCAACACCCTGAGATGGGGCTGGTAACACCGGACAAGTTCATCCCCCTGGCCGAGGATTCGGGGCTGATCATCCCGATCGGCGAGTGGGTGCTAAAGACTGCCTGCCGACAGAACAAGGCCTGGCACGACATGGGGTTCGGCCCCCTGCGGGTGGCGGTCAACCTGTCGGGACGGCAGTTCAAGCAGGAACGGCTGGTCGAATCCGTAGCAACCATCCTCAACGAGACCGGGCTGGCGCCGTCGCTCCTCGAACTGGAGATTACCGAGAGTATCATCATGCGCAACGCCGAGGAGACGATCGTGACGCTGCGCCGCCTGAAGGAGATGGGGATCAGCCTGGCCATCGACGACTTCGGCACCGGCTATTCATCCCTGAGCTATCTGAAGCATTTCCCCATCGACCGCCTGAAGATAGACCGCTCCTTTGTCCTGGACATTACCAACGACCCTGACGATGCGGCCATAGCCGAGGCGATCATCTCCATGGCCCACAGCCTGAAGCTGAAGGTCACCGCCGAAGGGGTGGAGCAGCAGGAACAACTCCTTTTCCTCGCCCAGCGAAACTGTGACGAGATGCAGGGATACCTGGTCAGCCGCCCCATCTCCGCCGAAGAGTTCACCATCCTCTTGCAGCAGGGAATTTCCCTCCCCCAAAAGTAAAGGGGCGCAGTCTCCCGCGCCCCATATATACTGATTAAATTCAGGTTGCTCAAAAATAGTCAGATCGTCGCACCCACAGCACGCCCCGCGGAGGCGTAGTACCCAAACATCGGGCATAAACAGCGCTACGCCGCACAAGGCGGCTTGCGAGGACGGCGGCGAGATGGCTGTTTTTCAGCAACCGCGGCTTCGTCAGGCCAGCAGCTGCCGGGCGATGATGTCGTGACTCAGCCAGACCACCGGGCTCGACTGCTGCCACGAATCGGCGAACATCAGCCGGCCTACGGCACTGAATACTGCCCTGGAGAGCGGCGCACAGACGATCTCCTTGGGGTTGGCGTTCATCCCCATCAACTCCGCCGAACGGGTAAGCATCGCCTCGGCCTGTTCCGGGCTGTTGTGGTGTGGCCAGCCGGCGATGTCCCGGAGCCCGGCCTGGAACGGTGCGGCCAGGTATTCGTTGGCCCGTTCCAGAAGTCGGTCGAGGGAGGCATCGTCCTTGAGCAGCGCCCGGCACTCGGCACGAATCGCCTCGGCCACAGGCCCGTCCCCTTCCCTGACCAGGGCGGCCAGGAGCGGATAGAGGGAGATTTCCACGCCGAGAAAAAGGGCGCTGGAGTTGGTCTGGATCTCCGGGCAGTTGTAGACCGTGGCCCTGATCCCTTGCTCCTGGGCGGCAGCCGCATGGTCCTCAAGGCGAACCTTGGCCCACCCCTGCAGATAGGGGGTGTACGACTGCCAGGTGTAGGCACCGTTGATCAGCACGCCGCAGCCGTGGTAGCCGTAGGCTGCGTAGCGGGTGTCGTGGCCGGACCTGATCTCCGCGGTCGCCTCGATCAGGTATTTGAAGGTATCGGCGGTCACCTCGTCGAAGCTCGCCTGGCAGAGCTTGCCCAGAGCGGACGACCAGAAGTCGCTTGAAGCCAGGTACTTGTCCCCCTGCCCCTTGAAGACCCGGTTCAGGAGCGGCATGAAGACCCGTGCACGGGGAATGCCGCCGGCCATGGAGTGAACGAAGATCACCCTGGCCCCGGCAGGGATCAACGACTTCAGTTCGGTCACCACTGACGCCAGATTGGCCGTGAAGCGGGCGGTCCCCTTTGCCCGCACCTCTACCAGACGCCCCTGTTCCCAGTTGAAGGAGGCCCAGTCGTCCGGCTTCAGCGCTTTCAGGAGGTCGGCGAACGACTTGCCGTCACTGGCCGGCTCCATGTCGAACCCCGCCTCCAGGGGGATATTGACGATCTTCCCCCCCAGGTTCTCCTCGGCTGCGGTCAACTCCTCGGCCGTCAGCCCCCGCAGGGTCCCGTCGTTCTCCCGGCGCCCCACCGTAGTACCGATAATGGTCAGTCCGGCTCCCTTTGCCTCGTCGATAATGCCATTGGCATACCCCCTGCCGAACAGCTCCCCCAGCAGCACCAGCACGTCGCCCTTTGCATAGCCGGCAGCCGCCGGCAGCGTTGTCATGGGATTGTATGTCGTCATAGTATGTTTTCCTTTTCTGTCATCTTATTGATTTGAAACGCGTATTTTTCGATAAGTGCCAGCCGCACACGTCATAACACAGGGTAACGCAGCGATTGCTACAACGTCGCGTTTCAGTACCCGTCCCGGCTGCTCTTGTTCTCGAACCGCGTGTACTCCCCCAGAAACACCAGCTCCACGTCGCCGATCGGGCCGTTACGCTGCTTGCCGATGATGATCGAGGCGTCCTTCTCGTGCCCCTTGGTGCAGGAGCCGTCCCGCTTCTTGCAGTCGTCGCAGTAGACCGCGTCGCGGTAGACGAACATGATCACGTCCGCGTCCTGCTCGATGGCCCCGGACTCCCGAAGGTCGCTCATCATCGGCCGCTTGTCGGTGCGGTTTTCCAGGCTCCGGTTCAGCTGGGAAAGGGCGACCACCGGCACGTCCAGCTCCTTGGCCAGCGCCTTGAGGGAGCGGGAGATCTCCGATATCTCCTGCTGACGGGATTCGGAGTTGGCGCCCCCCCGCATCAGCTGCAGGTAGTCGACCATGATCAGGCCGATGTCGTGCTCGGCCTTCATCCGGCGGCACTTGGCCCGCATTTCCAGGACCGAGATGGCCGGCGTATCGTCGATGAAGATCTTGGCCTCGTGCAGGTGGTTGGCGCCGTTCAGGAGCCGGTCCCAGTCCGAATCCTGCAGGTGCCCGGTCCGCAGGCGGCCGGCGTCGAGGCGCGACTCGGAACAGAGGAGACGGGTCACCAGCTGTTCCTTGCTCATCTCCAGGGAGAAGACGGCGACCGGGGTCTTCTGGCTGGAGTGGATCGCCGCGTTCTGGGCGACGTTCAGGGCAAAGGCGGTCTTTCCCATGGAAGGGCGGCCGGCGATGATGATCAGGTCCCCCTTCTGCAGGCCGGCGGTCATATTGTCCAGGTCGATGAACCCCGAGGAAACGCCGGTGAGGTGCTCTTTGCGCTCGTAAAGCTGCTCGATGTTCCGGATGGTCTCTTTGAGGATGGCGCCGACCGGGTAGTAGGAGGGGCGGAGCTTGTTTTCGGAGATGGCGAAGATCGACTTCTGGGCCAGGTCCAGGAGCTCGTTCACGTCCGACTGCTCCTCGTAGCTCTGGGTGACGATCTCGGTGGCGGCGGTGATGAGGGAGCGGACGGTGGCCCTCTCCTTGACGATCTTGCAGTAGTAAACGATGTTGGCCGCGGTCGGGACGTAGTCGACCAGGGTGGCCAGGTAGGCCCCGCCCCCCACCTCGTCCAGTTCTCCCTTCTTCTTCAGGATGGTGGAGAGGGTGATCAGGTCGCACGGCTCGGAGACGCTGTTCAGATCGATCATCGCCCGGAGGATCTTCCGGTGGGACTCGCGGTAGAACTCCTCCGGGGTGAGGATCTCGATCACCCGGTTCATGGCGGCGTTGTCCAGGAGGATGCCGCCAAGTATCGACATCTCCGCCTCCAGACTCTGGGGCGGGAGTTTGCGCATGTCTACGGACATAGTTGTTGGTCTCTCAGGGATATCGGACGACTGGAGGAAACGGGAGGGTTACTATACTCCGCGGTTTGTGTGGGGTCAACAGGGGAGTGGGAGGGCAAGGCTGGCGGTAGATGAATCGTGTGTGACGGCCACGGCGTCTGTTGGGAAGAAATTATATCGCGGAACATTCCAATGCATTATTATCGTGCTATAAATTTTCCTGATTGGTGCTAATCTTCCGCAACACACTCTCCCCCTCCCTTGACGGGAGGGGGGCGGGGGGTGGGTGAAGCTGCAACCAGCGGACTTCGTGGCAACTTCCCCCCTACCCTCACCCTCCCCCGCCAGGGGGGAGGGGTTTTTTTCAGGCGAGCGGAAGATTAGTGCTAATCAGGTAAAGTTTAGACCGTCCAGGGAGTAAAATTTGTTTGGGTTGGGTTTCGCTGGTTCATGAAAACCGAGTTGCAAGTTGTCAAGCCTGATAATCATATAAAAGGCACCTCCTGGCATAGCGAGGAGGCAAAAATTTCCTGATATGCTGTTACAGAGACCAATCTCTAACATCAGGAGGTGCCCAATGAAACTGTACTCTGGACAGCAATTCCCGCTGACGCTGT
>JAJZTK010000067.1 GCA_021849045.1 Deltaproteobacteria bacterium | reverse complement strand
TTGCCGTCCGGCTAACGGTTCCCACCATCAGGGTCCGTAGAGGACTTTCACCTCCAAGTCAACGATCAACCACCACAGTTGATCATATGTCGCTTGCGCGACACGCGCCCTGCCGGGCGCACACGGGTCCGGCCTTGACCGGCGGCGTCAGCCGCCCGCGTCTAAGGTCGTAGTTGGGCGCTGTCGCCACAAGTTGTCCATTTATAGTACTTGATCCGATTTCTTTCTATCGCATATATTTTTTGAGTGCGATAGTTTTCGCCTCTTCAATGCCAAATCGCATTTTGTTCAAGTCATTTCGGACCTTTTTTATGAATTCCTGTCTGTACTCAGGTTGGCTGCTATTCATATTTCGCTCACTTTCAATTTCAGCATCGAATAAATTTGACTGCAAACCAACGTACTTAAGAAAATGGTGAACAAGATCTTTACCAAGAACTGGCTCATTTTCTCTTATGTATTTTGCGGCATTTTCCCTCATATTTGAGAGTTCATTTATTTTATTGGTAATTTCAAGGTCAGAATAGATGTCATGCTTGTTTTTCTTAAAAACAGTGTTGAATCTAACGTCTGAAACTAAATTTTCAGACTCAATTTCTATGTCTGTTATCTGCATCCAAACTTCTTTGCAGTTATCTAAATAAGCTTGGGCATATTTAGTTGTGACACTACTATCGATCTTTTTGATTTCTATATAGTAATTAAGTGAAAACGTGAATAATGCAACGACGAAACCAAAAAACAACCTGATTAGTACCAATCTTCCGCAACACACTCTCCCCCTCCCTTGACGGGAGGGGGGCGGGGGGGTGGGTGAAGCTGCAACCAGCGGACTTCGTGGCAACTTCCCCCCCACCCTCACCCTCCCCCGCCAGGGGGGAGGGGATTTTTTTCAAGCGGGCGGAAGATTAGTGCTAATCAGGAAAAACAATTTGTCTATTGCCATCTTTTTAATCTCGACACTCCAGTCGATTTTTTTGTTAGCCATCATTATTTCCTTATATTGACTTTGAGGAGATACTATGAGCCGCACCAGCCTTTGATGCTGAACCAACCTTCGGTGTTGCCCCTACCTTCAATTTCTGGTCGTTGCGATTCGAAAGTGGTGATGCTTTCAGCTCTTTGCGGGGAATTCTTTCAGTTATTCCTTGCTCAACTCGTAAATCACCAGTTAAGGGTTGTCATCTACATTTATATGCTTGCATACATCCATAGATGCTCGTTTCTACATATAGATACCGCCCCAGCATATACATATAGATGCTTTTGCCAATTCCTCAGTTATCATGTGCCATCTACATGTATATGCTTTTGCCACCGAAGCTGCCTGTCCGGATTCTGTTTTCCGCCCGCCACATCGGCCTGCGCACGTAGGTCAAGTTCGATGCCCTGACTCTCTGCCATTCCCTTCCACACAAACAAAAAAACCGCCCAGGCCCACAGAGGATATCTGGGGCCTGTCGCAATGCCTCTTGCCAATCACAAAAAAGGGACACGCCGATTACGGCAGTGTCCCTTTGACCTGTCACCTTGTTGTCTAAGCGCCCTACCCCTTGAGTTTCTTCAACAGCAGATCGTTCACCACTGCCGGGTTGGCCTTTCCCTTGCTGGCCCGCATCACCTGGCCGACGAAGAAGCCGAACACTTTCTCCTTGCCGCCGCGGTACTCCTCCACCTGTCCCATGTTGGCCTCCATGATCCCGTCGATGATCCGCTCGATCTCGCCACTGTCGGAGACCTGCACCAGCCCCTTCTCCTCGACGATCTTTGCCGGGTCGCCGCCATGCTGCCACATCTCGTCGAACACGGTCTTGGCGATCTTGCCCGAAATGGTCCCCTTGTCGATCAGCTGCAGCAGTGCCACCAATTGGGCCGGCACCACCGGGCAGGCCGCGATATCCAGGCCGGCGTCGTTCAGACCACGGGTCACCTCACCCATCACCCAGTTGGCCGCCACTTTCGCCTGGGCGCCTGCGACCAGACACGCCTCATAGTACTCGGCCAGCGGCAGGCTGGCGGTCAGCACCTCGGCATCGTAGGCGGTCAATCCCAGCTCTGCCTGGTACCGCTGCAACTTTGCTTCGGGCAGCTCCGGCAGGGAGAGCTGCAGTTCGTCCACCCAGTCGTTGCTGATCACCAGCGGCACCAGATCCGGGTCCGGGAAATAGCGGTAATCGTGGGCATCCTCCTTGCCGCGCATGGAGCGGGTCTCGCCGGTCGTGGGGTCGAAGAGCCTTGTCTCCTGGACGATCTTCCCCCCATCCTCGATCAGCTCGATCTGCCGCTCGATCTCGTACTCGATCGCCTGCTTCACGAAGCGGAAGGAGTTGACGTTCTTGGTCTCGGTGCGGGTGCCGAACCTGTCGGAGCCCACCGGCATCACCGACACGTTGGCGTCGCAGCGGAAACTCCCCTCCTCCATGTTGCCGTCGCAGATGCCGAGGTAGACCACGATCTGGTGCAGCTTCTTGAGGTAGGCCACCGCCTCGTCGGCCGTGCGGATGTCCGGCTCGGAGACGATCTCCAGGAGCGGCGTGCAGGCCCGGTTGAGGTCGACGCCGGAACCGCTCCCAAGGCCGGGGATGTCGCTGTGCACCAGCTTGCCGGCGTCCTCTTCCATATGGATGCGGGTAATGCCGATCGTCTTCGTCCCCCACTCGCCGGCGATATCCAGATGGCCGTGCTCGCAGATCGGAAGCTCATACTGGCTGATCTGGTACCCCTTGGGAAGGTCGGGATAGAAGTAGTTCTTGCGGGCAAAAACCGAGCGGGGTGCGATCCGGCAGTTGGTGGCGAGGCCGGCCTTGATGGCGAACTCCACCACCTTCCTGTTCAGCACCGGCAGGGCACCGGGCAGCCCCAGGCAGACCGGGCAGGTCTGGGAGTTGGGAGAAGCGCCGAACTGGGTGGAGCAGCCGCAGAAGATCTTGGTGTTTGTCTTCAGTTGGACATGGACTTCGAGGCCGATGACGGGTTGGTATTTCATATTGATTTACTCCGGAGAGAATTCATTATTTCTTAGACTTTGGAAAACCTCGCTTGCCGGATATTCACGAGCTTTCCCGGCGCGAAGATCGGCAAGGCGTCGTTCAGCTTCATCTACCCAAAGCTTAAGGTTTTCCGCTTCGCTTGGAGCGTCAATGCTGATGATTAGCTTTTCCGCCAGATGCGCCCGAGTATTCAGATCAAGATTAAATAGTTCGTTTTCAAGTTGTGGAATGGTCAATGGCATGGTGCTTCCTCCGCTGCATTCATGAGAGATACAATTGCCACGTTAGATCGTTCGGGTTACACGTTCGCCTTTTTCGTGTGCCACGTCGTGGCCTGTTCGAAGGCATAGGCGGCGCGGAGGATCGTCTCCTCGCCGAACGGTCTGCCGATGAGCTGCAGGCCGATCGGCAGACCGGCCCGGCTGATGCCGGCCGGGACGCTGATGCCGCAGGTGCCGGCCATGTTCACCGGGATGGTGAAGATGTCGGACAGGTACATCTGCAGCGGGTCGCTGGTCTTTTCGCCGATCCTGAAGGCCGGGGTCGGCGCCACCGGAGTAAGGATGCAATCCACCTGCTCGAACGCCCTGAGGAAATCCTGCATGATCAGGGTCCGCACCTTCTGGGCTTTCAGATAGTAGGCGTCGTAGTAGCCGGAGGAGAGCGCATAGGTGCCGATCATGATCCTCCGCTTCACCTCATGTCCGAACCCCTCATCCCGGGAGCGGCTGTAGGTGTCGATCAGGCTCCCCGGTTCGGCGGTGCGGTGGCCGAAGCGGACGCTGTCGTAGCGGGCCAGGTTGGAGCTGGCCTCGGCGGTGGCGATGACGTAATAGGTGGCCACGGCATAATCGGTGTGGGGGAGGGAAATGTCGACGAATTCGGCACCCATCCCCCGATAGGTCTCGATGGCCGTCTCCAGGGCGCTCTTTACCTCCGGGTCGAGCCCGGCAATGAAGTATTCCCTGGGCAGGCCGATCTTCAGCCCCTTCACCTCCGGCACCAGCGACTTCGCATAGTCGGGCACCGGCCGGTCGACGCTGGTGGAATCGAGCGGATCAAAGCCGGCTACGGCGCCGAGCATGATGGCGGCATCGGTAACGTCGCGGGTAATCGGTCCCACCTGGTCGAGGGACGAGGCGTAGGCAATCACCCCGTAGCGGGAGACCCGGCCATAAGTGGGCTTGAGGCCGACACAGCCGCAGTGGGAGGCGGGCTGGCGGATAGAGCCGCCGGTATCGGTCCCGAGCGTCGCCGTGGCCTGTCGGGCCGCAATGCAGGCGGCGGAACCGCCGGAGGAACCACCGGGAATCCGCTCCAGGTCCCAAGGGTTGCGGGTCGGACCGAAGGCGCTCCCCTCGCAGGACGAGCCCATGGCAAACTCGTCCTGGTTCAGCTTGCCGAGGAGAACGGCGCCGCGCTCCTTCAGCTTCAGCCAGGCCGTGGCATCGTATGGAGGGATAAAGTTCGCCAGGATGTTGGAGGCACAGGTGGTTCTGATCCCCTTGGTGAGGAAGATGTCCTTCAATGCCAGCGGGATGCCGGTCAGCAGATCCATGTCGCCGGCGGCAATCCTGGCGTCCGCTGCTGCAGCGGCGGCAAGCGCCTCGTCGCCGGTGACGGTGATGTAGGCGCCCACCTTGCCGTCAGTGGCGGCAATGCGGTCCAGACAGGCCTGCGTAGCCTCGACCGACGAGACCTCCCGCTTTTTCAGCTTGTCATGCAACTCCTGGATGGTTAATTCATGCAGTTCCATCAGATTCTCCGTGACGGCATCAATGTAGGGGCGGGGTCTCCCCGCCCTGGACGAGGAAACCTCGCCCCTACGAACAATTATTCAATAACCTTGGGCACCCGGAAAAAGTCGTCGATCCGGTCCGGGGCGTTGGCCAGAGCAGCGTCAGCCCCGATGGGCGGCCGGACGACATCGTCACGAAAGGCATTTTCCATCGGCACGGCATGGGAGGTGGGCACGATGCCGTCAGTGTTCAGCTCGTTTAGTTTCTCCACATAGGCCAGGATGTCGGCCATCTGGCCGGTAAACATCGCCACCTCATCGTCACTCAGGCTGAGCCGGGCCAGCCTGGCCACATGCTGCACCTGTTCGCGGGTTATTTTCATGGCAGACTCCTGTTGCATAAACTTACGGAAAGAAAAGATTTTTAGCACAAATGCGGCCCCGGTTCAAGACCAAGACCTTGAACTGCCCTACACCCGTTCCAGGCCGGCAAACCTGACCAGCAGCTTCTTGGGACCAACCGAAGCGAACCAGACGATGACCTTCTGGTCATTCCCCTGCCCTTCGATCTTCCGGACGGTGCCGACACCGAACTTGGCGTGGCGCACCCGCATGCCGAGGACAATACCTTCGGAATCCTCCGGCACCACCTCCACCTCGTTGGCGAGCACCGGTTCTTCCGATTCACTCCTGGCAAAGACCGAGGCCAGGTTGTGACCCGTCGTTGCCCCCGTTTTCCCCGGTCTCCGCTCCCAGCCCTCCGGGCCCCGAGCCCCGAGCCCAGCGCCCATCGCCAGCTGTTCCCCTTCCAGATCCACCAGTTCCCGGGGAATGTCTTCGATGAAACGGGACGGAGCATTGTACTGATCCTGGCCGAAGATCCGCCGCCGGCGCGCATTGGAGAGGAACAGCCGCTCCCTGGCCCGGGTCATCCCCACGTAGCAGAGGCGCCGCTCCTCCTCCATCGCCTCGGGATCATCCAGAGAACGGACATGGGGGAAGAGCCGCTCCTCCAGGCCGACCAGGAAAACCACCGGAAACTCCAGCCCTTTGGCCGCGTGCAGGGTCATCAGGGTAGCAGATTCCCTGCCGGTCTCACTCCGCTCCAGGTCCGAAACCAGGGCCACCTGCTCCAGGAAGGCCGGCACCCCCTTCTCCTCGCTGGTCCGGTCGAACTCTTCCATGGCCACCAGCAGTTCCTGCAGGTTGGCCAGCCGGTCCTGGGCCTCTTCGCTCCGGTCCTCCTGCAGCTTCGCGGCATAGCCGCTCTCCTGGATGATCCGGGAGGCCAGTTCGGCCAGCGGCATGGTGGCTACGTAACCGCGAAAGGCCTCTAGAAGCCGGACGAATTCGGCCACCTTTGCCTTTGGCCCTGCGGTCAGAAGCCCAGCCGTCGCCGCTCCGAGCAGGGCGTCATGGAAGGTGAGCCCCTCCCGCTGGGCACTCTCGTTGATCCGGTCGATGGTGGCATGGCCGATCCCCCGGGGAGGAACATTGATGATCCGTTTCAGGGAAACCTCATCGGCCGGGTTGTCCAGCACCCGCAGATAGGCCAGGACATCCCTGATCTCCATCCGCTCGTAGAACCGCATCCCCCCCACCATGTGGTACGGGATGGCGTCCGCCACCAGGGCGTCTTCAATGGAGCGGGACTGGGCGTTGGTCCGGTAGAAGACCGCCACATCCGAGAGGTCTCCCCCCCGGCGGACGAAGCGGCTGATCTCCCGACAGACGAAACGGGCCTCTTCCCGATCGTCCTCAAGGCGCCGATAGACGATCCTTTCACCGGCCGGATTCTCAGTCCACAACGTCTTGGCCTTACGCCCACGGTTCCTGGCCACCACCGCACCAGCCGCAGTCAGGATGGTTCCGGTGGAGCGATAGTTCTGTTCCAGCTTGACGGTCTTGACGCCGGGGAAATCCTTCTCGAAATCCAGGATGTTGCGGATATCCGCCCCGCGCCAGCGGTAGATGGACTGGTCGTCGTCCCCGACCACGCAGAGATTGCGCCTCTCTCCTGCCAGAAGCTGCACCAGCCGGTACTGGACCGGGTTGGTGTCCTGGTATTCGTCCACCAGGAGCCACTGCCACCGCTCGCGGTAGCGGTTCAGCACATCGGGATACGCCTCGAAAAGGCGCACGGTCAGGAGCACCAGATCGCCGAAATCGAGGGCATTGTTCTTCCGCAGCCGCTCCTGGTAGACGGTGTAGACCCGAACCAGTTGGGCAGTCCTGGAGTCGCCGGCCGGCAGATCCTCGGGTAGACGCCCGGCATTCTTGCAATCATCGATGGCCGCGGCAAAGGCTCGCGCCGGATACCGTTTCTCGTCGATGTTCAGCTGGGCGACGATTTCCTTCAGCAGCCGTTCGCTGTCCTTGTCGTCGTAGATGGCGAAGTTGGCCCCGTAGCCGAGCAGCTCGATCTCCCGGCGCAGGATACGGACACAGGTGGCATGGAAGGTGGCAATGAGGGGGGCGTCGGCCGCGCCGACCAGCCGTTGCACCCGCTCCCGCATCTCGCCGGCCGCCTTGTTGGTGAAGGTCACGGCCAGAATCTGCCAGGGAGGGATGCCGCGTTCACGGATGAGCCAGGCGATCCGTTGGACAATAACGCGGGTCTTGCCCGAGCCGGCACCGGCCAGGATCAGCAGCGGACCCTCGCCGTGGAGGACAGCTTCTTTTTGGGGATGGTTGAGATTGGAAAACTGGGACATGGGCTTTCTCGGGAAGGTATCCAACATCCCGGCGGTCTGGGCTGCTATGCGCTGTCATAATGAAGTCCGCCGCCCTCTTTGTCAAGGTCGATCGGCCAGGCCTTTCCCCACAAATTGGCAAGCTCACTCTGCGATAACGGACGCGTCACTCATCCCGAATCGTAAAAAAGAACATTGCCCCTTTCCCCGGTTCAGCCTCGGCCCAGATCCTTCCTCCGTGCCGTTCGATGATCCGGTGCACAGTTGGCAGGCCGATGCCGCTCCCTTCAAACTCTGACTCGCTATGCAGACGGCAAAACGGCTCGAACAACTTGCCGGCAAGCGCCATATCAAACCCTGCCCCGTTGTCTCGGACAAAGTAGGTCTGCTCTCCTGCGTAACCGGTCCGGCCGAATTCGATGGTAGCTTTCGGATTCCTGGCGCTGTATTTTACCGCGTTGCCCAGAAGATGCTGCAAGCAGATTGTAAGCATGCGGCGGTCACCCATCACTACTATTCCCGGGGCAATGGTTACCGTTATCGTTCGATCTCCGGCGCCATGCAGCAGTTCATCAAGTATTTCCCTGCAGATTTGCGAAAGATCCACAGGAGCGCACGCCATCTCTTCCCGCGTGATCCGGTACATCAGCAGCAGACCGTCGATGACACTTCTCATCCTCCGGCAGGCAACTCCCAGCCGTTCCGCATAATGCACAAGCTGATCAGAGCCGGAATCTCCGACAGAGTCCTCGATCGCCCTGCTGAACCCCTCCAGCCGGGCAATCGGTGCCCGCATTTCATGGGAAATGGAGTAGCAGAAACTCTCCAGCTCCCTGTTCAGCCGCTCCAATTCCGCAGTACGATTAGAGACCCGCTGCTCAAGGGAACGATTCAGATCCTCCAGCTGTTTCTGCTTGGCAGCCAGCGCCTCATCGGCCTTTATGGTCCGAGCGCGTCCTATGGCGAGCATCCAGGTGGTCAGGGTCAGGAACAGACTCAGTACGACGCCCGTTGAGGCAACATACTCGGCCTTGCCGCTTTCCGGACTCGCCGCGAACGAAGGGAGTGCCCGAAACGTAACGGTCCACATCTGGCCGGCTATCTCAAGCTGCTTGATGGAACGAAGCGGCAGATCCACCATGCCGGCAAACCTGATTTTGTCCGCGTCGTGCAGAAGGGTCGTCTCCGAGATCTCTTGTCCGTCGTAAATTTCTATGTCGATTTCGCCGGCATGTTGGCCGAAAAGCCCGGCCATCAGGTCGTTCATACGAAACGGAGCATAGACCCAGCCGACGATTGCAGAGCGACGTGTTGCCACCGTGTCGTGTGGCTTCCCGTTTTGATAAACCGGTAGATAGATCAGTACGCCAGCCTGTTGCCGCTCCGTGGTCTCCTGAACCAGCCGGACCTTGCCGCTGAGTGCCACCTGTCCCGTGTCACGCGCCCGCTCCATGGCGGCACGTCTCACCCGCTCGGAATACATGTCATAGCCAAAGGCCCGCAGGTTGCGCTCCGTAAATGGTTCCAGGTAGATTATGGATGTGTAGGTTTCCCGCTCCCCTTCCGGCTTTATCGTGTAGGTAGGGAACCCCTCCGCACGGATCGTGTCGATATGCCTCTGTTTATCTGCAGACGGCACAATCACGGAATACCCCACCCCCTGTATGCCGGGATAATTGTCCAAGAGATGCAGGGCAGCCACATATTCGTGGAAGTCATGGCGCGCCACGACACCGGAAGCCGCAAACAGCCCCCGAACCCCGCGCAGCACCTGTTCATAGGCCATCATGCGCTGCTTTATAAGAATCAGATTCTCCTGCACGCGGGAATCGAATTTTGACCGGAGATTCCGTTCGACTGCCTGCTGCTTTTGTTTCCACATCTGCAAGGTTACAAGCAGGCCAACAGCCAAGAGCAGCCAGGGAAGCCACTGGGCAAGTCGAGACAGCGTGGAGATGTTTTTGCGTGATCTGAAAGCCTGGCTTTCACCGGTCAGGAACATCTTTCACCCCATGACAAGTTGCGTGGTAAAAACCCCGGACAACCCTTTGCGGAGATGAATTATGTTTAACTATACCTCAAGAAGGGAATTTTGCAGGCTTGTTTTGCGACTACATCGGTTTGCCGGTCACCATGCTCCGGAATCGTGGTCACGTTCCCAGCGGAATGCCGGTCGCGATCGCTCCGGAATCGCGGTCACCATCACAACGGAATTGCGGTCCTCTTGGACCGGAATACGCACTACTGAATAAAACAAGGGTAAAATGGTACGAAACTTGATGCGTGCTTATCCCATGCGATCAGGGCCTCGGGAGCAAGCATTACTGACTTGGGTGCAATTCATCCCTTCGATGGCTGGGGTGAGTTAGTAAGTGCTGCTGCAGAAAACCTGCAACAAGTTTACGGTCGTTATCCCAACTGCGTCAGCATATATGACAGGCTTGGCGGTTTTGAAAGCGAAGGAGACGAGGATTTTACACTCGAAGGGTTGTTGAAGCGCTGTGGAAGAGAAATAGCAAACTCTGACATTATGGCTGATGATCTTGAAACCATGGCCAGCTATATCGCCAAAGAAATTCTAAGGCATACGGGGCTAACCGACATCAAATGTAGCTCTGCGAAACTCCTGCGCGCGGCAAGAAAGCATGTGAGGGATAGCTGGAGCAAGTAGAGGTTCCGTAGGGAGTTACACCAAGACAGAAAGCGGCTTACTCAAATCTGGGGGTGTAATTTAGTTTGTGTAAATGGTCATTAAGGGGTAGAGCAAAACCCCAGAGGAGTTTACGTGACCATTGACAACGAACTGATCGACCGCCTGCTTGCCAACTACAAGACCCCCGAAGATATTATCGGAGAAACCGGGCTGTTAAAACAGCTCACCAAAGCAGTTTTACAGCGAGCGCTCCAGGCGGAAATGACCGAGCACCTGGGTCATGAGAAGAATGCTGCCGTCGCCAACAAGAGTGGTAATACGCGCAATGGCAAGTCTTCAAAGACCATCAAGGGCGAATTTGGCACCATGCCGATTGAGATCCCGCGTGACCGCGACAGCAGCTTTGAACCGGCCATTGTTCCCAAGGGGCAGTCCCGGTTCACTGGCTTCGACGACAAGATCATCTCCCTCTATGCCCGAGGGATGACCACACGGGAAATCCAGGGGCACCTGGAAGAAATCTATGGCGTTAATGTCTCTCCCAGTCTGGTTTCTACGGTTACCGATGCGGTCGCTGATGAGGTAAAAGCCTGGCAGAACCGCCCGCTGGATGCGCTCTATCCCATCGTTTACATGGACGCCATCCGGGTTAAGGGCAGAGGCAACGGTCACGTCGTGAACAAGGCCGTCAATCTGGCCATCGGCATCACCCTGGATGGTGTCAAAGAAGTCCTGGGCATGTGGGTTGCCGAAACCGAAGGGGCCAAGTTCTGGTTGCAAGTTGTCACTGAGCTGAAGAACCGTGGCGTCCAAGACATCTTCATCGCTTGCGTGGACGGGCTTAAAGGCTTTCCGGAGGCCATCGAGGCTGTCTATCCCAGGACTCAGGTTCAGCTCTGTATCGTCCATATGGTGCGCAACTCCCTACGGTATGTTTCGTGGAAACAGCGCAAAGAAGTGGCGGATGATCTGAAGGTTATATACCAATCAGCGACCGCCGAGCAGGCCGAACTCAACCTGACGGCCTTTGCCCAGAAGTGGGACGAATCGCACCCTACCATCAGTCAGTCCTGGCGGCGGAACTGGGAACGAATCATTCCATTTTTTGCCTATCCGGCGGAGATTCGCAAGGTTATCTACACGACCAACGCCATTGAATCGCTGAATATGTCGCTGAGGAAAGTGACCAAGAACCGGGGCTCGTTCCCCAATGACGAGGCAATGCTCAAGCTGCTGTATCTGGCGTTGAACAACATTGCCAAGAAATGGACCATGCCGATCAGAGACTGGAAAGCAGCCTTGACCCGTTTCGCCATCCTATTTGATGACAGGATGCCGGCTAACTGAAAACCGAAACCCAAACCCATTTACACAAAACTATTTACAGGCCCCTGTGGGGTCAAGTTTGACATTCGGACATTCTTCGCTTTTCTTCTCCCAGGTGAATAGGTCCCCTTATTGTCTGCCGTCACCTCTGGGTCGCGCCGGCTGCGGCAAGCCTCCCCTCCAGTTCCGCCAGCTTTCTCTCCATCGCCTTCCCCACGAACATCTGGGGATTGGACGGCGTTTCGCCCTCTTCTTGCTCCCGTGCCCTGATTTTTTCCTGTGCCATCCGGAAGGCCCCGGTAAAGGAGCGGGTCGCACGCAGCGCCTCGTCGAAATACGCCTTGCCGAACCAGGTGAAGTCGGCGCCGTTCTGACAGCCGAATGACTCGTGGGTCGCGTCGGACGCGGTCACGATCAGGGTATGGTCATCCTTGAGCGGATCGACGAACGTGCCGGAGAAACAGGCGGACACGGCGATCACCCGCCATCTGATACCGGCCTCCGCCAGCATCTCCCGCAACTCCTCCGGGGTGATCTGCTCCAGCTCTAGCGCCCCGTTCTCCACCGCCAGCTCCCCGTCGGACGAACCATGGGAGGTGAGGTAGAGAAAGAGGACGTCCTCGTCCCGGTTCATCACCTTGCCGACATGCAAGAGTGTCCGCTTGAGGTTCGAGGCGGTGGCAAAGGGGCGGTTAAGGGGGGTGGCCGGGTTGTTGACCATGGCGACGGATCGGCCGGAAGCGCCGAAGCGCTCGGCAAACAGCCGCTCCACCGAAAGGAGCTCCCGCATGAAGACCCCTTGCCCGCCGTCCCCGGCGAAACCGACGAAGTAGAGGTGGGTCCCTGTCTTTCGTCCCGGCAGAAGACGGTCGAGCGCCTCCTGCATCAGCCTGGGCTGGGCGTCCAGAACCTCCTCAGTCAGGTGCATCGCTTTACCTTCGCCTGGCTGCGCCGTCCAGAAGTCGCCGCGGGGGAAGAGCCAGAGCGGGGCGATGACCACTGCCAGAAATACGGCCAGGGATGCGATGCGGCGACGCACAGTTGCAGGGCCGAGCCTTGCGAGGAACAGCGCCGAAGCCCCGGCCCACCAGAGGAAGAAGCGGTAGTAATGGGGGGCATACGCAAGCCAGTCCGGCAGGGTGAGCCATCTCAGAAGCTCCGCCCCTTCGAGCGCCCCGTGCAGGGATTCCAGCAGGAGGCTCAACGCGAGAAAGGCCGCCGGAACCGCCGTGACGAGTCCGGGGTCCGCCAGGAGCCTCGCCGCCACCAGGCCGCAGAGGAGGAACAGGGGGATATGGAGGAAGAACGAGGCGAACGAGGAGGCGGCGAAGGCGCCGTCTCTGCCGGAGAGAAGCCATGAGAACAGGAGATTCAGGGCCGGGTCGGCCAGGGCGAGGAGGACCACGTCGCGGGGGAGAGCGGCAAACCGATCCGCCCCGGTCCGCCGAAAAAGTGCAAGCCGCACGGCAGAGCGGAGGTTGCGCAGAAAACCCTCCCAGAGCGGAGCAGGCGCCGTTTCAGGCCACTCTTGCGACGCTGGTTCCTCCACAACCTGGTTCAGTGTCTCCTCATCCATGGAGACGCTATCTTAGCACGCCCGTCGCCGGCAGAGAAGGGGAGAAGAGGAGAAGCGATCATCACCAGCCGATCCGCTTCAGAAGCGTCGAGCTGGAGAGGATACTCCTGCCTTCAATCACCCCATAACCGATCTTGCGGGGTCTGCTGCTGTCACCGATGTTTATGAACTCGATCTTTTTCCCGTGGTAGTACTCCTTCATCGCTTCAACATGCTGACTGTTTGAAGAAAAACCGAGGCACATCAGTGAAATATCAAACTCCAGGTCGATGCTCTCCCCGTTCCTTGAACAGCGCAATTTCGTCTGCGTAACCTCTTCGATGGTGGTATCCACCAGCACATCGATGTCAAACTCCCTGATGACGCCCATCAGATATTTCTTGGTGAGCGGATCAAGATCGATGCCGAGCTGCGGCAGCCGTTCCACGATGGTGACTTTCGCACCCAGACCGGCAAAAAACTCCGCACAATCCATCCCCACGGCACCGCCGCCGGCAATGACGACCTTTTTGCTCTCCAGACCGGAAAACGAATCGATGTTCTTCAGCAGGTTGGTCACGGTATAGATGGACGACCTCTCCCGGTCGATGTTCTCCCGCAGACCCTTGATCGGCGGCAGGGAGGGGGATGAGCCGGTGGCATTGATGACCAGATCAGGCTTCAGCTCGTCGATCTCCTTGAACGTCGGCGTCCTGCCGTGGAATACGACCAGATTCTTGAGCCCGGCCATCCTTTCCGACAGATATTCCGTAAAGTAGTGAATCTTCTGCTTGGCCGGAAACCGTTGAATCAGGTGCAGCAGGCCGCCGACCTCGTCCTCTTTTTCGAAGAGGAAGGTGTTGCACCCCACCTCAGCCGCGGTGCAGGCTGCCTCCAGACCGGCCGGACCGCCGCCGATGATGACCACGTTGGTCGGAGTCGTCACCCTGTGATGTTTGTGGTCGTCCTCCCCGAAGATGTCCGGGTTCAGGGAGCACTTGATCGGCCGGCTGCTGAAGATCCGGTTCCCCACACACATGATGTTGCAGGAGATGCACTTCCTGATCTTCCTGGGCTCACCCATGTCGGCCTTGTTGACCCAGTTGGGGTCGCAGATCAGCCCCCTGCCGATGGCGACAAAGTCCGCCCGCTTGTCGGCCAGCACCTTGTCGGCGAATTCCGGATTCCTGATGTTGCCTACGGTGATGGTGGGCAGGTCGAACCGTTTCTTGATCTCATCGCTGAGATAGACCTTGGAGCCTTCGGGGAAGTTCATGGTCTCGATCTGCTTTTCCAGGGTGTAGTTGGCGCCGGCAGATACATCGATCAGGTCCACGTAGGGCTTAAAGAATTCAAGGAGGGTGAAGGTGTCCTCCAGCGTGATACCGCCTTTCATGAATTCGTCTGCCCCGATCCGGATGAAGATGGGGAAGTCGGGACCGACGGTCTTCCGGACTTCCTGCAGTACCAGGAGGCAGAATCTCGCCCTGTTCTCCAGTGAGCCGCAGCCGAATTCGTCCTCCCGTTTGTTGGTCGTCAGGGAGAGGAACTGGGCAATGAGATAGGAATGGCCGGCATGGATCTCCACTGCATCGAAGCCGGCGATCTGCGCCCTGTTGGCTGACCTGCCGAATTTTCTGACGATTTCGTATATCTCTTCCCTAGTCAGTGCCCTGGGCGTCTCGCCGCCTTCCTTTGAAGAGACGTCTGACGGAGCCACAACTCCATGTCCTTCGGTCCGCTCATTGTTGGTCGAGGCCCCGGCATGGTTGATCTGAATGCACGCCCTGGCCCCATATTTCCTGATGGTATCCACCAGTCTGGTCAGGCCGGGGATATACCGTTCATGGTCGATACGCAGCTGGGTTGCCCCGTTCGAGCCGAGCGGATAGTCGATATTGCTGTTTTCCACGATGATCAGGCCGGTGCCACCTTTGGCTCTCTGTTCGTAATATTTGATGTGGTTGTCAGTCACCTGGCCATACTCGCCACCAAGGTTGCCGCACATGGGGGGCATGACGATCCTGTTTTTTACGACCAGGTTCTTGATTTTGAATGGCTGAAAAATGTGGGGGAAATAGGGATGTTGCATGATGAACACCTCTTGTTGTGCGTGTTGAACGTCAGGGGGTATTGTCGTGGCTATGTCGAGTTGAATTTTGGAACATATGTAAGATGTATATACAGGTACACATTTGGCTGTCAATAGAAAATTCTTGTTGAGGTCAAGGGCATGATTCTGTATTGACAGGTTTTGGGTATAGGTATATACATCTATACATTGCTAACGCGGTCTGATTGGCAAGAGGCCCTTTCGCCTGGAGCAGTGCATATTACAGATTCGATTCATGGAGGATGAGCATATGAAGCCGACATTCGCAATGGCATGCCTGACAGCCTTGAACCTCACCCCGCCACAGGCTATCAGCGTCGCAGCCAGAATCGGCTACGCCAGTATCGGCGTCCGGCTTTTGCCGGCGGGGCCGGGCGGTGTTGCCTACCCTCTGATGGACAATCCGTCACTGCTGCACGAGACGTTGGCGTGCATCGCCGATACCGGCGTGACGGTATTCGACCTGGAGATGATCCGGGTCAATGAGACGTTCGATCCCGAACAGTATCGAGGTTTCCTGGAGGTGGGGGCGAAGCTCGGCGCAAAGGCGATCCTGGTGGCTGGCGATGATCCGGATCAGTCCCGGTTGATCGAAAATTTTGCCCGGCTGTGTCAGGCCAGTGCCCCCTATGGCATGACGTGCGACCTGGAGTTCATGCCCTGGACCCATGTCCCGGATCTGGCCAGTGCCAAACAGGTGGTCGGTAAGGCCGGCTGCCAGAATGGCGGGATACTGGTAGATGCGCTGCATTTCGCCCGTTCCGCCAGCAGGCTGAGTGATCTTGACGACATTCCGCGCAGCTGGCTGCACTATGCTCAACTGTGCGACGCTCCCGCCGAGGTCCCGACGGACGTTGCCGGCCTGATCCATACGGCACGCTGCGAACGGCTTTTACCGGGGGAAGGGGGAATCGACCTGGCCGCACTGTTTCGCCGTCTCCCTGCTGACTTGCCGATCAGTCTCGAGATCCCCAACGACGCCCGCTCCAACGTGATCGGCACCGAGTCCTGGGCACGCGACGTGTTGGCCTCGGGGCGCGGCTTCTTTGCCGGGTTGCGATGAACGATTTCCGGAGTAGAACTAGTTTTCGTTTGACAGTACATGTATAAAGGTATAGACAAATATATAATTGTTTTGTTGTCATGCTGGATACTGATTTAATTTCCGACAGGGACCCACATTACCGAAAAGGTTGAACGAAAGGGGAGGCGACAGATGGCGAGTGATCTGGCAGGGAAGGTGGCGATCGTTACCGGGGCAGCCATGGGACTGGGCAGGGCGGTGGCCTTGCGATTGGCAAAGGACGGCAGCGATATCGTGCTGGTCGATCTTGACGCAAAGCTCATGCAGGAGGTTGCGGAAGAGATCCACTCCCTGGGCAGGGAAACGCTGGTTCAGTCCGTCGATATTTCGCAATGGGACCAGGTAAGGGAGATGGTGAACAATGCCATCACCGCTTTCAAGAAGATCGACATCCTGGTGAATTCCGCCGGGATACTGGGGCCCACCCTGCCGGTATGGGAGTACTCCATCGAAGACTGGGATCGGGTGGTGGCGATCGACCTCAAGGGGACGTTCCTCCTCTGCAAGGGAGTCATCGGGCATATGCGCAGTCAGAAGAGCGGGCGGATCGTGAATTTCGCCTCCATAGCCGGCAAGGACGGCAACCCCAACTCCTGTGCCTACACGGCATCCAAGGCCGGGGTGATCGCGTTCACGAGAGGGCTCGCCCTGGAGGTGGCCCAGGAGAACATCTTCGTCAACTCCATCGCGCCCACGATGATAGAAGGCAAAATGTCGGCGAGCATGACCGACGAGCAGATTCAGATGCTGTTCAACAAGATCCCGATGAAGAGGTTCGGCAAGCCGGACGAGGTGGCCGCCCTGGTCAGGTTCCTGGTCTCCGAGGAGTGCAGCTTTTCCACCGGTGCCTGTTACGATATCAGCGGTGGCCGGGCCGTCTACTGATTCGAGCCGATTGAGCCACTACGCAAGGAGTAACGGGTGAAAAGGTATCTGTTGAACATAAATGGCGAATGGGCTGCTCCTGACAGCAACAGCTGGTTCGAGACGACCAACCCCTATGACAACGAACCGTGGGCACTGATTCCGCAGGGGAATGGCGCTGACGTGGATCGGGCGGTGAGGGCGGCCCATGAGGCCTTTACCTCCGGGCCGTGGCCGGCGATGAACGCCAGCCAGCGGGGAGCGCTCCTGAGACGGCTGGCGGACCTGCTCCATGAAAAGGCCGACTTTCTGGGCGAACTGGAGTCGCGCGACAACGGCAAACTGCTGGCCGAGTGCCGGGCGCAGATGAAGTATACCGCCGAGTGGTACAACTATTACGGCGGCCTGGCCGACAAGGTCGAGGGGGCGGTCATTCCCACGGACAAGGCAGGGGTCTTCAACTTCACCCGCTACGAGCCGCTGGGGGTGGTTGCAGCCATCACCCCCTGGAACTCGCCGCTGATGCTTGCCACCTGGAAGCTGGCGCCGGCCCTGGCTGCCGGCAATACCATAGTGCTCAAACCATCCGAATTCACCTCCACCACCTCGCTGGAGTTCATGGACCTCGTCATGGAAGCAGGCTTCCCCAAGGGGGTCGTCAACGTCGTGACCGGTTTCGGCAGCGAGGTCGGTGAGCCGCTCGTGTCGCATCCGCTGGTGGCAAAGATCGCCTTCACCGGTGGCGAGATGGCCGGCCAGGCGATCAACGAGCTGGCCGCGAAAAGTTTCAAGAAGGTGATCCTGGAACTGGGCGGGAAATCGCCCAATATCGTCTTCGACGATGCGGACCTCGACCAGGCGGTGAAGGGGGCGATCAGGGGGATCTTTTCCGCTGCAGGGCAATCGTGTGTGGCCGGTTCCCGGCTGCTGCTCCACGACTCGATCCACGACCGGTTCGTCGAAGAGATGGTTGCCATGGTCAAGGGAGCGCGGATCGGCAACCCGGCAGACCCTGAAACGCACATCGGACCGATTGCCACCAAATTGCAGCTCGAAAAGGTGCTCAGGTATATCGATATCGCCAGATCCGAAGGCGCAACCTGCGTGATCGGCGGCAACGCACTGACCTCGGGCGAGTTTGCCAAAGGGAATTTCGTCGAGCCGACCATCTTTACCAATGTCACCAATGACATGCGTATTGCCCAGGAGGAGGTGTTCGGGCCGGTGCTGTCGGTGATCCGGTTCAAGGACGTCGAGGAGGCGATCCGGATTGCCAATGACATAAATTACGGTCTGGCAGCGGGAATCTGGACAACTAACCTGGAGCGGGCGGTGTACGTGTCGCAGCGGGTCAAGGCCGGCACTGTCTGGGTGAATACCTATCGCGACACGAGCTATACGTCCCCCTTCGGCGGGTACAAGCGGAGCGGCATCGGCCGGGAGGGGGGGCAGGAGGCCATCAAGGACTATCTCCAGGTGAAAAGCGTCTGGGTCTCCACCGGCATGAATCTTCCCAACCCATTTGTCAGGCAGTAGGGGTCGGCACTGGTACCCTGTAACTCATATTTTTTCGTAGGTTGGGTTAGCGGCCTCATCGCGTAACCCAACAGCCTCGAATGTTGCCAGCTTGGTCATGTTGGGTTACGGCATACACCCGCCTAACCCAACCTACTAATTGTTGAGTGCCACGAAATAACTCTGTCCACGAGCAGCATCGGTGTTGTTCATAACAAACTAGCACGTTAAGGAGGTTACGATGAAAGAACTGGTTTCCCGCCAATTTGTGAAGTACCTGGAGAACCGGGGTATCAAGCACGTCTTCGGCATCTGCGGACACACGAACATTGCGGTGTTGGCGGAGATGGAGAAGAGTTCCATAAAGTTCGTCAACGGCCGGCACGAGCAGATTCTGGCCCATGCTGCGGATGGCTATGCCCGTGTCACGCGCGAGCCGTCTGTGGTGCTGCTTCATATCGGTCCTGGCATGACCAACGCCGTGACCAGTGTTGCCACGGCGGCCCTGGACTGCACCCCCATGGTGATCGTTGCCGGCGACATCGCCAGCCACTTCTACGGCAAGAACGGCCAGCAGGAAGTCAGCATGCACTCCGACGGGGCGCAGTACGAGATATTCCGTCCCATCGTGAAACGGGCCTGGCGCGTGGAGCGGCCGGAGCATTTTCCGGAGATCATCGAAAAGGCGTTCCAACTGGCGGTGAGCGGCCAGCCCGGCCCGGTGCTGGTGGACGTGCCGATGGATATCTTTTCGCGGGAGTGCGATGTCGCCCTGTTCGAGCGGCTGCAGCACAACGCGAAGAAGTTCCACAAGCCGTCCATTGACGACGAAACCGCGGCAAAGATCGTCAGGACCCTGATGCAGGCCAAGAATCCCCACCTGCATGTGGGGGGCGGGATCGTGCTGGCCGGTGCCGCGGACGAGCTGCGCGAGTTCGTGGATCATCTGAGTCTTCCGGTCTCCTACAGTGCCATGGGCAAGGGGGCCCTGCCGGACGATCACCCCTTCAGCCTGGGGATGGCCGGCTTCTGGGGAACCACGTTCATCAACGGCAAATGCCTGCTGGCCGACTACATCATGGCGCTCGGGACCCGCTTTGCCGAGGCGGACAGCAGTTCCTGGGAGCCTGGGTACACCTTCAATATCCCGCCGACCAAACTGATCCATATCGACATCGAAGCGAGCGAGATCGGCCGCAACTTCCCGGTGGAGATCGGGGTCGTTGCCGATCTCAAGCAGGCCCTGACGGTGCTGAACCGGGTGGCGAAGAGCCTGTATCCCGAAGGACGCAAGGATGATCCCCTCAAACAGGAGATTGCCGCCAACAAGGAGGCGTACCGCAAGCTGAACCGTGAGAATGCGACGAGCAGCGCCTATCCGATGCGTCCGGAGCGGATCCTGGCCGAAGTGCGCGCGGCCCTTCCCAAGGATGCCATCATCACCACCGACGTGGGGTGGAACAAGAACGGCGTTGGTCAGCAGTTCCCGGTCCTGGTGCCGGGCGGAGTGCTGACCCCTGGGGGGTTCGCCACCATGGGGTTCGGAGCGCCGGCAGCCCTGGGGGCAAAGATTGCCGCACCCGATCGCGTGGTCGTCTCGCTGGTCGGTGACGGCGGATTCGGCCAGAACCCGGCACTGCTGGCAACGGCGGTGGAGGACAACGTTGCCACGATCTGGGTGGTGATGAACAACAACGCCTACGGCGTCATCGCCGGCCTGGAAAAGGCCCATTTCGGCACCACTTTCGGCACCATCTTCCCGAAAGGGCTTCCCGACTATGCCGCCATCGCCAGGGCCTACGGGGCGGAAGGGGTGAGCGTCAAGTCGGCTGAGGAGTTCAAGTCGGTAATGGAGCAGGCGGTCAAGTCGAACAAACCGTTCGTCATCGACGTGCAGATGCAGAACGTTCCGACGCCGACGGCCGGTCACTGGAACATCATGGACATCTACTCGCCCAACAAGCATGTGCATCATGTGAGTACCGACTAGTCCCTGGCAACATCTAACCC
>JAJZTK010000066.1 GCA_021849045.1 Deltaproteobacteria bacterium | reverse complement strand
GATAGTCCCAGGAGAAGACGGCGTCCAGGACCGGAACGGCTGCGGCGTCGCAGGGACGGGCGCCGATGAGGACGGTCTCGGGGAGCTTTGTCAGGTCCACGTCGGTGACGGTTGTTGTCCCCTCCTGCTTCTCATAGGAGAGGATTTTCTCGCAGAGGGGGAAAAAGGTCTCTTTGGCGGAGCGGCGGGGAAGTTCGGAGAGAGCCAGGTCCTCACCTTTTTGGAGCGGTTCATAGAGGGTCATGGTAGCGGCCCGTTTCGGCCCGACCACCCGTTTCCCTTCTCTGACGAGGGTGTCGATGAGGCTCTGCAACTGCTGTTCGGTGATCGTTTTTGCCATGTCGTTTCCCGAAATCATTTGATGAACGACTGGTCGTCGTCTTCTTTGTAGGAGGTCAAGGGCCCCTTTTCCTGGGGCTCAAGCCCGGCCTCGTAGGCATACAGCTCTTTCAGCTCTTTGGCCATTTTCCGGTTGAGAAGGTTCAAGGGGATGTCCATGGGGCAGCCCCGTTCGCATTCGGCGCAAGCCGAGCATCTCCCGGCCAGGTGCATGGCCCGCACGATGTGCCAGGCACTGTTGCCGGCCGGCCGCGGACTGCTTTCCACGGCCTGGGGGCGGTTTTTGTCGCACAGGCACTGCTCGCAGTAGCAGAATGGGCAGACCTGCCGACAGGCGAGGCAGCGGATGCAGCGGGCAAAGTGGGCCTGCCAGTAGTCCCACCGCTCTTTGGGGGTCATGGCTTCCAGTCGGGCCAACTCCTCGCTCTCCAGGTGGGGGAGTTCCTTGAGTTTGGGCAGGATGCCGGTAACGGCGTCGGTCCGTTGCGGTTCGTGGACGGTGCATTCCCGGCATTTCCGGGCTATGGTCGCCTCGCAAAGCGGCAGGCCCCGGTCCGCTTCGGCACCATAGACGCCGGCGCAGGCGATGCCGATCAGGTGCACGTCGTCGCGCTTCAGCTGGTTCTCCCCCAGGAGCCCGGCCACGGCCCGCAGATCGCACCCTTTGGCAACGAGGGCGAGTTTACCCTTCCCTTTGACCTCGTTCTTGGCCTTGGTGAGGTAGAGGGCCAGGTTGTTGACGCAGGCCGGGGAAAAGATCAGCTGGTCTACCTGGTCGATGCTGGTGACGATGGCCGGCAGGGCACTGTTGTTCCGTCGACCGGCCCGGTAGCCGACCACGGCGGCCACTTTGCCTTCGCCCAGGAGGCGGATCGCCTCGCTGCGGATCGCTGCGGTGACGGCCTGGTAGTAGGTCGCCTCGACCAGGGGGGTTACATCCAGTTGTTGTGCTTTGTTGTTCATTTTCTCATAACCGTTCGGAATAAAGATGTCAGATCTCTTGGTACGCCTCGTTCAGTTCCGGGGTGTCCAGCTTCCCGGACCAGCACTCCGCCTGTTCCAGTTCCTTGAATTCGGCGAGCGGTCCCATAGTGCGGACCCGCTCGGTGAGGCCGGTGACCATTTCCACCCATTTCCCCCCTTCGGCGGCCGAGACCCAGGAGAACTGCAGCCGCTCCAGGTCCACGCCGACGAATTCCAGCAGTTTCCGGAAGGCGGCAAACCGCCGCCGGGCGTGGTAGTTGCCGGCCATGTAGTGGCAGTCGCCCGGGTGGCAGCCGGAGACGAGGACGCCGTCGGCTCCCTTTTGGAAGGCCCGCAGGATGAAGACCGGGTCGATCCGCCCGGTGCACGGGAATTTGAGCACACGGACGTTCGGGGGGTACTGCAGCCGGCTGGTGCCGGCCAGGTCCGCTCCGGCGTAGGTGCACCAGGTGCAGACAAAGGCGACTATTTTCGGTTCGAAGTCGTGTTTCATAGGAATCCTGTTCGATGTTCGATGTTCGACGTTCGATGTTTTGTTTTTCAACCTCGAACCTCGAACATCGAACTGTTTTTATAACGCTTCTATCATCGCCATGATCTGTTCGTCGGTGTAGCCGTCCAGTTCCACGCTCTTCGACGGGCAGGTGGCCTGGCAGGTGCCGCAGCCGCCGCAGACGCCGGGGTTGACAAAGGCGACGACCTTGAGCAGCGTCCCCTGGCGGTCTCTGATCTCCTTCTCTTCCACGGCGCCGTACGGGCAGACCTTTTTGCAGGCGAGGCAGCCAACGCAGTACCGATCAACGACCTTGGCCACGATCGGTTCCCGCTCCAGTTCGTCCCTGGCAAAGAGGGTCATGACTTTGGCTGCCGCGGCGCTCGCCTGGCTGACGCTGTCCGGGATGTCTTTCGGCCCCTGGCAGGCCCCGGCGAGATAAACCCCGGCCGTGGCGCACTCCACCGGCCGCAGTTTCGCGTGGGCCTCGGAGTAAAAGTTGTACCCGTCGTAGGAGATGCCGAGTTTCTGGGCCAGGCTGTCGGCCCCACTCCTTGCCTGGACGGCGGTGGCCAGGACGACCAGGTCGGCTTCGATCTCGACCTGGACCCCAACGCTGATGTCGCTCCCCATGACGACGATTTTGTCGTTTTTCTGGTAGAGGCGGCTGACCATGCCGCGGATGTAGACCGCTTCTTCTTCCTCGACGGCCCGGCGCCAGAATTCGTCGTACCCTTTGCCAGGGGTCCGCGCGTCCATGAAGAAGACGTAGGCCTGGCCGTCGTGGACCTTGTGCTTGTAGAGCATGGTGTGTTTGGCGGTGTACATGCAGCAGATCTTGGAGCAGTAGCTGATCCCTTTTTCCCGGGCTCTTGAGCCGACGCACTGGACAAAGACGATTTGCTTCGGTTCTTTGCCGTCGGAGGGACGCTGGATCTTACCGCCGGTGGGGCCGGAGGCACTTGCCAGACGCTCGAAGGTCATGCCGTCGATGACGTCCGGGAGGTTGCCGTGGCCGAATTCGCCGTACCCTTTGATGGGGGAGCCTTTGGGTTTTTCGGCGATGCTGTACAGTTCGAATCCGGTGGCAACGACGATGGCGCCGACCGGCTCAACGATCAGTTCGTCTTCCTGGGTGTAGTCCACGGCGCCAGGGCCGCAGACTTTCTGGCAGACCCCGCATTTGCCGGTTTTGAACCAGGTGCAGTTCTCCCGGTCGATGACCGGGGTGTTGGGAACGGCCTGGGGAAACGGGACGTAGATGGCCGGTCTTGTCCCCAGGTTCCGGTCGAAGTTGTTGGGTATTTTCTTCTGCGGGCATTTGGCCATGCAGACCCCGCAGCCGGTGCATTTCCCCATGTCCACGCTTCTGGCCTTTTTCCGCACGGTGATCCGGAAGTTGCCGATGTAGCCGTCGACCTGTTCGATCTCGCTGTAAGTGTGCAGGGTGATGTTCGGGTGGTTGGCCACGTCGACCATTTTCGGGGTCATGATGCACTGGGAGCAGTCCAAGGTCGGGAAGGTTTCCGAGAGCTGGGCCATGTGCCCGCCGATGGACGGTTCCCGTTCGACGAGGACGACCTGGTGCCCGCAGTCGGCGATGTCCAGGGCCGCCTGGATGCCGGCGATGCCGCCGCCGATGACCAGTGCTCTCTTGGTGACCGGGACCGTGATCGGGGCGAGGGCTTTGTCCTTCTTTACCCGCTCGACGAGCATGGTGACGATGTCGCTGGCCTTGGCGGTTGCTTCGGCCTTGTCCTCGTGGACCCAGGAGCAGTGCTCGCGGATGTTGGCCATTTCCACCAGGAACGGGTTGACACCCGCACTGGCGGCGGCCTTTCTAAAGGTCTTTTCGTGCATCCTTGGAGAGCAGGCGGCTACGACGATCCCTTCCAGGTTATGGTCGGCTACGGCCTTTTTCAGCAGGTTCTGCCCCGGATCGGAGCACATGTATTTGTAGTCGCAGGCGTGGGCGACGCCGCTCAAGGCGCCGGCTGCTTGTGCCACCTGTTCCACGTCTACGGTTCTCGATATGTTTTCGCCACAGTGGCAGACGAAGACGCCTATTCTGGACATGTATACGTTTCCTCGTAGGGGCGGGGTTTCCCCGCCCGTTTCCCACATCATTCCAACCAGGGCGGGGAAACCCCGCCCCTACAGCAGGTGCTTTTCTTTCAACAGCGGCACCGGGTTCGTGATCATGCTGTCAAAGCCCAGTTTCCCCGGCGCTACGCCGGCCGCCAGCGCCAGGAGCTGGGTCATGTAGAAGACCGGCATGGCGTACCGCTCGCCACTGGCGGCTTCGATCTCCTGCTGCCGGATGTCCAGGTTACCGTGGCAAAGCGGACAGGCGACCATGAGGCAGTCCGCGCCGGCCCGTTTGGCCGAGGCGAGGATGTCGCCGGAGAGTTTCAGGACCACGCCGGGACGCGACAGGGTGAAGTTGGCCCCGCAGCATTCCAGCCGATGGCTCCAGGTGACGGTCTCGGCACCGGCGGCAGCGATGACCCGCTCCATGATGGTGGGGGCTTCGGTGCAGTCGAGCTGCGGCACGTCCGGCGGCCGCGTCAGCAGGCAGCCGTAGTAGCAGGCGACCTTGAGACCGCTAAGCGGTTTCTGGACGGCGGCTGAAAGCTGTTCCAGGCCGAGGTCTTTCGCCAGGATCTCCAGCAGGTGTTTGACCGACTTCCCGATGGCCAGCGGACCGTCCAGGGCGTAGGCCACCTGCTGCCGTTTGTCGTCGTTTGCCGCCAGGGTGTGCTGGGTGGTCTTCAGCCGCGAGAAGCAGGCCGCGCAGGCGACTGCCAGGTCTCCCTCCACGCCACTGGCCAGCTCCAGGTTCTTGGCGCACAGGGAGAGCGACAGCAGTTCGTCAACGTTGTGCGCCGGCGTGGCCCCGCAGCAGAGCCAGTCCGGTACTTCGACAAGCCCGATCCTGAGCGCCTTGAACAGCCCCCGCGTCGATTCGTCGTATTCCCTGGCCGACGCGTGCAAGGAGCAGCCGGGGTAGTAAGAGTAACTGAGTTTGTTTTTCATCGTTATTGTCTTTCCGCCTTTACCTGTCCCCAGTCCCCAGTCCTTTAGGCCCTCTTGGGTCCTAGTCCCTGTCTTTACTGCGCAGCTCTTCGATCCGGCTGAAGATCTTTTCGATCTCGGGGAGGTTCCGGTTCTTCCGGTGAAACATCTTCAGCTTCCCCTTGGTGAGCAGTTTCGGACCCAGCATGAAGTCCTTCAGGAACTGGCCGCTCTTCATGTTGAACACTGCGGCCAGCCGCATTTCGTACTGCCGGCCGTAGCTCCGGATGTTCTCGATGAACAGCCGGTTCGCCAGCTGCACATAGCTCTCCTTGGACGGGCCGTCCGCGTCCCAGGAGAGTTTCCGAAGCGCGTCCATGATCGCCGCCAGGTCCACCTTGTTCGGGCAGCGGGTCGTGCAGGTCTCGCAGCTGGCGCAGTACCAGATGCTCCGTCCCGCCAGCACCCGCTCAAACTGGCCAAGCTGCAACAGCCGCACGATCCGGTTCGGCGGGTGCTCCATGAACGACCGCATCGGGCACCCCGCCGAGCACTTCCCGCACTGGAAGCACCGCCGAACCGAACTCCCCGACAGATGCTCAACTCTCTTCACAAAATCCAGATTCATCGTCGTCTGCGACAAGGTCATCTTGGTCTGCTTCATCTTTCCTCCAGATGATGCCAGGCGAACAAGCCGAATGTTTGTCCTTAATGAAAGCAAACGGTATACAGCAAAATACACGCCAATTGTCTGACCACTGCAATCGCAACGCAAATCACATGCAAAACCAGTAAGTTGGCACGTTAAAGATGGGAATGTTGTTGGGAATAATCTGGCAGGAGGGGAAAAGCTCTTCCATGCTAACAGTCTGACAAGTTGAATATGTCCGATTTTACCGCAGAACCTGCTCTTTTACTGCCATGACCAGTCTATGGCAAATTGCCACAGCGTGGCATATCACCCCAGAAGAGTCATACGTCAGCGATGAATTGTCTCTCACTGCTGCGTCAAAACTCCCCACTTATATTCTGCCTCCTATTTACCTAGAGATCGTCAAGGATCTCGCGCCGTTTTGCACGATACTCTTCTTCAGTGACCAGCCCTTTTTCCTTCAGCCCATTCAACAGGAGGAGCCGCTCTTCGATGCGCTTTGCACCTTTGTCAGTCCGGCCCGGCTGCTGGAGGCTCTCCCGCTCGGGGCTGGCTACCGGAACTGCATCTTTTGCCGGCTCAGGAACCGTACCGAGACTCGGCAGTTGCTTCGGTAAAGGGATCACCACAGCCGGATCTATAATCAGCCAGTCGGCTCTGCGCTTTTCTCCTATCTCCGGCAGTACCGTTATCTTCCCGGCAAACCCTGCCGGAGCGCCCCGCGACCCGGGAACGAACGGCTGCAGCCGGCGGTCATCGTTCTTGCCCAACTCCTCGTGCACCATTCCCAGGATCACATTTATTCTCCCCTGTGAATAGAATACGCGCCCCGTGGTCACCTGGGGTCGTTTGGCAAGTCCCATGAAAGCCGGGTGATTGCCGATCAGAGCGAAGACCAGTTCTTCACCGGGTGTTGCCTTGGCAAGGCCAACCGTGATCTGCTCTGCCAGGATCGACAGTTCGAAATCGGTAAGGAGCTGGACCGGCTTGACGTCAGCCGACTCCTGCCACTCAAGCGAGGCCAGCGCTCCCCTCAACTTGTCCTGGTCGAGCGCTACCGGGTGATCGCCCGGCACACTACCCGGTGACTGTTCCCTCGGCACCAGGGCGACGAACTGGTCACCAGACTGCCAGAGGTATTTTGCGGGAGCGGACGCGATCGTCGGCTGGTGCGCGCAACCGCAGACACCCATCATGACGGCAATCAGCAGCATCAGGAATCTGTTGGCAATCAGCATTTGATACCTCCATGGAAGGAGACGAGAAAAAGTCAGATCGCAGATCATGACATGCATCAGAACTGCGACCCGACCCCAAGCTTACATCATCAAGAAAACCTGTCCACCGGCATTATTTCTTTGTAGCCGTCCCTTCAAGCTTGTCCAGAAGCTCTTTTGTCTCCTGCAGCTTCTGTTCGAGCTTTTTCAGCTCTTCAGCAGAATAGGTCTTGGAACCCTTCTTTATCTCTGCATTGATTTTATTGATTCTCTTCTGGATGATCTCGACCTTGTTCAGGCAATTCTTGGCTGCAAGCTCGCAGATGACCTTTTCTTCGTTGGTCGTCTGGGCAAAGGCCGATCCTGCGGCTAACAGCAGGAATGCGGCTATGAGAATCACGGCGCTCTTTTTCATGCGTCCCTCCTTATTGTTGATTTGCTGTATCTATCTACTCTTCCCTAGAAAGGAAGCTTTCCGTATCCCATCAGAGAAAATGCCGGGGTCAGAAGACAGGTAAAGGTGAGAACAATGAACATCACTGCTGCAACCTTGGGATTGATCTTGCCATACGTCACACCGGTAACGGTAAAACAGATAACGACGAACGTAATGTTCATGAATGCCAGATAGGGGGCTGCGCCGATAATCGTCTTCCCGTCGGGCTTCAGGCCGCCACCGGTGGCAAAGAAAAACGCATACACGGCACAGACGATGCCAACCAGCAATGCGCCGTTGCCGACGGTGCGCAGGTCTGTCACGCCGGTCAACAGGGCATGGCCAGTCTGCAGGTACAGGACCCCGAACACGAACAGCAGCCCGGCGGTGAACGGATCGGTGAATACTGCTGCCTGAAGAGTCGCGCCGATGACAACAAGTATACCTACAACCGCACTGACAAAACCGGTACTTTTCGCTTCGCCGTATCCCAGGAAAAACATGCCGACCGGAATCCACATAATGCTGATCAAAACAAGAAGTGCTAACGTCATAACGTTCTCCTTACTATCAGTTAGATCCTCTCCCGGCCCGACTTCACTGGCGGATGCAGGGAGAGGGTTGGGGACCCGGTTTATTCGGCAGTGGTCGGATCGATCATGCACTTCACTTCGGCCACGCTGTTGGCTGGAAACCCGCCCTGCTTTGCGTGTTCGAGAACCATTTCCTTGTTGGGAGCGATGTAGATGCAATAGATCTTGTCTTCGGTAACATAACTCTGCACCCATTGAATCTGTGGTCCGAGTCCGCTGAGGACACTGCAGGATTTCTGGGAAATGGCCTGAAGGTCCTGGGGAGGAATAGTGCCTGCGCCCGGGATTTCACGTTCGATGACATACTTCGGCATGGCTGCATCTCCTTTCGTTGCTCGGGAAGCACGGCTCTGTGCCCCCGGATACGGACAGACTACCAGTAGAACATCGTGCCGATGGCAAAGCTGTTGGAGTGCTGGGTCTTGTTGTCCTGCCAGGTGTTCTGCGCATAGCTGTATTCGGCGACAAACTGGGTAAATTTGTTGAAGTTGTAAACGGCTATGGCCGAGGCTGCTTCCTGCTTTTCCATGGGGATGCTGAAGGCGCCTCCCCCGGCAAGTTTGGCACTGTCGTCATCGCTCTTCAGCTGCCGGTTTTGTCCGTAGTTGATGCCGAGCTTGATATCGGGGTTCACCTTATAGGTTGCCTGGGCCAGAAAGCCGAAATGGGTCCGCTCCTTGCCGGCGGCATCCGTCGATGAGGAGCCGAACGCATCGCCGTCCTGCGCGCTGATCATGCCGAGACCTTCACCCAGATAGCCGGAGGCCAGGAGATCGAGACCGCCGAAACCTATGCTGGCACCTGCGGCGCCGCCAACAGAATGATTATCTTCACCGGGACGCGCTGCAGCGGTGTTGCTGCGGGTTGCACTCTGATACATGGCTGATGCCCATGCCTGGAGGCTGCTGCCGCCTCCCAGGACCGTGGCGTAGGAGATTTCCGTCTCGATGCGCGGACTGTTGGTCTTGGCGGTATCGGAGCTGATCTTGTACGGCTCGTTGACGCTGAAGGCGACCTTTACACCGTTAAAATCGGGGGTGGTGTAGCGGAGCTGGGGGCCGAAGTTGGTGTAGAGATAGCCGTAGCCGATATGCCCCAGGGTCGTGGAGGTGCCGGGCGATGGCACAACACCTGCGGTCAGGAGCGTCATGTCGGTCAGGATGTTCTTGCCCTGGTAGAGGTTCAGGGCACGACCGGCAAGCAGCTCCCCATACTTACCCTTCGCGGTGTAGAAGAATTCACGGAAGTCTATGTTGGGATTTACTTCAAAGCGGGTGTTCTGATTCCTGTTCTGGATGCTCGGATAGATACCGACCCGGACGGCCGATTCCACCCCATTGACGGTGGGGGCCTTGACGTTGAAGGCGATTACCGACGGCAGGAGCCCTACCCTGACCCCGAAGTTCTGGTACTGATCCGCAGAACTGCTGAGAAATGATGTAAACCTGTCACCCGCAGGCTTCGGACTGGTCGTCTGATAGACGGAGAAGACATCGACGATACCGTCAGTGCTGAGCTGCCAGCCGTTCTCACCGCCGACGACAAAGGCCGCATTCGCCGTACCAACCCCGGTGACCAACATCATGGCCGCAATCGCACCATACAGATTACTTCTTTTCATGAGAACCTCCTTTACCTGATTTATGTATCTGCCAAGACCGTCCGTGGACTACGACAAGAATCGTGATGTTCCTGGTGCCAAGGAGCAAATCTTGGCAGTGCATTACAGCATTGAATACAGTGCCCGGCACGGCCAGACACCAGTTGCTCCCCTGCGACAGCCTTATTTCGAGGGTTTCCCTTCCAAGCCTCATCCAGGAGGACTCCATCGTTTTCAGCACAATCACCATTGCCATGTGCAACCATGGTGCCAGAAATAAAACAATGGTTTTGTACTTTATTTTCAGAGAGTTACAAACCAGACCATTCCAGCCACCTTCAATCCCTCATCTGTAGCGAAACGGCACAAAACGTGTAAAACGGCTGCTGAAGCCACTAAACAGCGTATGGGGAGTAGTTCCACAGCGTAGAGAATATTCACAGCCATTTTTGAGAAATAACTCATGTTAGGCTGATTATCCCTTGCGCATGAGGATTCCTTTCCTTTCAAGTCAGAAACGATGATAACCATAAAACTTCGTTTGACTTGTTGGCACGGGCATTGCTATAGTATTTAAGGCAACCATGAGCCACTTAACACACTGATAATTCTAATCAATTTAATCATGCCACTAAAAGGTGAGCGAATGAATCACAGCTCCAACGACAGCGGCTTCCTGCAGCACTGCAAGTTTGAGGTGCCTGAAATCATTTTCGGCAGAGGACTTCTCAGGCATGTGGGCTCATGTGCCCGCCGCCTGGGTGGGCGCAAGGTATTCCTGGTCAGCGACAAGGGGCTATTTCATGCCGGATGGGTGGACAAGGCCATGCGGAGCCTGCTGGAAGCCGGGCTGGAATTCATCTATTACGACAATATCACCACGAATCCGAAGGATTTCGAGGTTGAGGAGGGGACCAAGGAATACCTGCGCCACGGCTGCGACGTCATTGTCGGCCTCGGCGGGGGGAGTTCCATGGACGCAGCCAAGGCGATCGCCATTCTGGCGGCCAACGGAGGCCAGATCCGGGATTTTGAAGGGTCCGACAAGATCAGCCGCCCCCTCCCACCCCTGGTGCTCTGCCCGACAACCTGCGGCACCGGTTCGGATGTTTCCCAGTTCGCCATCATCAACGACTCGCAGCGGCGGTGCAAGCTGACCATCATGAGCCGCTGCGTGGCCCCGGATATCAGCCTCACCGACCCGGACACCCTCTTCACCCTCCCCGAGGAGTTCGTCTGTACCACCGCCACCGACGCCCTCAGCCATGCCATGGAGGCGTTTTTCTCCGTTGCCTCCACCACCCTCACCGACGTCCATGCCATCAAGGCGTTGCGGCTGTTGACCGGGAGCCTGGTCAATGCCGTACGCGAACGGACCCCCGATGACCTGGAAAACCTGGCACGGGCGAGCCTGCATGCCGGCATGGCCTTTTCAAACTCGCTGCTCGGGATCGTCCACGCCCTGGCCCACCCCATCGGCGGGATGTACGATGCCAATCACGGCAGCATCAATGCAATCCTGCTTCCCGAGGTGATCCGCTACGACATCCCGGTGGTATCGGACAAGCTGCCTGAACTGGCGTGGGGACTTGGTCACCGGGCGAACGGCGACATCAAGGGGGCCGGAGAAAAGGTGCAGGAGACCCTGGAATCCCTTCTGGACGCCAGTGGCGCCCCCCGCAGCCTCAGGAGCATCGGCGTCGTGAAAAAGGACCTGCCTGAGCTTGCCAGACGCGCCCTGAATGACGTCTGCATCGTGACGTCACCCCGGGAAGCAGATGCCGACGATCTCTTAAGGATTCTGGAGAGGGCATACTGATGACCGAGGTAGCCCGGCGCACCCTTATCGATGAGCAGAACCTGGAGCGGATACTGGGGCTGGAGAGTTCCAAGATCGGCTTCTATGCCGAGGTCAAACAGAAGATCCAGGAGCTGGAGGCTGCCAATATCGGCCTGCGCAGCAAGTCCAATGAACTGCAGGCGGTCTTTGACTCCATCAGCGACGGGATCGTCATCTACGACCACCACGGTCTGGTCCAGCACCGGAACCACATCTGCCCCACCCTTTTCCCCCAGGAGACCCTCTCCGGAAGGTCGTGCCGGGAACTCTTCCATCCGGAACAGGAAGCGTCGCAGCACTGTCCCGTCGAACGGGCACTGCTCGGCGAACGGGTGGAAACCTCCATGGTCATTGCCAAGGAAGGACAGAAGACCAAGTACGTCGACGCAACGGCCACCCCCATTGAAGATCCGCAGGGAGAGCGGCACCGCGCCCTGGTCTTTTTCCGCGACGTGACCGAAAAACGGCTCCAGGAACTGCACCTGCTGCAGGCGGAAAAGATGTCGAGCATCGGCCTGTTGGCTGCCGGCGTGGCCCACGAAATCAACAACCCGCTCACCTCGGTGGCAGGGTACGCAGAGGCGCTCATGAGACGCTTCCGCGACGAGCCGTCGATGAAAACGGACGCCAGGCTGGATGAATTCCCCAAATACCTGGAGGTCATCATCCGCGAGGCATACCGCTGCAAAGGGATCATCGACTGCCTGCTCAGCTTCAGCAGGAAATCGGACGGCTCAAGCGGCAAGGTGGACATCAACGAAGCAGTCAGGGAGGTGCTGGAACTGATCCGCCACAAATCCCGGTACGACAGGATCGAGATCTCGACCGACCTGCAGGATGACCTGCCACACGTTGCCTTCGACCCGGCCGGATTGCGCCAGGTCTGCATGAATCTCCTGATCAATGCCCACCAGGCGATAAAAGGTCCCGGTGTCGTGGAGATAACGACAAAACTGCTTGACGAAAAGACCGTTGCCATCCAGATACGGGACAGTGGTTGCGGCATTCCCAAGGATGCCATCGACCAGATCTGGGACCCCTTCTTCACCACCAAAGAGGTCGGTCAGGGACTCGGCCTCGGGCTTGCCGTCACCTACAACATCGTCAAGCGGCACGGCGGGGAGATCAGCGTGGAAAGCCAGCAAAACCAGGGATCAAGATTTACCGTGAGGTTGCCCATATGTCAGTAATAGAAGAACGCAGGGATGCCAAGGTTCTCGTTGTCGAGGATGAAAACCCGCTTCGGGAGCTATTACAGATGGAGCTTACGAGAAGCGGCTACAAGGTGACGTCGGCAGCGAGCGGCGAAGAGGGGCTGGCAAAATATGCGGAGGAGAATTTCAACGTGGTGCTGCTGGACGTACGGATGCCCGGCATGGACGGGGTTGAAGTGCTCAAGCATATGCGCATTGAGTCCACTATCCCGGAAATCATCATGTTCACCGGTCACGGCACCATTGAAACGGCCGTGGAATGCATCAAGCAGGGCGCCTACGACTACCTGACCAAGCCGATCAAGCTCGATGAACTGGAGATCGTCATTGACAAGGCCATCGACAAGAATCGCCTGAGGCTCGAAAACATCAACCTGAAGCTGGAGATCAACCGGTTCGAAAACCACCAGGTCGTGGGCAAGAGCCAGGTGATCCTGAAGGTACTGGACACCGTGCAACGCTGGGGACCGACCGACGAGCATGTCCTCATCTTCGGCGAGAGCGGCACTGGCAAGGAGTTGATCGCCCGGGCCGTGCACGATGCCAGCAGGCGCATCAACAAACCTTTCGTCACGGTAAACTGCGGCAGGCTGAACGTCAACACCGCGGAAAGCGAGCTTTTCGGCCATATGCAGGGCGCCTTCACCAGCGCCAGCAAGGGACGCGCCGGTCTATTCGAACTGGCGGATACCGGCACACTGTTCATGGACGAGGTCTCGGAAATGCCGCTGGACGTCCAGGTCAAGCTGCTCCGGATACTGGAAACCGGCACCTTTCGCCGACTGGGTGGTAACCACGACATCCACGTCAATGTCCGCTTTGTCTTTGCTTCCAACAAGAACCTGATGGAGTGCGTGAACAGGGGAGAATTCCGCGAAGACCTTTACCACCGGATGAACCTGCTCCCGATCACCATCCCGCCGCTTCGCGAACGGCCGGATGATATCGTTCCCCTCACCTGGTATTTTATCAAGATCGGGTGCGAGAACGACTCCCGGCACTGGGAGATCACCGAAGGAGCGATGGCGTCCTTGCGGGCCTACCAGTGGCCGGGCAATGTCAGGGAGCTGCGCAACACGATCCGCCGCGCCTGTATCCTGGCCACGGAACCGGTCATAACTGCCGACCTGCTGCCGTTTGCGCCGCCCAAAACAGTGCCGCCGATCGCGACGAGCAGCGGGACAACAACCTCGGTGACCGTTTCGCAGCCGCTCTGGGTCGTGGAGCGGGATCACATCCAAAGGGTGCTGGAGATGGTCGACCGGAACAAGAGCCGGGCTGCCAAACTCCTGGAGATCGACCGAAAGACCCTTTACACCAAGCTGGAGCGGTACGGCCTGGAGGCGTGACGCCCCCTCCGCGGTACGGCCGAGAGAGCTAACCGCTGGTGGTACAGAATTTTTGGGTATTTCTTCTACAATGTAGCATTTTGCCACACCACATTCCCCGGCCAACGACACCGGTCCGCCCCAAAGTGTGGCGTTTTTACCCATCCAGCCATTGTGATGCCCGTGGAGTTACGAATGATCCACCCGGCTCGTCCGGCGTCGGCGGTGCTGCAAGAAAGTGACATACAGGATGACCCCGATCGACATCCCCGACATGCTCCGCCAGGAAGGGTTGTGCCCACCACTCACCCTCACCCTCTCCATCACCGGCAGTTGCAATATCGCGTGTCGTCACTGCTGGGTCGATGCGGGCAGGGCCACAGCGACCGGTCACGCACCCGAACCACTGCTCCGCCGGTTGATCACCGAATTTGCCGCAATCGCCGGTACCGGTATCCGACTGACCGGCGGCGAACCGCTCTGCCATCCCGGCTGGCTGGGGCTGGTCAGGCTGGCACGCACGACCGGCTTTCGCAGCATCTCGTTACAAACCAATGCCATGCTCGTTACCGACAGCCACGTGTCCGCCCTCCACGCCCTGGACTTTCCGGGACTCGCCATCCAGGTCAGCCTGGATGGCGCTACGGCACCGACCCACGACCTGGTGCGGGGCAGCGGTTCCCACAAGGCCGCACTGGAGGGGATTCGCCGGCTCGTTGCCGGAGGATTGGGACCGCGCCTCGCCATCTTCTTCACCGAAATGCGCCACAACCTGGCAGAACTCCCTGCCCTGCTGGAACTGGCCGACGACATGTCGATCAGCAGTGTCACCTCCGGCACGCTTGTCCGTTGCGGCCGCGCCGAAGACTCAGCCGTTGTCACGCCACCCGATCCTGCCCAGTTCCTGGAACTGCTGGACCGTTACGACAACGACCCGGAGTTTCGCGAGCGTTATGATCGGATCGGCACCGTGGCAGCCCTGGAGTGGCGCAAGGCCACTCCCCGCACCGAATGCTGCACGTTCGTCGAGAACCCCTACCTGACCCCCGACGGCAGGCTCTTTCCCTGTCTCCTCTGCCATGCTCCCCAGTTCTCCGTAGCAGGGGTTTTCGAAAAGGGGCTGACTTGCGCCTTCACGGAAGGGGCCCCCCTCTGGTCCTTACTGCGCCGGACGAGCAGCCAGAGACCCGATACGTTGGCAGTATGTCTGGATTGCCCCGAACGACAAGCCTGTGGTGGCGGCTGTATGGGACGGGCATGGGGGAGCTGCGGGGATCTACTGGCACCGGACGACCGCTGCCAGGCGAGAAAAATCATCTCCCAACGAAAACGGGCGGGCAAAGGCAACTGAGCCACGTTGTTGATCCGCTGATTAACAGATATCTCCCCAACTTTACCTGATCAATCCTGGTCCACCCTCCTCTATCAAGACCCGTATCGCGGCAAAATTCCCCGGTGGGGATAATTTCCACGCCCCGACAGGGGCAGTTTAATAAAAAACTGTTTCCTTATTCCCCTGACCACCATTTCCACCTCCTTGCACAAAACACGCAAAACGTCCACAACTGCTTGTTTTAAAACCATTGTTTAAACATGGCACTAGAGTTGCTAATAGTGGAAATACAAGGGCAGCACAACGCCTCAAACGACACCACCAGAGCATGCTTCCTGAAAACAGGAATAATCATAAAACCAGGTTATCAAGGAGGTGACACGACTCAGCAAAGGGTCTCATGAACGCAGGGGCACATCACAATCAGCGCAATCACTGCAGCACCACAAAAAATGAGCACACACCACCCAAAGGAGGAAGTACAGATGCCACATTTCAGAGATGTAAAGCGGACCCTTACCCAGCAGAGGACTGAGTACCCGATCAAGATGCAGCACGCCTATCCTTCCGTAAATATCGGCTGGGGTGCCCATACCATGGTTGGCAATGACGCCAAGGCCCTTGGCATCAATAACGCCCTGATCGTCACCACCGGTCTGCGCGGCACCGGTATCGTCGAGGCTATCCAGGGTGTTCTCAAGCACGCCGGTGTGGCCTCCGAGGTGTTCGACAAAGCGACTCCGAACCCGAAAGACCATGAAGTAATGGAAGGTGCCAAGGCCCTTGCCTCCGGCAAATTCGACGGCATGATCACCCTGGGCGGCGGCAGCTCCCACGACTGCGGCAAGGCCATCAAGCTGGTCTACAGCCACGACGGTCAGGATGTCCGGTCCTTCGAGGGCGCCTTCAAGGCCACCAAAAAGAACAAGATCCCCCATCTGGCCATCAACACAACGTCGGGTACCGGTTCGGAAGTCTCCTGTTTCTCGATCATCAACCATACCGAGAAGATGTACAAAATGGCTCTGTTCGATCCCAACTGTACGCCGAGCAAATCCGTCAACGATCCCCTGATTCATCAGTGCATGACCCAGGAACTGGTTGCCTACACCGGCATGGACGCCCTGACCCACGCCGTTGAGGCCATCGCTTCCCGTCTCTGCGTGCAGTCCGCTTACGGCCCGGGCCTCTGGGCGATCACCGAAATCTTCCAGAATCTGCGTCAGTCTGCTGCCAACCGTAACAACGACAAGGCCGTCGAGCAGATGGTCTGGGCAGAAATGGCCGCTGCCTACAGCTTCAACAGTGCCGGTCTCGGCATCGTTCACAGCATGGCACATGCCATGGGCGGTCTGTACGATGCTCCGCACGGCCTCTGCAACGCCATCGCCCTCGTGGACGTATGCCGCTACAACCTGCCGGCCTGCCCGGAGCGCTTCAAGATGATGGCTAAAGCAGCCGACATCGATGTTGCCGGGCTGTCCGATTACAAGGCCGGCGAGAAGTTCATCGATGCCATCCAGGAGCTCAAGGACGAGCTGTTCATTACCCAGCGTTTTGCGGACCTCGGTCTGCAGGAAAAAGACCTCGACGGCCTGTCCAAGTTCGCCGCCGCCGATATCTGCTCCGAAGGGAACCCGAAGGATGTGGGCTTCCACGAAATGCGCGCCGTATTCAAAGGCTGCATGTAAGAATCAGTGAAGAGTGAAGAGTGAGGAGTGAGGGGAAACATCTCCTCACTCCTCACTTTTTCATTATTGGCTCCTCACCCCTCACGAGGTTTCGCAATGATCACCGAACAAGAGGTAAAGATCGTACTCCGTTCAGGCGGGTACATTGCCGATGACGCCATTGCCACCGCCGTCTTCCTGGCTCTCCGGATGGAGAAGCCGATCCTGATCGAAGGACCTCCCGGCGTGGGCAAGACCGGGCTGGCCAAGACCCTCGCCACGGCCATGGATTTGCCTCTGGTTCGGCTGCAGTGCTATGAAGGAATCGACGAGGGAAAGGCGCTCTACGACTGGGAATACGGCAAACAGCTCCTGTACACCCAACTCCTGCGGACCCAGCTTGACAGCTACCTCTCCGTTTCGGCCGACCTGCGTGAGGCTGTCGAGCGGCTTGCTGCGGAGGAAAGCCTGTTCTTTTCCCGGAACTTTCTCGTGCAGCGGCCGATTCTGCGCAGTTTCCTGTCGGCAAAGCGCTCACTCCTCTTGATCGACGAGATCGACCGCTCCGGTGACGAGTTCGAAGCGCTGCTTCTGGAGTGTCTGAGTGATTTCCAGGTCTCAGTGCCCGAACTGGGGGTCATTGAAGCGGTCCATAAGCCACTGGCAATCCTTACCAGTAACGGCACCCGGATGATTTCCGATGCGCTGCGCCGCCGCTGCCTCTATCTCTACATAGGGTATCCCGAACTGGAGCGCGAGGTAGCAATCGTCCGGACCCGCTTTCCGGCAATCTGTGAAGAGCTGGCCCTGCAGATGGTTTCCTTTTTGCGCAAGGCCCGTGAGCTGAATATGCGCAAGCCGCCCAGCGTCTCCGAAACCCTTGACTGGGCCAACGTCCTTACCATACTGAATGCCGCGAAGCTCACCAGGGAACTGCTTGACAACACCGTGGGAGTCATTGCCAAACACCAGGCTGACCTGCAGATGGTAAGGGAACTTGCCGCTCAGGAACTGAGGTAGCCATGGAAACGGTTGTCACCCGCTTTGTTCATGCCCTGCGTGAAGCAGGGATACGGGTGTCACCCGGGGAGTGCCTCGATGCGGTCAATGCGCTGGCACTGGGTGGTGTTGAAGGGAGGGAGGGGGTCCGGGCGCTGCTCCAGTTGACCCTGGTGAAGAATGCCAACGACTTTCCCGGGTTCAACGACATCTTTGACTCTTTTTTCGGCCAGCAGCCGGAAAACCCCTTTTTTATCAGCCCTGAAGACCTGATGGGCGCCTATTTCCATATCGTCGAGGGTGAGGAGTTTACTGCCGAGATGCTGGAAAAGCGGGAGGAGGAGAGGCCCCGCATGCTCTCCGGCGCCCGGGAGCTTACGGCCGAAGATTTGCAAAACCTCGACTGGCTGAGAGAGATGGAAGAGGATGCGGACGGTCCGGAAATTCAGGTGCGGATGAAGGGGTACAAAGGCAAGAACAAGGCCCCCAAACCGTCGGAATTCAACCTGCTGAACCTCCCCTCGGCCGCATTCAGCAAGAGCTGGGGCACGGAGAGCAATCCCGCCTTCACTCCCGAAGAGATCGCCGACATGCATGAAGTCGTATCCCGCATGCTGATCCGTATTCGCAAGGATGTGCGGCGGGTAAAGGAAGAACAGAATCGGGGTAAACTGCACGTCATCAGGACGCTCCAGAAAAACTACCGGAACGACATGGTACCGTTCCTGGTGTCGCTGCGGCGCAAGAAAAAGGTCAGGCCGAGGCTGGTGGTGCTCTGTGACGTCAGCTTTTCGGTAAGCTACGCCTCGCGCTTCATGCTGCTCCTCCTGCACACCCTGCATAACAGGCTGATGGATGTGCGCAGCTTCATCTTCAATCAGGAATTGGCTGAAATCACCGACCTGCTCACGAACATGCCGGTGAATTGCCTGCTGGAGATCATCGACTCGGGCGCGATTGTGGATATGGACGAGAACAGCGATTATGGCAAGGTGCTGGTCAACTTCAAGAAACGACACCTGGAAAGCATGCGGGGCAACCCGACGATCATTTTTCTGGGAGACGCGCGCAACAACTACAACGAAGCCAATGACTGGGTCCTGGACGAGATCAGGGAAAAGGCGGGCTATCTGCTGTGGCTGACTCCGGAGGATCGCGAAACCTGGGCCAGGGGCGACTGCCTGATCGAACAGTACGGGACCTACTGTGACAAGGTTGAGCAGGTGAAGAATGTCGACGAGCTGAGCCTGATTCTGGAAGACCTCTTCCGCAGCGTCTATACGGATCATGCCCCGAGGAAGCGCCGGGACCACCTGCAGAAGGAGCGGGGGGAAGAACCGGCGGATTACAGAAACTACTACGGCCAGGCCGAGGCTGCCAAAGGCCGCACGTTCTGGATGCAGAACAACCCGAGCAGCCCTGCCTGGCGGGAACGCTTCGGCATCAAATATGAGACGCGGCGCTAAGGATCGAGCTGTGAAACTTCAACGTGACGTTCAGGTGGAACCGGGTACGAACATCGAAGAACTGCGCCGCTCCCGCGAAGAACTGGAGGCATCGCGCAACAAGTACGCCCTCTTGTATGACTTCGCGCCGGTGGGGTACTTCACCTTCGACCGCGAGGGGGGCATCCAGTCGGTGAATCTTTTTGGCGAGCGGCTGCTGGGAATCGTCCGGAGCGACCTTATCGGCCAACGTTTCGAATCCTTCGTTGCCGACGAGGATTGCTTCGTCTTCAGCACCTACCTGCGCACGGTCTTCAGTTCCCATGGCAAGGAGACCTGCAGGCTGCGGCTCTCGCAGCGCGACAACCGGCCGCTCTACGTGCGGATCGAGGCCATGGTCACCGCAACGGGCGAGGAATGCCTGGCCGTACTGGTGGATATCACCGAGAAGAAGAAGGCCGACCAGGCGTTGTCGGAGAGCGAATACAACCTGGCCAAGGCCCAGTCCATGACCCATGTGGGGTCCTGGAGCTTCGATCCGGCCAGCGGCGAGGTGAACGCCTCGGACGAACTGTTGCGCATCATGAGGCTCAGCCGTGAGGAGACGACCCAGGAGGCGTTCGCCGGCGTGGTCCACCCGGAGGATATGGAAGCGGTCGTGGGGAACCTGCGGCTGGGTGTCGAGCACGGCACGAGCTACGAGATCGAGCACCGCCTGCTGTTCGACGACGGAACCTCCCGATGGGTCTATACCATCGTCGAGCCGGCGGTGAACAGTGCCGGCAAGGTGGTACGGCTCTACGGCACGACCCAGGACATAACCGAGCGCAAGCAGGCCGAAGTCGACCTGCGCAACAAGACCAACGAACTGCAGGCGATCTTCGACTCAATAAGCGACGGCATCGTGGTGTACGACCACGACGGCCGGGTTCAACACCACAACCTCATCGGTCCGCAGCTCTATCCCAGGGAAATCCGGTCCGGCTGTTCCTGCGGGGAGCTCTTCCATCCGGAATCGACTGACGTGTCGCACGACTGCCCGGTGGAACGGGCGATTAGGGGGGAACGGGTGGAGACCTCCCATGTCTCGGTGCGAGACGGCCACCGGACCCAGTATGTGGACATCACCGCCACGCCGGTCCGGGACGCCATGGGAGAGAGGAACCGGGCACTGCTCTTTTTCCGCGATGTCTCCCGGAAACGGTTACAGGAGATGCACCTGATCCAGACCGAGAAGATGTCCAGCATCGGTGTGCTGGCCACCGGCATCGCCCACGAGATCAACAACCCGCTCACCTCGGTGGCCGGCTGCGCCGAGGCCCTGCTGCGTCGTTTCCGCGACGAACCGGCCCTGAAGACGGATTGCCGGCTCGATGTCTTTCCCCATTATCTGGAAGTGATCGTCCGGGAGTCGTACCGCTGCAAGGGGATCATCGACCATCTGCTCAGCTTCGGCAGGAAGTCGGACGGCACTGTTTCCCTGGTGGACATGAACGAGGTCCTCAGGG
>JAJZTK010000065.1 GCA_021849045.1 Deltaproteobacteria bacterium | reverse complement strand
TCCGATCTACATCTCCTCAACTGGTACGATACCCGAACCCTGGCCCCTTTGGAGCCGCGCTACGTCTCCACCGTTGACAGCGGCAACCTGCTGGGAGCCCTGTGGGCACTGGAGCAGGGGCTCGACGAGCTGCTGCACGCCCCACTCCTGGATGGCCAGGCCTTTGCCGGACTGGCCGATACCGGGGAAATCCTGAACCGGGCCGGTCCCCTGGCAGAAAGGACCGCCCCGTATCGCCAGGCACTCGGCCAGCTCCTGGCAGAGTGGCATGCACCGCCGGCCGGCATCGTCGACCGGCTTGTCCTGCAACGGCGGACGCAGGCCGATGTCGGCTCGGTTGTCGTTGCCGCCCGGGCCGCGCCGTGGGGTGTCGAGCTTGAACAGCAGGCTGCGGCCTGGATGCAGAACAGCGATCGCTATCTCGCCTGGATCGAAATCCTGGCGGAAAAGACCGGGGAGGAGCTTGCCCCGTTGGGGGAGGCAGCCCTGCGCGCCATCCGGCAGGACCTGGTGCAGGCGCCATCGCTCTTCGATCTTGCCCATGGCCGGATCGACTCGATCACCATCCTCAAAGCGATCCGGGAGGAGTCTCTCCCGACCGCCGCACCGCTCGGCCCGTGGCTCGACCGGGTCATAGCGGCCTTTGCCACGGCGCAGTGGCTGGCCGGGGAAACCCTGGGGATGGCACAGCGATTGATCATCAACGTCCGCGAACTTTCGGCCGGGATGGAGATGCGCTTTCTTTATGACCCAAAGCGTAAGCTGTTCACCATCGGCTACAACGTCTCGTCTGCCCGTCCGGATGTTTCCAGTTACGACCTCCTGGCCAGCGAGGCGCGGCTCGGCAGTTTCGTCGCCATTGCCCGGGGCGATGTCCCGCTTGAACACTGGTTCTCCCTGAGCCGCCCCTACGGGGCAATCGGCCGGCAGCGGGTGCTGCTCAGCTGGACCGGGACCATGTTCGAATACCTGATGCCACTCCTGTTCCAGCGCTCCTACGGCAACTCGCTCCTGGACAAGGCAGCCCGGGAAGCGGTGGCGATCCAGATCGCCCACGGCCGCAGGCATCGTGTACCGTGGGGTATTTCCGAGTCCGCCTTTGCCGATCTGGATCTGGAAAAGACGTATCAGTACAAGGCGTTCGGCGTGCCGGCGCTCGGCCTGAAGCGCGGCCTGGAAGAACAGCTGGTCGTCGCCCCCTATGCCACCCTGCTGGCGCTGAGCGTGGCACCGAAAGAGACCGTGCAGAACCTGAAACAGCTGGCCGGCCTGGGGCTGCTCGGCGACTACGGTTATTACGAGGCCATGGATTTCAGCCGGCAACCGCAGCGGGACGCCGGGCAGCAGCCCCTCAGGCGGGGGGTGGTTGTCGAGGCGTATATGGCCCATCACCAGGGGATGGCGTTCCTGGCGCTGACCAACTTCCTCCAGGGCGACCCGTTCCCGCGCCGCTTTCATGGCGACCCGCGGGTGCGGGCCTTTGAGGCGTTGCTGCAGGAGCGGATTCCGACCCTGCCGCCGCTGCACCTGATCTCAACGCGGCAGAACGAGCCGGCGCCGCTGGGCGCAGATCCGGTCGCAGCTTCGGGAACCAGTTTCACCACCCCCCATACCGCAACGCCCAAGAGTCTCCTGCTCAGCAACGGCCGCTATGGGGTGATGGTCACCAACAGCGGCGGCGGCTACAGTCAGTGGGAGGGGCAGGAGCTTACCCGTTGGCAATCGGATCAGACCCGTGACAGCCAGGGAACCTTCTGCTACATCCATGAGGCCGATCCGGATCGTGTCTGGTCCACCACCTGGCACCCGGTCGGTGGCAAGGTTGAAGGGTATAGCGTGGAGTTCGCCCTGGACCGGGCCTTCTTCCGCCGTTCCGACAACGGTATCGGCACCGAAACCGAGGTCATCGTCTCGCCGGAAGACGATCTGGAACTGCGCCGGATCACCCTGGTGAACCGCTCCGCAACGGTTCGCCAACTGAACCTCACCAGCTACGTGGAGCTCTCCATGGCGCCCCACAACGCGGACCGCCAGCACCCGGCCTTCAACAAGCTGTTCATCCAGACCGAGGCGCTTCCCGAGCAAGAGGCGCTCCTCGCCTTCCGGCGACCGCGCAGCGCGAACGAACCGCCGCTGTACGTGGCCCATTGCCTGACCCTTGAGCAGACCGGGGACGACTGCGCGCCTGAAACAGGGTGGCAGTATGAAACCGACCGGGCACGGTTCATCGGCCGTGGCCGGACCCTGGCCAATCCCATGGGGGCCGTGCAGGAGCTCGGCAACAGCCAGGGGTTTGTCCTTGATCCGAGCCTGAGCCTGCGGCGGAGCCTCACCCTGGAGCCGGGCCAGCGTGCCCGGGTTTCTCTGGTGCTCGCAGCCGGGGCTAGTCGCGAGCAGGTCATCTTGCTGATGGACAAGTACGGTGCCCCCCATGCGACCGAGCGGGCCATGGATTTCGCCTGGCGCTCGGCCCAGCAGCAACTGCAGCAGCTGCACATCCAGCCCGACGAGGCGCGGCGGTTTCAGCAACTGGCAAGCCACCTGCTATTTCCCAATCACCGCCTGCGGCCACCCGCCGAACGCCTGGCCGAGAACCGCAAGGGGCAGGCGGGACTCTGGCCCTACGCCATCTCGGGCGACCTGCCGATAGTCCTGATCACCATTGGCGAGGGCCGGGATATCAGCCTGGTGCGCCAGATGCTCCAGGCCCACACCTACTGGCGGCTGCACGGCCTGTCCACCGATCTGGTGATCCTTAACGAGGAGGCAGGGGGGTATGAACGGCCGCTTCAGGAACGGCTGGAGCAGTTGATCCAGGCCCATACCCTCTCGCTGGCTGCCAATCGGGCGGGCGGGATCTTCCTGAAAAGCGCTGAACAGATCCCGGAGGAGGACCTGACGCTCCTCAAGGCCGCAGCCAGCGTCGTGCTGGTAGCGGCACGCGGCACCCTGCCCCAGCAGTTGGGGGTGCCGGTGGAGGTTCCCGAACTGCTGGCAGCGCTGGCCCGGAAACGTGCTCCCCGGGAACCCTCGGCGCCGCTCCCCTTCATGGAGCTGGACTACTTCAACAGCCTGGGCGGATTTACCCCGGACGGGCGCGAATACGCGATCTATCTCGGACCCGACACCAACACCCCGGCACCCTGGGTGAACGTCATCGCCAACCCGTCCTTCGGCACCATGGTCAGCGAAACCGGCTCCGGCTTCACCTGGTATGGCAACAGCCAGCGCAATCGCCTGACCGGCTGGTCGAACGACCCGGTGCTGGACCCGGCAACAGAGGCGCTCTACATCCGCGACGAGGAAAGCGGCGTCTTCTGGTCGCCGACCGCCGGGCCGATCCGTGAGGAGAGCGCCTATCGGGCCCGGCACGGGGCGGGCTATACGGTCTTCGAGCATAACAGCAACGGGATCGAACAGGAGCTGACCGTCTTCGTCCCCGTGGACGAGGATGGGGGAGCGCCGGTCAAACTACAGCGGCTAACGCTCACCAATGCCTCCTCCCGAAAGCGGCGGCTGTCGCTGACCTATTATGTGGAGCTGACCCTCGCCGAGCACCGAGAAATCTCCCAGATGCATGTCATGACCAATTGGGATGACGAAGCCCAGGCCCTCCTGGCGCACAACCGCTACCACCCCGAGTACGGCGGGCGGGTCGCCTTCGTGGCCATCACTCACCGGGTCGACTCGTACAGCGGCGACCGCAACGCCTTCATCGGCCGCAACCGCTCCCTGGCCAACCCGGCAGCCATGGAGCAGACCCGGCTGTCGCAACGAACCGGAGCGGGCCTGGACCCGTGTGCGGTCGTGCGGGGTACCCTGGAACTGGCTGCGGGCGAACAGCGCGATATCACCTGCATGCTGGGTCAGGCCGGGTCCGTGGCCGAGGCCCGGGAACTGGTGCTCCGCTTCCGTGAGGACCGGTCATTCGAGGACGCGTTCGATCGCTCCAGGGCGTGGTGGGATGAGCTCCTGGGCACCATCGAAGTGCGCACTCCCGAACTGGCCGCCGACCTACTGATCAACAGCTGGCTCCAGTACCAGTCCCTGAGCTGCCGTATCTGGGGGCGCTCTGCCTTTTACCAGTCGGGCGGCGCCTTTGGTTTTCGCGATCAGCTGCAGGATGTCACGGCGTTTCTCTACGCCAGGCCGGAACTGGCACGAAACCAGATCCTGCTGGCCGCCAGCCGGCAGTTCAGGGAGGGGGATGTCCAGCACTGGTGGCATGAACCGGCCGGTGCCGGGATCCGTTCGCGCATCTCCGACGACCTCCTCTGGCTCCCGTACGTGGTCGCCCACTATGTCCGGACCACCGGCGATCAGGAGATCCTGCAGGCAGAGGTCTCCTTCCTCAACGCCCCTACGCTGGCAGACGAGCAGCACGAGCAATTCTCCATACCGGAGGTCACCTCTGAACGCGCCACGCTCTTTGAACACTGCCGGGCCGCGGTCAGCCGCGGCCTGACGACCGGGCCCCATGGCCTCCCCCTGATCGGGACCGGGGACTGGAACGACGGGATGAACCTGGTGGGCGCCGGTGGCAAGGGGGAGAGCGTCTGGCTCGCCTGGTTCCTGTGCGAGCTGTTGCAGGGGATGGCCGAACTGTCGAGCCTTGTGCAGCAACCGGAGCTGAGCGAAACCTATCACGAGGAGCGGGTGGCCCTGATCCGGCGGGTCGAACAGGCCGGCTGGGACGGAGAGTGGTATCTGCGGGGGACCTTCGATGATGGCACCCCCCTCGGCTCCGCGCTCAATTCGGAGGCGAGGATCGATTCCCTGCCCCAGTCCTGGGCCTGGCTTTCCGGCGCCGCCGACCCGAAGCGCGCCGGGCAGGCCCTGGAATCGGCCTGGCACCACCTCGTCCGCGAGGATGACGGACTGGTGCTGCTCTTCGCCCCCCCGTTCGACCGATCGGAGCCCTCGCCCGGCTACATCAAGGGGTATCCCCCCGGGGTGCGGGAGAACGGCGGTCAGTACACCCACGCCGCCCTCTGGCTGGCCATGGCCATGGCCCGCAAGGGGGATGGCGAGCGGGCGGTGCAGCTTCTGCGCATGCTCAATCCGATCGAGCACGCCCGCGATGCGGCAGCGGTCTGGCACTACGGGGTCGAGCCCTATGTGGTCGCGGCCGACGTCTACCGCTTGCCCGGCCGGGTCGGCCAGGGTGGCTGGTCCTGGTATACCGGCTCGGCAGCGTGGATGTACCGGGCCTGGGTTGAAGAGGTCCTGGGCCTGCAGATACGGGGCGGGGAGCTGCGGATGAACCCGGTCATCCCGGCAGCGTGGCCGGGGTTCAGCATCAGCTACCGGCACGGGGAAACGGTCTATTCGATCCAGGTGGAGAACCCCCACGGTTGCAAGCACGGTGTCGCCTGGGTGGAGATGGATGGTCAACGCATAATCGGTGGCAAGATCCCGCTGGAGCGGGGTCTGGTAAAGCACCAGGTGGTCGTCCGGATGGGTGAGCCGGAGGCTTAAGTAGTACCAGCAGTTGTTGTTAATCCAGACGGATAAGGAGAGAACATGAGTATCAAACGAGGTAACGTAGTGAGCCATATCGGAGCGAGTGAATGGGGAGTAGGCAAGGTGGTGGAGGTGAACAACCTCAAGGCGACCATCCAGTTCAGCGATGGCATCATCAGGAAGATCGCCTCCTCTCATTACACCATCCTGCAGCCGGCAGATCCGGCTGCTTTCGTGCCTGTTCCCGACGACCTGCCGATTGCGAAGAAGGTTCGGGCGACCGTGAAGAGGGTAAAAAAGGTGAAGCAGCCGGTGGTTTGAATCAATGAAAAGCCACGGTAATCAAGGGGTGCCCCATACCTTTAACCTTTTACAAAGGGTTTACATTGTCAGCAATGACAGGCGCAGAAATGGCCCTATACTTATGGGAAACCTTCCCCGAAAACAGACGGGCAACAGGAGCAGTCACATGAAGATTCTCCTCGTGTATCCCCACTACCCGGACACCTTCTGGAGCTTCCGGCATGCCCTGAAATTCATCGACAGAAAGGCGAGCTTTCCCCCGCTCGGGCTCTTGACAGTGGCTGCCATGCTCCCCGCTGAATGGCACAAGCGGCTCGTCGACATGAACGTGTGTCCGCTCACCGACGAGGAACTGACGTGGGCGGACTTCGTCTTCATCAGCGCCATGACTATCCAGCGGGAATCGGCGCAGGAGGTAATCGCCCGCTGCCGGCAGCTGGGAGTGAAGACCGTCGCCGGCGGCCCCCTCTTTACCGCCTGCCACGACGATTTCCCCGACGTGGACCACCTTGTGCTGAACGAGGCGGAACTTACCCTTGCCCCGTTCCTGGCGGACCTGCTGAACGGTGAGCCGAGGCGTCTCTACGCCGACGAGCGGCGGGCGGACCTGGCGAGCACCCCGGTGCCGCTCTGGGACCTGATCGATGTCAGGAACTATGCTGCCATGAATATCCAGTATTGCCGGGGCTGCCCCTTTGACTGCGAGTTCTGCGACATCACGACGCTGTTCGGCAGAAAACCGCGGAGCAAGACGCAAGCACAGCTTATCGCCGAACTGGAGAGCCTCTATGTCCGGGGGTGGCGCGGAGCGATCTTCTTTGTCGACGACAACTTCATCGGCGACCGGGCGAAGCTGAAACGGGAACTCCTGCCGGCCATAATCGACTGGATGGAGGAACGGGGGCGGCCGTTCTACTTCTATACCGAGGCCTCCATCGACCTGGCCGACGATCCCCAGCTCATGGCACTGATGGTCAGGGCCGGGTTCGAGGAGGTCTTTATCGGCATCGAGACCCCCCACGAGGACGGTCTCGTTGAGAGCGGCAAGGTGCAGAACAGGAACCGCGATCTGCTGGCCTCGGTCAAGTGCATCCAGCGGGCCGGCCTGCAGGTGCACGGGGGGTTCATCGTCGGCTTTGACAGTGATTCGCCGGAGACCTTCGACCGGCAGATCCGTTTCATCCAGGAGAGCGGCATTGTCACCGCCATGGTTGGCGTGCTGATAGCCCTGCGCGGCACCAGGCTCTATCAGCGCATGTCACAGGAGGGAAGGCTTTTGGGGAACGCCTCGGGCAACAATACCGCCATCGCCATCAACTTCACCCCCCGGATGGAGCTCAAGCTGCTCATCGGCGGCTACCGCACCATCCTCGACACCATCTACGCACCCAAAAACTACTATCAGCGGGTGATCAGGCTCCTTAGGGAGTACCGGCCGGCGCATCTGGGGAAATTCCACCTCCAGCCGGGGTATGTCGGGGCGCTCTTCAAATCGATCCTGTTCCTGGGGGTCATCGGCAGGGAACGGTTCCAGTTCTGGAAACTCTTCTTCTGGTCTCTGGCCAGGCGGCCACGACTGTTCCCGCTGGCCATAACCTATGCCGTCTATGGGTTCCACTTCCGAAAGGTCGCGGAAGCGATCACCGGGGGTACGATGTTCGATAGTGACGAGTGCCTGGAATAACCAGGAAGGAACTTGATGCGACAGTTGAGGGATGAAAGGGCTGGCTACTCCATAAGAGTTAGCCGGCCCTTTTTCCATTCCAGGTCAATGATGGCGGACGTATTCAGGCGCTCTTGCAGGCCGTGAACAGGATGCGGCGGAACGTATAGTAGACCGGCTCGACCGGCCAGAGTCGGCGGAGCTTCTCCTTGTAGCGGTCCAGAAACGGTTCGTGCAGCTCGTTGGGCAACCGTTCGAAGTACGGGACCAGGGTGGTGCCGGAGGTCCATTCGGCCACGGCAGCGACATCGGGCATCAGGGCGGGGTAGACCTTTTCGAACACCGTAATCTCCTGCCCCCCGGAGCGGTGGAGGAGTTCGGCATAGGCGTCTATCTCCAGAACCGGCGAGGGGCGGTACCAGCCATGGAGAGCAGTTTGAAACGGCTCTTCCCGGGCGGTCTCTATAATGGCCAGATGGGCGGGGTGGTTGTGGTTTGAGGGGAGTTGTGCCGCCAGTTGGCCGCCGGGCCGGACCAGGGCGAAGAGGCGGGGGATGAGCAAGTGGTGATCCTCTACCCAATGGATGGCGGCGTGGGAAAACACCAGGTCCCACTGGCCGGTAGCGCTCTCCAGGGAGCCCAAGGCAAAATCGAGGTTGGGGGAGCGTTGCTGAGCGGCCTTCTCCAGCATGGTGGCCGAACTGTCGAGGCCGAGGACCGTGCTTCCCGGCAGACGGTCTGCCAGGCGCCGGCTCAGTTCACCGGTGCCGCACCCCAGATCGACAACGGTCAGCCCCGCACGGACCTTGATGAGCGAGAACAGGTCGTCGAACGGGGCAAACCGTGCCTCCTTGAATTTGTGATATTGTTCCGGATCCCAGGGCATATCCCACCTCCTGCCGATAGTGGCCGTCAGACCTTTGATCTGACTGTTTCAGCTATCAAACATCATGCTTGCTCTAACGTGTTGCCACATTTTGGTTCAAGTTACAAGCATCCAAAGACGGAAACACTATGGACAGGATACCAACCTGTCCGGCTACGCCGTAATCTACCGAGCATTGACGCGTCTTGGCTTTTATGATCACGCTCATTTTTTCATTGCAATCCCCACGATCAATCGTTATTATGAGCGTGATCACATAGCGAGGACAGATCATGCGCATCAGCGAACAGGCCAAACAGGAAAGCCGGGCCCGCATCCTGGAAAAGGCAGCGGAGCTCTTCACCGGCAAAGGGTTCGAGGCTACCACCACCAGGGATATCGCCCTGGCGGCAGGGCTGGCCGCCGGCACCATGTTCAACTATTTTCCCAGCAAGGAAACTCTGGCCATGACCATGGTCACCGAGGCGTTCCGGAACGGGACAACGGATTTTTACCGGCGCCGCACCGGCGAGGAGGATCTGACTGAGGAACTCTTCCTGTTCATCGCCTCGGGACTGCGGCGGCTGCGGCCGCTGCGTCCCTTTCTCGGCCCGGTCCTGGAGCGATCATTGAGCCCCTTCCCCCGAAAAAACGTCTGCCAGGAAGGTGAGGCTGCCCGGTTGAACCATCTTGAAGCGGTGCAGGAAATCATCGGCCGGCACGGCTTCACCACAACTCCCGACTATGTGGCCATGACCATGTACTGGTCCCTCTACCTCGGCATCCTCGCCTTCTGGACCAACGATGCCTCCCCCAACCAGGAAGAGACCCGGGCGCTGATCGACTATTCCCTGTGCGTCTTCGTGCAGGTGATTTCAGGTGCCGGAACAGACAGAGGAGCCGCCCATGCACGCTGAGAATCGCAAGACAACGGAAGCTCTCAATATGGACGTACTGCTGGCAGCTCTCCCCAAGGAGAGCGCCACCGATCCGACCGGCCGGCAGCTGGCACAGTTGATCAACCGCATCGCCAACCAGAAGGTGCCGGTGAACTCCTTTTCCCGGATCTGGACCCTGGGCTCGCTCCAGGCCAGGGTGACTGCCGGCTATCTCGCCTATTGGCTGCGCAGCCGTTTTGCCGACGCGGACAAGCGCCAGCAACTGAAAAGCGCGGCCCACCTGGCTGCAGCCCTGAAACTGTTCGGCACCATGGGGTATCTGCGGGGGGCCGTGATGAAGATCGGCCAGTTGCTGGCCAATCTCCCGGAGGTCGTGCCGGAGGAGTTCGCCGAGGTACTCTCGGCACTGCACTTCGAAGCGCCACCGATGCACTTTGCCATGGTACGTGAGGTCTTCCTGGACGAGTTCGGCCGCGAACCGGAGGAAGTCTTTGCCGCCTTTGACCGGCAGGCCTTTGCCGCCGCCTCGCTGGGGCAGGTGCACCGCGCCCGGCTGCACAGTGGCGAGGAGGTGGCGGTCAAGATTCAGTATCCCGGCATTGCTCGGACCATCAAGGCTGATCTGCGCAATCTCCGCCTCCTGCTCCAGCCGCTTTGTCTGACCATTGACTGGCAGGACACTCTCGCCAAGCTGGCCGACATCGAGCGCATGCTTCTCATGGAGACCGATTATAGCCAGGAGGCCCGTTTCGGCAAGCTGGCCCGGAGTGCATTTACCGCCGCAGATCAGGTGGTTGTGCCGCAGATTTATGACGAATACTCCACCGCCAGGGTGCTGACCGCCGAATACCTGCCTGGTTGCCATATAAACGACTTCCTGGCAACAGATCCCGGCCAGGGGGAGCGGGATCATTTTACCCACCTGCTGACGGTGGCTACCTATCGACTCTATTACCGTCTGCACTGGCTCCCGGCAGACCCGCACCCCGGCAACTTCATCTTCATGGCGGATGGCCGCCTCGGGCTAATCGACTTTGGCTGCACCCTGACTTTAAGCGACGAGGAGTGGATCTTTTCAAATGTGGCGATCCAGGCGGCGCTCGACCGGGACCTGCCGGGTCTGAATCGCGCCATTGCCAGGGCCTGCCGCTTCGATGACCCCGACGACATGGAACCGGATCGTCTGGAAGTTATTCGGAGCGGCTTTTACTGGTTTATGGAGCCGTGGCAGCAGGAAGGGGTATTCGATTTCGGGGACAGGAATTTCTTCCTGCGCGGCATTGACAACGTTATTGAAGCGACTCGCAAAGGCTACACCAGAAGTCTACCCATGACCATCTGGTCCAACCGTTTCACGTTCGGCGGTCGGGCCTTCTGTTACAAGTTGAAAGGGCGCTGCGAGTTCAGAAAAATCTTTTTGCAGGAGTCGGCCGGGTGGCAATAGATCATATTGAATAGGAGACTTCCACAATGCTCAAACTCCACGATGTAATCAAAACCTACGACGGCAAGTCCGCGGTAACGGCCCTTGCGGGTATCAATCTGAACATAGGGACAGGCGAGATGGTGGCGATCATGGGACCCTCCGGTTCCGGAAAATCGACACTGCTCAACCTGTTAGGCGGCCTCGATGTCCCCTCTTCGGGTGAGGTGGTGGTGGCGGGGAAGGACCTGGCCAAGGAAAACGAGAAGGGGCGATCCCTGTTTCGCCGCTCCAAGGTCTCCTACATATTCCAGGCCTACCACCTGATGCCTACGCTGAAAGTGAGCCAGAACGTGGCTCTGCCGTTGCATCTGGCCGGGATTCCGACCGGGGAAATATCCCGGAAGGTCAACCGCGTACTGAAGGAGGTCGGACTTGAGGGAAGGAGCCATCATCTTCCCGACGAGCTTTCCGGCGGAGAGCGCCAGCGGGTCGCTATCGCCAGGGCTCTGGTCACCGACGCGCCGCTGCTTCTGGCCGACGAGCCGACCGGCAACCTGGACACGGCCCGGGGGGAAGAAATACTGAACCTGCTCCGCACCATCCACCGGGAGCGCGGGACCACCATCGTCATCGTTACCCACGACCATAAAGCGGCCTCCGCCTGCGCCCGGCTGATCAAGCTGCGCGACGGGAGGGTGGAGGGAGACTCCACCCTGCCCGGAGGTGCGGCATGAGGTTCCTGCTCCGCACCCTTTCCCTTTCCTACGTCAGGCGTCACAAAGCTAAAACTCTCCTTACCCTCCTCGGGGTCGTAGTCGGCGTGGCAACGTTCAGCTCCATCGAGAGCGCCAAGGGGACTCTGGTCAAGGGGATTCGTTCTACGGTTGACCGGGTTGCAGGAAAAGCCCAGTTGCAGATCACCATGGAGGGCGGGGTGCCGGAGGAGGTGCAGGAACAGGTGCGGTCGCTCCCCGGAATCCGGGCCACCTCGCCGGTTATCGAGCAGATCGTCTCCACGGAAAAGGGTGAGCTGGGAAGCCTGATGGTGATCGGCATCGATCTGCTGGGGGACCGGGAGATGAGGGATTACGGCTTCGAGGGTGATGACGCGGATCTTGACGATCCACTACTCTTTCTTGCCCAGCCCGACTCGGCCATCTTTACCCGTCAGTTTGCCGAAAAGGCGGACCTGAAAATTGGCGGCGGCATCGCGCTGAAGATTCCCAAAGGGATGAAGCGGGTTACGACACGGGGGCTTCTCACACCAAAGGGATTCAGCGAGGCGTTCGGCGGCAACCTGATGGTGATGGACGTGTACGCCGCCCAGGATCTGTTCGGTCGGGGAAGACGCTTCGACCGACTGGATGTGCGGCTTACCGAAGAGACCAGTATCGCTCAGGGAACCGCTACCCTGGAGAAGGCGCTCGGCCCGGCCTACCGGGTAGAAACTCCGGGAAAGCGGGGTGAGCAGATTGAGAAGATCGTCGCCAACTTCATAGCCGGGTTCAACATCTCCAGCGGCTTTGCCCTGGCCATCGGCATCTTCCTGATCTTCAATGTTTTCAATGTGGCGGTGAACCGGCGGCGGCGCGATATTGGCACTTTGCGAGCCTTGGGGGCCACCCCCCGTCAGGTACAGCTCCTCTTTCTTTCCGAGGCGCTGGTCATCGGCATTGTCGGCGGCCTCTTGGGCACTCTGGTCGGCACCACAGTTTCGCAGGCTTTCCTCCAGATTATGGGGCAGACGACCGAGACGATGTACGGCGTTACAAGTTCGGGTGTGGTGCGGCTCCCACCGGTGATTGTCCTTGAGTCAATGCTCCTCGGTGTCGGTACCTCGCTGATCGGCGCCTGGGGGCCGGCGTTGACTGCTTCCCGCATTCCACCAACCGAAGCCTTTGCCAAGGGCGCCTTTCAGGCCCGTCCCCCCGGCAGATCTGTGGTGCGGATCACAGCCGGAGTTGTCGCACTTGGAAGCACCATTCTTATGGCACTCCGGCCGCCGTTCGGCGGCAATTCATTCATCTTCACAGAGCTGCTGTTGGGGGGCGTCGGGATCGTGCTCCTGGTGGGGCCACTCTCACGGCTGCTGCTCATCTGCCTCGTCCCGCTGGTAACCCGCTTTGCCCCGGTGGCGGGGCGGCTCTCCGGCGATGCTCTGCTCGGTAATGCCCGCAGAACTTCCGGCACTATCATGGCCATGGCCCTCTCACTCACCTTTGTGCTCGGCCTGGGGGGATACATGGGATCGACCAAAAAAGCTCTTGATCGCTGGATGCTAGATGCCCTGACCTGCGACCTTTTTGTGCGGGCATCGGCCAATTTCAACCGTCCCGATTTCCTCTTTCCCGGCGGGCTGCGCGATGAACTGCTGCAACTGCCGGGGGTAAAGAGCGTGGAAAGTTTTCGCGCGACCCGCCCGCTTTACCAGGGGCATCAGATCCAGGTCACCTCCATTGAGATCTCCCAGCTGCTGGAACGGATGAAATACGACTTTACCCAGGGGGACAAAGGGTTGATGCTGCGTGGACTGACTCAGGAAGGAAAATGCGTAGTGTCGGACAATTTCTCCCGACGCTATAAACTGGGGGTTGGACAGCAGGTGGAGCTGACTGCCCCTGGCGGGAAAGTGCGCTTCACGATTGCAGCCGTGGTGCGTGACTATGGCTCCGACCAGGGGACTGTCCTTATGGATCGCACCCAGTTCCTCCGCTACTGGCAGGATGACCGTGTCGATATCTACGACGTCTCGGTGCTCCCCGGTGCCAACGTAGCCCAGGTGCGCGACCTGATCCGTGCCAAGCTGGCAGGCCGTTATCCGGCGCTTGTTTCCACTCGCCAGGAGTTCATTGCCGAGATTACCAAGGCGATCGATGCCTTTTACGCCCTGACACGGGTCACGCTCTTTCTGGCGCTGCTGGTCGCTTTTCTCGGCATCGTCACCGCGCTCCTCATTTCGGTGGCGGAGCGGACCAGGGAGATCGGTATACTGAAGGCCCTGGGAGCCTTCCCGTCGCAGCTCGCACGAAGCATCATACTGGAAGCGCTGCTCTTGGCCCTGGTGGGGCTGGTTCTGGCGCTCCCGAGCGGCAACCTTTTTGCCGCCTTCATGGAGGGGCCGCTTGCCGAACTGTTCACCGGCTGGATCATGCCGCATTTCTACCCGTGGGAAATCCTTGTTCAGCTCCTCATAGCCCTGCCGCTGATCTCGGCGTTCGCCGCCTGGGTCCCGGCGCGACAGGCGGGCAGATTGAAAATCACCGAGTCAATCGAGTACGAGTAAAATTGTAGGGGCGCTGCTTGCTGCGCCCCTACGGAGGTAAAAATGTCCATAAAGAGATCATGTGGCAACAACGCGATTGGGATCGTTACGGCTGCGCTTCTGTCGGCACTCTGCGCTGCAATGGCCTGGGGGGCTGACGCGCGGGCGCTCCTGAAAGAGTCCGAAAACCGTCATCGCACCAAGACCCAGCAGTATGCCGGGAATCTCACCGTAGTGAACAAGGACGGCAAGGTCCGCAAAAAAGGGTGGAAGAGTTTCCGGCAAGGGTACGCCGGTGACGCCAGGAACCTGATCCGGTTCACCGATCCGCCGGAAGTGAAGGGGGTCGGTTTTCTGTCCATCTCGCGCTCGGCGGGCCAGAACCCGGACCAGTGGCTCTACCTTCCCTCGATGAAGCGGGAGCGGCGGATCGCCACACAGGACCGGGATGCATCCTTTGTCGGCACCGACTTCAACTACGAGGACATGGAAGAGTTCGACCACGAAAAGTATAAAGTGGCGCTACAGGGGGAACAGACCGTAGAGGGCTACGCCTGCTATGTGATTGCGGCAACTCCACGGGAAAGTGGCGGCCAGTCGGTCTACGAAAAGAAGATCCTCTACCTGCGCAAGGACATCCTCTACCTGCTGCGCGAGGACCTCTACCAAAAGGGGGACAGGCAACCGAGCAAGCTGTTTACCCTTTCCGACCTCCAGAATGTCGACGGCCACTGGGCAGCAAAAAAATGGGAGATGACCAACATTAATAAGGAGAGCAAGACCACGGTGGTCCTGAAGGAGATCGTCTTTGACAAGCCGCAGCCCGCCGGCCGCTTCACCTTGCAGAACCTGAATCGAGAGGGGGGCGATTGATCCGGCTTCACCTCCAGCTTTACCTGATCATCCTGTTCCTGTCCACCTCGACCCGGGCGCTTGCTGAAACATTTTCCGGATATGCCGAGACAAAAGGGTTTGCCTATGCCGAACGCGCAAGCCACCGCGACCCAGTCGTGCTCGGCTGGGGCACCCTTTTCAACAAATGGGAGCAGAAGGTCGGCGAAACCCAGCTGACCGCCTCTCTGCGGGGAGAATGGATCTCTTCGGATGAACAGGGTCCGCAGCTCTTCGACCCGGCCGATCGTCACATCCGCCGCCCTCCCCTCTCGGTGCAGGATCTTTGGCTGCGGCTCCCCCTCTCCCCTGGCCTTGACCTGCAGCTTGGCCGTTTTCAGCTCGGCTGGGGCAAGACCGATGGCTACTCGCCGGCCGACGCCTTCCTTCCCCGCGACCTGACCGACCCGTTCAGCGACGAGAAGTTGCCGCTCTGGGCCGTACGCCTGAACGGCGAACGCGGGGCGCTCCGCTTCGAGGCGGTCGTCTCTCCGCTGACCACCCCCTGGCGGCTCCCCCGGCTCGGCAACCGCAACGCCCCGCTCACGGCAGCGGGAATTCCGACCGGGGCCACCTTTCATGAGTTCGATACTGCTCCGCCATGGGCAGGCTTTGCCGCCCTGCGTCTCCTCGCCACGCATGGAGAGTGGGATCTGGGGGCATGGGGGAGGCTCGGGGTGCGGCCGGCGCCACTCCTGGCATTCCGCTTCGACCGGGCGACAGCCACACCTTCCGGTCTGGCAGTCCCCATCGAGCGCCGCTACGCAAGGGAAGAGGGGATCGGGATCGAACTTTCCCGCATCATTGGCCCCTGGGTCCTGCGGGGAGAGGCAGCCGCCCTCTTCTCCGGAGACCCCGACCTCGGGAACGCCATCATCGGCGCTCTGAGCGTCGAACGCGGCTTCGGCGACAGCACCCTCCTCATCACGCTGGCGGGAAACGCACTAGCCACCCCCGTGGATGCATCCCTCCTTTTCGACCGGGCGATTCTCCCGGCCCTCATCACCGCCTGGAACCGGACCGAGGAGTGGGGGGAATGGAAGCTGGTCTGGAGTGCAGGGCTCAGGCACGGTGATGGCATCATCAAGGGGGAGACCGGCTACAATCTCACCGACCTCTGGAAGGTGGCGGTTGGCTGTGAAGTCCCCTACGGCGCCGCTGAAGGCCCCTTTGGCTCCCTCCGGGAAGCCCGGCGGCTGCACCTTGCGCTGCGGAGAAGCTGGTGACCGGACCGGCATGAACGATAGGATCATCCATCGTGCGGTTTTCATTCCCATTGCAAAAAAACCAACCGCGTGATACGTGCATATACACGCAAAAATCGGAGAGACCATGCCAGCAGGAAAACCCATCCCGAAACCCAGCGTATGCGTTTGTCTGAACGTACGCCGGGCATCACGTGCCATCACGAAGCTGTACGATCAGGCATTGAAGCCAAGCGGCCTGAAGGTGACCCAGTTTTCCGCCTTGATGAATATCGATGCCCATGGCCCTCTCACCACCAGTGCGTTAGCGAAAATCCTGATGCTGGAGAGAACCACTCTGGTGAGAAACCTGAAGCTCCTGGAGAACGCCGGGTTCATCGAAAACAGCCCCTCACCGGACCCGCGGGAGCGACAGATCAGCATCACCGCACATGGCCGGCACGCCATCGGGCAGGCGCAGACCCGATGGCGGACTGTACAACGGCAGATGAAGCAGCAGATCGGTACGGAACAGTTACAGATGCTTGGTCATCTGGTGACGGTGCTGGAAGGTATGGCTGATGGACAGGGCACGTCGCCCCCATAGGAACTGTTTTTTTACCAGCACGCGTGCATATACACACACTACATGCAGTTACATGAGGCCGGCAAGGAGGAAGCGTGGAAAACGCGAAGAGCATCAACCATGGATCACCCGGATTTCATTACGCCTGGATCGTTGCCGGCGTGACCTTCCTGACCCTGCTGGTAACGGCAGGGATCAGGTCAACGCCGGGGGTTCTGATCGTACCCCTGGAACACGAATTCGGCTGGTCGCGGGCCACCATCTCCGTCGCCGTTTCCGTGAACCTGCTGCTGTACGGGCTGATGGGGCCCTTCGCGGCGGCCTTCTTCGACAAATTCGGCATACGCCGTACCATGGCGCTGGCTCTTGTGCTGCTGGCCTTTGGGGTCTCTGCCACCACGTTCATCACGCGTCCCTGGCACCTGGTCCTGATCTGGGGAGTCGTGGTCGGCTGCGGCGCCGGGATGACCGCCTACAGTCTGAGCGCCACCGTTGTCAACCGCTGGTTCCATACATCCCAGGGGACGGTGCTGGGGGTACTGACCGCCAGTGCCGCCACCGGTCAACTCCTCTTCCTGCCGCTCCTGGCGCAACTCACCCATCATCACGGCTGGCGCCAGGCGGCCCTGGTCATTGCCTCGGCCGCCCTGGTGATCCTGCCGCTGGTGCTTCTGTTCATGCGCAACCGTCCGGAGGACAAAGGTCTCCTGGCCTATGGCGAGCATGCGGTAGAGCACCAAACTGAAGCTCCCGGCGCAGTAACCCTACACCAGAATCCCTTCCACGTGGCGCTACTGGGGCTGCGGCGCGGCCTTGCCTCCCGCGATTTCTGGCTCTTGGCCGGCAGCTTTTTCATCTGTGGGGCCAGCACCAATGGTCTGATCGGCACCCATCTCATCCCGGCCTGCGTCGACCACGGCATCCCCGAGGTACGGGCCGCCGGCCTGCTCGCCTTGATGGGAATTCTCGACCTGCTCGGCACCACCTTTTCCGGCTGGCTTTCGGACCGCTACAACTGCCGTTACCTGCTCTGCTGCTACTACGGGCTACGCGGCCTGTCGCTCCTGGGATTGCCCAAGGCGCTCTCCGGGCCGGAATGGGGTCTGTCCGCCTTTGCCATTTTCTACGGGCTGGACTGGATCGCCACCGTCCCGCCCACCGTGCGTTTGACCGCCGAGTCGTTCGGTCGGGCCAGCGTGGGGGTGATGTTCGGCTGGATCTTCGCCAGCCACCAGATCGGTGCCGCCCTGGCAGCAACATTCGCCGGCAGCGTGCGCACCTGGCTGGGTGATTACATGGTCGCCTTCCTGCTGTCCGGCATCATCTGCCTGCTCGCCGCCGGGCTCGTCCTGCGGATCAACAGGCAGTCCGCCCCATTACAGGAAAACGCCGTAGCACGGGAGTCGGCATAAAGGCAAAAAGACGGCCCACCGACCAACCGGTCACCAGAGTAAAAGGAAAGGCACAGGGATACGGTCATGAAACAGAAGATAAAGGAGTATGCGTTGCAACTGGGTGTGGACGATGTGGGGTTCGCTGCCGCAGCCGACTATGACAGCCCTCTGACGCCGTCCCTGGATACCATCTTCCCCGGCGCACGAACGTTGGTCGTCATGGCCTTTCAGGAGGCCTCCCACTGCGAAAGCGAGAACATGAGGATTGCCATGGGCGGCAGGCTGGCCATCATAGACTTCATGAAATCCAGCAGTTACAAACTGTCGCACCTGCTGGAGCGGGAATACGGTGCCAAGGCGATGATGATTCCGATGTCATACCCGTCGGACATCTCACCGGAAGCCAAGTTCGGCCTGATCGGCGACTTTTCCCATCGCCATGCCGCCATCGCCGCCGGTCTGGGCAGTTGGGGCCGCCACAATCTCGTGATCCACCCGACCCTTGGTGCCAGGGTGCTGTTCAGCACGATTCTGACCGATATCGAGCTAGCGGCCGACCCGCCGGTCACGCAGGAACTGTGTACCGGCTGCAATTTCTGCGTCGAAAGCTGTCCGGGAAACGCCCTTGCCAGCGAGGGGAAAACCGAGCAGATGAAATGCCTGGTCCATTCCCAACCGTACGGCATAGGGGCCAATATCCGCTTCTGGAAAAAGTTTGTCGACACCCCGCCCGAGGAGCAGAAAAAGATGCTGGCGACCCCAGAATTTATGCGCCTGTACCAGGCCTCGTTCATCGGCTACCAGTATCATTGCTTCAAATGCTACTCAGTCTGCCCGATCGGGCGATGATCAGGTTTTATCCCTCGACAAAGCTAATGAAATATAGATAATATGCCCACAAGGTCATTTCTCTCCCCGGGAAAGTGTGTGCATGATCGCTTCACACAGCATACTGCTGCTCACCATCGGTTTTCTGCTTGGCGGCATCGCCGGATTTGCCATGCATCGGGCAGACTTCTGCATTGCCGGCATGTTCAGGGATCTCTTCCTTTTCAAAACGACTGCCAAGCTGCGTGTGCTTGTCCTCTACCTGGCAGTGACCATGCCCCTGTTTGAAGCGGCCCGGCTCTGCGGCCTGCTGCCACTCTACCCGTTCCCGTTACTCGGGCCGGCTACGGGTGCCGGCATTCTGGGGGGAATGCTCTTCGGCGTCGGCATTGTTCTGGCCGGGGGGTGTGTGGTTGGAACCCTCTACCGCATGGGGGCGGGCAACCTCCTGAGCTTCGTGGCATTCATCGGCCTGATCATCGGCAGCACCCTGTACGCCGAATTCCACCCTGCCTGGAAACAGGTACTGGCAGCAACCACCATGTTCTCCGGCACGATCACCCTTCCGCACTATCTCCACTGGTCGCCGGCGCCACTGGTTGTTGTCACTGTTGCAATCCTTGGCGCACTGGTGGCATATTGGGCACAAAGAGGACTGATGACCCGCAAACTGCACACCAGAGGGGCATTGCAACTGTGGCAGGCAGCTCTGGTGCTGGCTTTCGTCAGCCTCGCCTCATACCTGTTGATCGGGATGCCGGTGGGAGTCACTACCGCCTACGCAAAATTGGGGGCGGTTGTCGAAAAGTGCCTGTTCCCTGGGCATGTAGCGTCGCTGGAATTTTTTTCGTCTCAGCCGCTCTCCTACCGGAACCCGCTGACAGGGGATGTCCTGAGCGGCGGGCCAGGACCCGCTTGGGACGGAATCACCATTATCCAGTTCCCGCTGATTGCCGGCATAGTGCTGGGCGGAACGCTATCCGCCCTGCGGCTCGGCGAGTTTGCCACCAGTAGCGTTGCTCCTTGGCGGCAGTACGTATCTGCGATGGTGGGGGGAATGCTCATGGGTCTGGCAGCGCGCATGGCTCCGTCATGCAATGTCTGGCATTTACTGGGTGGGCTGCCGATATTCGCTCTTACGAGTATCGTTTTTCTGGCGGGGATGCTTCCCGGGGCGTGGCTTGGAGGTCGCATCCTGGTGAAATGGATACTCAATGAGGAGCGGCCTGGCTGCTCCCCTGTTCTTCCTGTTGTACCGAAACAATGAGGTCCCACATGACATCAGTTGAACATGCCGTCATCGAATTCGACATCCGGGGACAGATCTGTCCGGCCACGCTGCTTATAACGCTCCGGGAAGTAAACCGTCATGCTGCTGCCCTGAAAAATGGCGACGTAGAACTCCTCTTTCTGACCGCCAACCGCGACTCGACCCAAACGATCCCGGAGGCGGTGGAAAATATGGGGTTCTGCGTCGACGTAACTGCTGAGAATGGATATTACGCCATCAAGGTTACCGCTCATGAGTGATCAGTACTGGCCCGCTCACGACGACACAACTCCCCCCCCTCCCCCCGCAGGCGCCGCACCCGTACCGGAACTCGAACAACTGCGGGCGGAAAATGCCCGGCTGCGCGAGCGGCTTGCAGACAAGGCCAGCTATATCCGTCGAAAAATCGACCAGATGCTCAACGTCATGGGTACTCTGCCACTCCGCCCGGAAGAGCTTGATGACGATACCTTGCTGGAACTTGACCCGATCGGCATCCTCACCGAATCGTTCTCGCACATCCTCATGCATCTGTATGAAACAAACAGCGCACTCAACGAGAGCCGGGAGTTCCTGCAGACCATTTTCTCCTCCCTCGAGTCCGGGATCATCCTGGTGCGGGAAGAAGATAATGTGATAACGGACGCGAATAACACCGCCATGCGCATCATCGGCCGTCAGCGCGCCGACATTATCGGGCAGG
>JAJZTK010000064.1 GCA_021849045.1 Deltaproteobacteria bacterium | reverse complement strand
TCCGCAACGACAATCCGAATATTGCAGGTAGACGGCGATAGCCTTCATAGTGCAGGAACGAAAAAATCCCGACAGGGCATGCCCTGTCGGGATTTTTTGCGTCGAAAACGTTTGCTTCAGGCTTTGCTGACGGTCACCGTTACTGTGTTGGCCGAGCCTGTCAGGAGCGCGTTTGCGTTCAGCTCCGGGAAATGATACGGGGCAAAGAGCAGTCCCGGCTGGAGTCTGGCGGAAACCTTGGCCGGGCCGGTCAGGGAGCAGGTGCCGGTGCTCACGGTGACGGCTGTGCCGTCGGTGATGCCGAGCCTGGCAGCGTCGTCGCCGTGGATTTCGATGAAGCCGCTGCCGGCCACCTGCAGGTTGTTGGCCGATGCCGTGGTGGCGGTGCCGCTGTGCTGCAGTATCGGGCCGACCAGCAGGGTGAGTCCGCCGGCAGCCGACTGCGCCGGTGCCGATACCGGGGCAAAGCCGAGGGCGGCCGGAACGGAATAGGCCTGGCGGACGGTGCTACAGCAAGAACCGCTGTAGAGGGGATTGGCAGCCTTGATTCCGGCCAGGAGCTGGTCGGGCGAGACGGTCTGCGATTCACCGGTCATGGTGTTGATCAGGTCGCCGATGATCGCCAGGTCCTGGCGTGCCTGGCCCGGGGGATTGGCTGCCTTTTGCAGGGACTGAACCCGCCCATCGGGCGTGGTGAAGGTGCCATTCTTCTCGGCGGCGGCAGAGGCGGCGAAGACCACGTGGCCGAGCCTGGTGGTTTCGGTCTCGGCGATATCCTGCACGATGAGGAGTTGCAGCTTCTCCAACGCCTTCCTGATCCGGCCGTTGTCCGGAAAGGCAACGAGGGGGTTGGTGCCGAGCAGGTAGAGCGCCTTGATGGAACCGTTTTCGATCCCCTCGATGATCCCGCTGAGGTCCTTGCCGCCGTTACCCGGTGCGATGCCGGCATCCAGCAGCCCGAGACTGTTGTTCTTTTCGTCCACCGGGAACAGGCCGCCGGCCTCTTTGCCCAGTGCCCCCAGGAGAAGCGCCAGGTTGGCGACGGCGGTGACGCTCGCTTCCGCCTGGGAACTGCGGAGGATGTCGGCGCCGAAGATGACGGCCGGCCGTTGCCTGTTGGCGAGGAGTTGGGCCGCCTCTTTGAGTGCCGCCTCGGTAACGCCGGCCGCAGCAGCCAGATCCGCCAGGGAGGTCGCGGCCAGAGCGGCCTGCAGGGCGTCCGGATTGGCGGCCGTTGTGGTGCAGCCGGCATCCAGCAGTGCCTTTGTCAGGCCGTTCACCAGTGCCACCTCGCCGCCCGGGCGGTACTGCAGATGGCTGTTGGCGAACTTCTTCAGCTTTACTGCCCGCATGTTGGCCAGGACCAGCTTGGCATCGTTCTTGGTGGCGGCCTTGATGACCCGGTACTCCATGCCGGTGGATTCGGCGTTCAGGTCGGAGCCGATCACCAGGATGGCATCGGCATTGTCGATCCGGTCTATAGTAGCGCTGGCGCCGGTCAGTCCCAGCTGTTTGTTGAGGATGGCCAGGGCCGGGGCAAAGCCGAGACGGGCCTCGGAATCCAGGTTGGGCGAGCCGATGGCCTCGGTGATCAGTTTTCTGAAAAGGAAGTTTTCCTCGTTCGTGACCCGCGGCGAGGCGATCCCAGCCACGGCCCGGGGGCCGGCAGCGGCAATGACCGCCGTGAGTCCATCAGCGGCAGCTTTTATTGCCTGGTCCCAGCTGGCCGGCTTCTGGTCGATCAGGGGGGCGGTGAGGCGCGTGGCGCTGTTAAGGTAGCTGTAGCCGAACCGGCCATTGATGCAGAGGTTACCCTGGTTGTAGGTGGCGTCGTCGCTGGTGGTCCGCTCCACCCGGCCATCCTTGCTGTGGTATTCGATCTGGCAGCCGGTGGAACAGAAGGGGCAGACGCTCTTGGTGACACTGAAGGTCCAGGGGCGTCCCTTGAACTTGAACGGCTTGCTGATCAGGGTGCCGGTGGGGCAGGCGGCAATGCAGTTGCCGCAGAACTCGCAGTTCAGGGGCTGGCCGTCGTGGGTGTCGATGACCGTGGCCTCGCCCTTGTTCACCACGAAAATGGCGTCGCAGCCGACAATTTCGTGATCAACCTTGACGCACTTCTCACAGAGGATGCAGCGGTTCGGATCGCTCTCCAGGAGCTGCCAGTCGTACCGGATCGGGCGCCGCTCCAGGACGGCCGAGTATTCCTGCCTTGCCACTTCCTGGGCGTAGCAGGTGTCCTGCAGGTCGCACTCGCCGCCCGCGTCGCAGACCGGGCAGTCCAGGGGGTGGTTCACCAGGAGGAGTTCCGTGACCTTCTTGCGGATGGCGCTGATGCGCGGGGACTGGGTGGTGACAGCAATCCCTTCCTTGACAGGGGTGTTGCAGGCGGTCATGGGACGATCGATCCCTTCGATCTCTACGGCGCAGATGCGGCAGGCACCAGTGGGGGAGACCTTTTCCAGCCAGCAGAGGGTCGGGATGCTGATGCCTATCCGGCGGGCCGCCTCAAGGATGGTTGTCCCTTCCGGGACCGATACCGTTCTGCCGTCAATCGTCAAGCTGACCATATGTTCACACCTCAAAAAATTCGGAAACCGGGTTGATTCCAGTACGGATCAGATGGCCGCCATTGCCACTCTGTAGCAGCGGAGGCAGCGCTCCGCCTCCTTGACCGCCTGGCTGTCGCTGAAGCCGAGTTCCACCTCGCAGTAGTTCTTGTAGCTGGCCCGTTCCTTGCCGTGGACTTCTGCCTGGTGGGCGCGGTGTCCGGTGGCGAGCCAGGGGACCTGCTCGTTCTTGTCGTACACCCCGAGAAACATGAGGATGTCTTCCATCCGCTCGTCATCGGTGAGGTAGACCTTCCCTTCGTCGAGCCAGCGCTGAATGACCTTGGCGGCCCGGTGGCCGCTGCCGATGCAGGCCACAACCGTCAGGGGACCGATTTCCGCGTCGCCGCCGGCAAAGACGCCGTCCATGTCGGTGATGAGGGTACGGGACAGGTCGTTCCCCATGCCGTCCTTCAGCGGTTTGCCGTCAGCCCCCTTGAGCGGGATATACTTGGTGATCACCGTGTTCCACTTGGTGATGTCGATGCCGCAGTCGGCCGGGATAAAGGAGAGGTCGGGGTCCTGGCCGATGGCCGGGATGACCGTGTCGCACTCGATGACGAATTCGCTGCCGGCCATCGGTTCGGGACGGCGGCGCCCCGATGCATCGGGCTCGCCCAGGGCCATCCGGACGCACTCGACGCCGGTGATCTGCCCGCTCTCGTCGGCAATGACCCTGGTGGGGAGCACCTGGAATTCGAACTGCACCCCCTCCTCATCGGCGCCGTCCACTTCCCAGACGTCGGCCGGCATCTCCTTGCGGGAGCGGCGATAGACCAGGTACGATGCCTCGGCTCCTTCCCGCAACGCCACCCGGACACAGTCGATGGCCGTGTTGCCACCGCCGACCACGACCACCTTCTTACCCATGCCGGTCGGTTTACTCATGTAGGCTTCGCGGAGGAAGTCGATTCCCCCTTTGAGGAATCCCTTGTATCCCTTGTCTTCACCCTCGACCCCCATCGGCTTGGAACGGTGGGCGCCCGGGGCGAGGAAGACGGCGTCGAATTTCTGCTTCAGCTCGGCCAGGGAGATGTCCTTGCCGACGCGGGTATCGTAGACGATCTCCACCCCGAGGGCGGCGATGATGTCGATGTCCCGTTGCAGGATGTGGCGCGGCATCCGGTAGGGTGGAATGCCGACCGCGATCATGCCGCCGCCGAACCCGTCGGGGAGGGTTTCGTAGATGGTGACCGGATACCCTTCCAGGGCCAGATAGTAGGCGGCCGCCAGACCGGCAGGACCGGCGCCGACAACGGCCACGGTCCTGTTCTTCCTGGCCTTCGGCTGCATCGGCGGGGCGGCCTTGTGCTGCCACTCATAATCCGAGGCGGTCCGTTTCAGGACCATGATGCTGATCGGGTCGTCAACGTTCTTTCTGCGGCAGGCTGTCTCGCACGGGTGGGGGCAGACCCGGCCGCAGACCGACGGCAGCGGCATATTGTCCCGGATCACTGCCAGGGATTCGTCGAATCGGTACTCCTTGATCGCCTCGATGTAGGTCGGAATGTCGATGTGGGCTGGGCACTTGTCCTGACAGGGGGCCGTGTACTTCTCGATGTAGCGGAACCCCTTGCCGCCGCGTTTTTCCCCTTTGATGCGGGCGAGGAAGTCGTCGCGGAAATGGGTCACCGCGTCCAGCACCGGTACGGTCGAACTTTGGCACAGGGTGCACTTGCAGTTCTTCAGGAGTTCCGCCAGGTCCGGCACTGTTGCCAGGTCGGCCTCCTTGGCTCTTCCTTCCTCGACTGCGGTCAGCAGGTCGGCCAGGACCTTGGTCCCCTTCTTGCCCGGAGTGCATTTGCCGCAGCAGTACAGGGTCTGTACGCGCCGCATGTACTCGGCCGCCATGGCCGGCACGTCCACGTCCCGGTCGAACAGGATGATGCCGTCCCACCCCATGAACCCTGCCAGAGGCTGGTCGCCATCGTAGGTCGTTGGCAGGCGGAAGGTTGCATCCTTTGCTTCGCCGCCGCTGCGGTTATCGATTATGGTCCGTCCCCAGCTGGAAAAGACTACCTGTGCCACGTCAGCCCCCGCTCTGAACTTATCTGCTGGTAAAAGACAGATAACTATCTGCATTTATTGAGCAAAACCGCTTATGTCGTTTGTATACAGTATGCAAGTATTAGCACAACCTGTGCGGGCAATCAAGGAAAAAACTGAAATTGGTAGTCGGATGCCGGTATTTGGTGGTCGGATGCGATTGCAAGTGGGGGCTTGCTCTGGTATACCATCAACAAGCTTTGGTTCAGTAACTCTAATCGTGAAAGGTGCTGGCAATGGCCGATATGAACGAGGCGTTCCGTTCGCTGTTTACCGTCAATATGGGGGTGCGCCCTGGCGACCGGATTGTAGTCTTCAGCGACACCATCCGCGACGACGAACGGCCGTCGCCCGATGACCGGGAGCGGCGCGAGCGCCTTTTTGCCGTAGCCGTGGAAGCCAGTCGGTTTGCCGCGGCAACATATGGGGATACCCGTTTCGAGCAGTTTCCGGCCACGAGCGGCTCCGGTGCCGAGCCGCCAGAATCGCTCTGGCGCGCCCTGTTCGGTGACGCCATCGTGAACTCGCTGGCTGCTACGGGACTATTGAAGCGGCTTATTGCCAAGGAAGCCTCGCCGGACGACCTGGCTGCGGCAAAGGCGATAGTTGTTGCCGGACGGGAAGCGGTGGCCGGGGTGGTCGTGGCCCTGGCCAACAACTCCACCAGCCATACCGGGTTTCGCGCCCTGGCCAACGCCGCGGGTACGCGGTATGCCAGCCTTCCCCATTTCGATCCGGCAATGTTCTTTACGTCCATGCAGGTCGACTGGCCGGCCCTGGCGGACCGGACGCGGCTGCTGGCGGAAGCGGTCAACCGGGCGGACGAACTCATGGTCTCCACCCCCAATGGTACGCAGATGCGGTTCGGCAAGCAGGGGCGGATCGCCAAGGGAGATGACGGGCTCCTGACCGCGCCGGGGAGTTTTGGCAATCTGCCCGCCGGGGAGGTGTATCTGGCTCCTGTCGAAGGGACGGCGGCCGGAATCATGGTGCTCGAATACGCCCCGACCCGAAAGCTTGTCACACCCTTGACACTGGTAGTTGAGCACGGCGATGTCGTGGAGATCAGAGGAGACGAGCCGTATCGGGAGGTGCTGGAGCGGAAGTTCGCAGAAAGTCCGCTGAACAGGAACATCGCCGAACTGGGCATCGGCACCAACGATCGGGCGAGCCGACCCGACAATATCCTTGAGGCGGAGAAGATCCTCGGGACGATCCACATCGCCCTGGGGGACAATGCCGGTTTCGGCGGACGGGTCAGCACCCCCTTCCACGAAGATTATGTCTTCTACAAACCAACCGTGACGGCAATGGCTGCAAACGGCACGCACGAACTCCTTATTGCCGACGGAGCCCTGCTGGTGTGACAATCGGAAACGAAGACGATTCTGGAGTGACTATATGTCCGTACTGACATTTCAACTGAAGGGTTCCTCGCTGCTGGCAATCTGTCGCCCTTCCGAGCGGTCGGTGCCGATCGATGACGCGACGTTCCGGCAGGCTCTTGTCGAGGGAGGATATGCCGCATATGCCCTGCAGCCGGCAGCAGTGGCGGAGTTGATCCGGCGCTGCAACAACGAACAGGACGAGTTTTCCCTGGAGGTCGGCGAGCGGCGCGATGGAACCTGCGCGATCACGGTATCCGCGGACAAGATGTCGGCATTGCTGTCGATCACTCCCCCGCAGGGAGGGGCTGCGGCAACTCAGGAGCAGGTTCTCCGGAAACTGCATGAGGGTGGCGTGCTAGCCGGTATCCTTGAACATGAAATAACGCTGGCAGTGGCCACGGGGAACTGTTCCGGTATCGTTGTTGCGCGCGGTTGCCAACCGGTGAGGGGGGCTGATACCCAGTTCGTCAGCCTGGTCCGGGAGGTGAAGGAGCGCCAGCCGCATCTGGAGGACGATGAATGTGTGGTCGACTACCGTGACTTGGGTGATATCATAAGCGTTACGGTGGGGACGCCGCTGATGCGCCGGGTGCCGGCAACGCCGGGCGAGCCGGGAGAAAACGTCTACGGTGAACTCATCCCGGCAACGCCGGGCAATGATCTGCCGTTCTCTTCGACGCTGCAGGGGACTGTGCAGTCGGCTGACGATCCCGATCTACTGGTGGCCGCCATCGCCGGCCAGCCGGTACTGCTGGCCAACGGCGTCATGGTCGAGCCGACCATATCCTTTAAAAATATCGATCTTTCCACCGGAAATGTCCGCTTTGAAGGGAGCATCACCATCGATGCGGATGTCAGAGAAGGGATGGTGGTGCATGCCTCGGGTGACATTGTTGTCGGTGGGGTTGTGGAAGGCGCTATCCTGGAGGCTGGTGGCAATATAGAGGTTAAGGGGGGAGTGATCGGCCAGGGGGAGGTTCGGACGTCGAAGGGCGAGATTGCACCGGAAGCGGCCCGTATCCATGCCGGTGGTTCGGCCAGCGTCAATTTTGTTGAAAATGCCGTCATTACTGCCGGCGAGGACATAACCGTCAACGACTTTGCCATGCAGAGCGAGCTGACTGCCGGCGGGCAGGTGGTGGTCGGCAATGCGGAAAGCCGGCACGGTCATATCATCGGTGGTGCCTGTCGGGCAGCCATTCTGGTGCAGGCCGTCACACTGGGGTCGCCGGCAGGTGTCGGCACGCGAATTGAGGTTGGTGTCGATCCGTTCGTGAATGAAAAGCTGACCGCTGTGCTCGCCAGCATGGAGGCCAAGGAGCGGGAAGTGCAGGAGTTCGAGAAATACCTGAACTATCTGCGCGAGCATCCCGAAAAAGGCACTCCGGAGCTGATTCGCCTCAAGGAGCGGGCCTATCACGGCAAGCAGGCGGAACTGGTTGAGTTGGTCAGTCAGAAAAAGCGGTTGCAGAAACGGCTGGAGCCGATCCCCACTGCCCGCATTGAGGTGGCAAAAAATGTGTACGCTGCCGTGAAAATGACGATCAGTAACCACAATTATATCGTTGAAGAGGACCTGGTCGGCGGGGTGAAGTTTCGTTGGAGTGAGGAAGAGCAGAGCGTTGTCTGCTGACGTTTATGAGGAGCGGTGTGGTGGCGGGAGCAGAGGCGATGGTGACGCAATGCGGGTAATCGGTCTGACCGGAGGTATCGCTTCGGGTAAGAGCACGGCGGCCAGGATTCTTGAGCGCTTCGGTGTGCCGGTGATCGATGCCGACCACCTGTCACGGGAGGTGGTGGTGCCCGGTGCTCCGGCCTTTGATGCCATCGTCGCGGCTTTTGGTGCCGAGGTGGTCGGCCCGGATGGAGCCTTGGACCGGGCGAGGCTCGGGGCAATCGTCTTCAGTGACCCGTCGGCCCGGCGCCGACTGGAAGCGATTACCCATCCTGCCATCGGTGCGCGGGCCGACGAGCTGCTTGCCCGGTATCGTCGTGACGGAGAGCCGGTGGTGATCTATATGGCTCCGCTCCTGATCGAGGCCGGTGTGACCGGTCGGGTTGACGAGATCTGGGTGGTATACGTTGACCGTGAGACGCAGGCGTCACGTCTCTGCAAGCGGGACGGGATCAGCCGTCAGGAAGCGATGCAGCGGATTGAAAGCCAGATGCCCATGGAGGAGAAGGCCGCCCGTGGCAGGCTGGTCATTGACAACAGGGGGACCCCGGAAGAACTGGAGCGGCAGGTTCTGGGGATATGGGAACAAGAGATTCGGGGGCAGGGAACCAGGGAGTAGCAAACGACAAAGGCCCCGGTTTCGGGGCCTTTGTTTGATGTGATTGTGTCGGGTCTGTTGTGGTCTATTGCCAGTCGCTACTTATGGTACCCCAGTTTGGCCGATATCTCGTCGCCTGCCTTCTTGGCCATGGGGATCAGTTCATTCTCCAACCGCTCCTCGGTGAAACGCATGGACGGTCCCGAGATGCTCACTGCGCCAATGATACGACGGGTGTAGTCACGAATCGGGGCTGCCACACAACGGACCCCGATATCCAGTTCTTCGTTGTCGATGGCATAGCCCAGTTCGGCCACCTTTTTCAGGTCAACCTTCAGTTCGTCCCGGCCGGAGATGGTGCTCGGGGTATAGCGTTTGAGCTCTTTGGTCGGTAGGAAATTGTCCAGCTCTTCTTCGGTCATGTAGGCCAGCTGTACTTTGCCTGCAGCGGTGCAGTATGCCGGAAGCCGTGAACCGACCCGCGGTACGACCCGCACCGTCAGGTCGGTCTCCACTACGTCCAGGTACACGATGTGGAATTCCTTGAGAATGGAGACGTAAGTGGTTTCGTTGCACTCCCGTACCAACGCTTCCAGGATCGGCCTGGACTGGCGAAGAAGCCCCATCTGCTTGATGAAGGTCTGCCCCAGTTCGAGGGTCTTGAGCCCCAGTCGGTAGTTCTCGGTCACCCGGTTCTGTTCGATGTAGCCGCGAGACTCCAGGGTGGCGAGCAGTCTGAAGACGTTGTTCTTGTGGAGCTTGAGCCGCTTGGAGAGTTCAGTGACCCCCAATTCGTCCACTTCATCGTGAAATTGCTCCAAAAGATCAAGGGCATGGTCGACGGCCTGGATGATGTATTCTGATTTTTCTTTCTTAGCCATAAGATGGTCCTTGTTTTATATTTTTCCAAACATATTTCTATAGTATCAGGATTGTGCACAAGTCAAGGGCAAATTTGATTCAATGATGAAAAATTAAAACTTTTTGCTCTGAAGCGGTGATAGTGGTCCCCGTAACGGCTGTAGATTAATTCATTTTTGACGGTCTGTGGTACTGTTATTTGCATTAAAAAATATTTTCTAAAATATAGAATATTGTTTTATGGTTGTCAAGAATTGTAATACAATTTTATCTCGTTGGATGATTTGGTGGCTGCGTGATAGTTGATCCGTGGTATTTTTTGGCAGATTGATCTGAATCACCTGGAGGGAAACCATGTTACACCTACGCAAGAAAATTCTGGTGGCCATTGATGGTTCACCTCTTTCCGACAAGGCTGCGGAAGAGGCTGTGCGGATGGCTGCCTGCAATCCGGGGCCTCTCAAAAGTACCGTCTATGCATTACTGGTGCTTCCCAATGCCCCCCGTAATACGTTTACCGACTTCGTTCCGGCGCCCCCCATTACCGAGACTGACAAATGGCAGGAGCTCAAGGAGCGGATCTTCTACGTGATCGAGAAGAACGCTGCCGAGGCGAATGTGACGTTGGAGATCATGGTCGCTTATGGCAATCCGGCCGATGAACTGCTCGCTTTTGCCGAAAAGGAAGAGATCGACGTCATCGTTATCGGGAGTACTGGCAAGGGATTTCTGAAGCGTAAAGTGCTGGGGAGCGTCTCTCACTCGGTGGTAAAAAATGCCAGATGCTCGGTCTATGTGGTGCGTGGCTGATGGGGGGCCGTCGCAACCGGTGCGGTCTCCTTGCGGAGATAGCCGAGGATCTCTGTCAGGCTTTCCATGATCAGATCCTCGTCGCGGGAGAACTCATGGGGGGAGAGCTCCAAGGTCAGGGTGTAATGGTAGTCGATGCTGCTCAGGTGGTTCAGGAAGCGGGTCAGGGGCAGTATGCCGCGACCCGGGATCAGGTGTTCGCGGCCGTAGCCGTAGTCTGAAAAATGGATGTTCCTGATCCTGCCCGAGTTGTGGCAGAGGTAGAAATCGTTGATGAAGTTGGCCTTGCCCGACCCCATGTGGGTGGTATCGAAGGTCATGTAGAGGTTTCGTTCCGTGATGAACTCGATCATCTTCTGGGTATTGGAGAGGATGTGCGGGTTGATCTTGTGTTTTCCCCCCCACGGCATGTTCTCCAGGGTGAGAGTTACCACTCCCTGCCCGACCTCTTTCTGAAAATCGTTGATCCGATAGAGCCAGCGCCAGAAACCGAACTCCATGCCGAGCCAGGAAGGGGGGTGGAAGTTGACCAGTGACACCCCCGCCTCGGCGGCGACCTCCACGGTCCTTTTAAGGGAGTCGATCTGGTCTCCCCAGCCGAACAGGGGCATGAAGGGGGCATGTATCGAGAGAATCGGCATGATGCCGGAAAGGTCCCGCAACAGTTCCCGGACATTGATCCGCTCGAAGTCCTGGTTGATGATCAGCTCCAGTCCGTCGAATCCGGCCTTCCCGGCCATCTCGAAGTTTTTCCGGAGCGGAAAGACGAAGAGCGTCCCTGTTGAAATGGAGATCTGCATGAAGCTACTTCTCCCGTGTCAGCTGCAATAACAACCCGTCACTTCCAGCCCATCAGCTGGAGATGTAATCGAGATGGTAGCGGTTGCGGACTATCCGCAGAAAGCAGTCGATCCCTTTGAGCGCGGCCCTGAATCGTTCGCGCTCCGCCCTGGTCATGCATTGGGGGTCGACATAGTTCGTGGGGATCTTGTCGGAGGCAAGTTCCCGCAGTTGCGACCGGATGCGCAGTCGGACCAGATATGAGAACGCCGCCTCGATCTTTTTGAGATCGCCGCTAGTGACTATTCTCCGCTGCCCGAGGAGCGAAAGCTTGTCCCAGGTATTCCCACCGACGACGCCGGCTTCGAGTGCCATGAGGCTGGCCCCGACGGTAATGGCGAAGATGCCGGATTTTTTTATATCCACCAGCCCCCGCTGTTCTCCGCTGCGCTCAACCCGTATCCGTTTGAAAAAGGTGAGCGGTGACGGGAAGCGGGTCGCATGGCAGGCCAGATTCGGGAAGAAGAACGGCGGCAGCCGGACAGTGGTTCGGATATGGTCGCGCAACTCCGTGCAGAGGCGCTCGTCGCCGTGCAGGGAACTGAGATCCTGGAAGAGGCAGAAGTCCATAATGTTTTCGTGGGTGGGGACGGTTATCCACTCTTCGAGCAACCGTTTCCATTCGCCGACACTGTGGCACCACTGGGGGTTGCTGGCCATGACGTTGCCCGGACAGCGGGGGACGCCGGTCGCCTCAAGGGCTTCGACGAGACGGGTGGCGAAGCGGTTTACACCAAGGAGTCTTTCCGCGGACAGATCGTCGGGATAGACGATGGCGCTGTCCTGGTCGGTGCGCAGGGTCTGCTCGCCCCGTCCTTCGCTGCCCAGCGCCAGGTATGCGGCCCCCTCGGGGAGGCTGATCCCCTCGACCGTCTCCATCAGGGCGATGAGGCGCCGGGTGATGGCGCTGTTTACCCGGGCGATCATCCGCACAATGCTCTTCTCGTCTACGGGCACCGTGATGATGCATCTGACCGTATCGAGCATCTTGATGCCGAGCTCCCTCAGGACCTCGATGGACGGGGCCGCCTCTATCTCATGATAAAGCTTGAGAGGAGTGATGATGTCTTGTTCACTGCCGGGCATACAACCTCATCTGCTGTGCATCACATCACGAGCTCAACGATCCTGAAAACCGCCAGCGTCAATCTGTTCAGCGAAGGGAACGGTGAAGGAGAAGATTGTGCCGGCTCCCAGTTCGCTGTCGACCCAGATCTTGCCGCCCAACCGCTCCACGATCTCCCGGGAGATCGTCAGCCCCAGGCCGGTGCCAAGCGGGTGGGACTTCTGGGGATCACGCACCTGGTGAAAGCGATCGAACACCTGTTCCAGCCGGTCCGGTGGGATGCCGGGGCCCTCGTCGGCCACGCTGATCAGGGCAAAGCCGCCCTGCCTTTTCCCGCTGAGACGGATACGCCCCCCTTCGGGCGAGAACTTCACCGCATTGGAAAGGAGGTTTGTCAGCACCTGCTGGATCCTGTCCGCATCGGCATGGATCGGTGAGAGGCCGGCTTCGACGTTGCTCTCCACCACGATTCCCTTTTCCGCCAGCAGCGGGTGGGTCGTGCCGAGCGCCCTGGCAAAGGCCGGTTCCAGTTCCAGCGGTTCGGAGTTCAGTTCAACGCGGCCGGCTTCGATCTTCGAGAGATCGAGCAGGTCGTTGATCATGCGGGTGAGCCGTTCCGCCTCATAGTTGATGACCCCCACGAATTTCCGGCGTTTTTCCGGGTCGTCCACCTCGTAGCGGAGCAGAATCTCGGAAAAGGAGCGGATCGAGGTGAGGGGGGTGCGCAATTCATGACTCACGGTGGACAGGAAATCGCTCTTGAGGCGGTCCAGTTCCAGCAGTCGGGCGTTGGCCTTCTCCAGTTCAGCCGTGCGCCGGGCCACCTTTTCCTCCATGGCATGGCTGTATGCCTGGACCTCGGCGTAGAGTTGGGCATTGACCGCTGCCATGGCGAGCTGGTTGGCCAGGGCCGCGAACAGCTCGACGAACTCGTCGGTGAAGTGCATGGGGCCGCGGGTCGCATAGGCCGTGAGCACGCCGGTCACCCGGCCTTCGTAGGTCATGGGGGCATGGATGAAGGCGCTGACCGGCACGTCCTTGACCAGTTTGGAAAAGAGCAGCGGCTTGTCGATCTCCCGGGCGTCCCCCACCACGACCGGCCGTGCCTCCAGGAAACAGAGGCCGAAGTAGGTATCCCGCGAGGGGACCATGGCGGATGCCGACACATAGTCGGCTATGAGCCCCACATAGCTGCGGATCTTCAGGATGCCGTTCTCGTCCAGGAGCCGGACCGCCAGGTGCTCGAAGCCGAACTCCCGCTTGATCAGCAGGAGCACCTCCTGCAGGAGCGTATCGATGTCCAGGCTTCTCGACAGGGCGTGGGAGGCCTCGTGGAGGACCACCAGCTCCCGCAGTCGCCGTTCCAGGGTATCCCGGCTCTCTGCCAGGGTCTTGGAAACGCCGCCGAAGACGTCGAGGATTTCCACGGCCCGGTCCCGGGGCCAGGCAAGGGTGCTGTCGATGATCATGCGCGCCGACGGGGCACCGATGGCGCTGGCCAGGCAGCGCTCGGTCGTCTCTAAGAGCAGTTGCGGGGAAGAGCGTTCCGGAAGGGCGCCAAGTACGTCATGCGCCATCCGGGCACCGACGAACCGCGCCAGCAGCCCTTCCAGATCTGCTCTGGTGGCCCAGGCCGCAGGGAGTTCGGAACGCGGGGATTCCTCCGCCGGGCGCGCGCTCAGCAGGCTGAAGGTGATATGGGCACCCAGGTTGAACACCAGGCTCCAGATCAGGGCATGGGTCCAGGTGTCGAAACCCTGCAGCCCGAACAGCGCCCGGGGGCGCAGCAGTTCGATCCCCCATGGCCCCTGCGTCAGGAGCGATGCGCCGATCCATCCCGAATCGACGAAGCTGGGGATGAGCAAGGTATAGGTCCAGACGCCGAAGCCGGCGGCGAGGCCGGCGAGAGCCCCGGTCCGGGTACCTCCTTTCCAGTAGAGGCCGAGCAGGACGGCAGGCGCAAACTGGAACACGGCGGAAAAGGATAGCAGCCCGGTGGCGACCAGGGTGTGGGATTCACCTATCGAACGTTTGAAGGCGTACCCCAGCAGCACCACGCCGAAGATGACGGCCCTCTTGGTGTACAGGAGGGGCCGGGAAATATCCACTCCCCCGCCGCGAAAGGCCGGAAACACGCTCCCTAGGAGTGCAACCCCGTAATGGTGGAGGATCATGGTCGCCAGGGCGACCGCCTCGACGATCACCATGCTGGTTGCGGCGGAGAACCCCCCCAGGTAGGCGAGAAACGCCAGGCCGGTATGCCCCCGTGACAGCGGCAGGGAGATCATGAAGAAGTCAGGGGCGAGGTTACCTCCGTACAGACGCCCGACCAGGGCCACCGGAAGCACGAGCAGGTTGATGAGCAGCAGGTAGGCCGGAAATGCCCAGGATGTCGTCCAGAGATGGCCCTCCCGTACGTTCTCGACGGCCAGCATGTGGAACTGGCGGGGCAGAAGGATTACTGCCGATGCAGAAAGCACGCTCAGAGCTGCCCAGGCTGATAACGACGTGCCCGAACCCTCGCCGAGCAGAAAGAGACGCGACAGGTTCTGATCTGCCATTGCCCGCTCGAAAACCTGGGTCAGCCCGCCGCCGATGCCGAAGGTGATGTAGAGACCGATCACCAGGAAGGCCCCGAGTTTTACCGCGCTTTCAAAAGCGATGGCCGCGACCATCCCCTCATGCCGTTCGGTGGCCACCAGGCTCCTGGCCCCGAAGAGGCCGGCAAAGATCGACAAACCCAGGGCCGCCCAGAAGGCGGCATCATTAAAGATCCCCGTGGCCGCTGCCCGGCCGGTGAGCAGGTCGAAGGTGTAGCCGACCGCCTTGAGCTGGAGCCCGATATACGGGGTGATGCCGATCACCATCAAGGTGGTGGCGAGTGCCCCAAGTGCCCACCCTTTGCCGTACATGACCTCCAGCAGATCCGGCAGGCTGGTGACCCCTTCCGCCCGACAGTAGGAAACGAGCCGTTTCAAGAGGGACGGGGCCAGGAGGAAGACCAGGGTGGGGCCCAGGTAGATCGGCAGAAAACCGAGTCCCGTGGAAGCGGCCTGACCCACGCTACCGTAATAGGTCCAGGAGGTGCAGTAGACTGCCAGGGAAAAGCTGTACACCCATGGGTTGTCGACCGGACTGCGCCCCATCTCCCTTGCCTTGTCGCTGGCGTAGGCGATGGCGAACAGGCCGAGGAGATATACAACCCCGAGAAAGGCGACCCAGAAGGTATTGCTCACGGCTTGTTTCCCCGGATCAGCACCCAGCTTGCCAGCACCAGTCCCCCCCAGACCGCGAACAGGTAGAGGGGGAGGGTCGGGATGCCCAGAAGGCTGCCCGGCTGGTTGAATGCCCCCAGCAGAGGGGAGTACAGGGCCACAATACCCACGGCGAACAGGGCGGCAAGCCGGCGAGAGGTGACATTCATGGTGCGAACCTCCTGAAAACGAGTTCGAGGTTCGATGTTCGACGTTGACACCACAAAATGACCTCGAACCTCGAACGTCGAACCTCGAACAGCTTAAAACCTCGACGTCTGCCAGCGCAGGAGCAGGTGCTGGTCGCAGAACGCCTTGGCCTCGGCCAGGGTTCTCACCCCCCGCCCCGGCAGCAGCGTCAGGAGGCCGAGGAAGATCTGGGCCGCCGCACGGGCATCTCCCAGGGAACTGTGCCGCCCCTCGATCGTGATCCCCATCCGCTCGGCTATGGCTTCCAGACTATGCCCTTCGATCCCCTTATGCAGCGCATAGGAGAGAAAAATCGTGTCGAGGATCGGGTTGTCGATCCGGGGGAGTCCCGTTTCGGCCGCGGCCAGGTCCAGACACTTCTTGTCGAATGCCGCGTTATGGGCCACCAGGACCGAGTTCCCCAGGTATTCGACGAATTGCGGATACACCTCGCTCATGGACGGCGCATCCGCCACCATCCGGTCATCGATCCGGTGAATTTCCACCGATTCGGGAGGAATGGGCCGGCCCGGGTTTACCAGGGTGTTGAAGATGTCGACGTTCTGGATCCGTCCCCGGCGAATACGAATCCCGCTGATGCTGATGACCTTGTCCCCCTGGGACAACTGCAGTCCTGTCGTTTCGGTGTCGACCACCACGTAATCGAGATTCTCCAGCTCTGCCCGGAGCAGATCATCCCGCTCGAAAACCGGCCGCGGTAGGAACAGGTCGAAATTGTAAAACCCCGGCTCCCCCTCGATCAGTCCGACGGCCCGGCCTGTTTCGGAAACTGCGGTAGCCTGCAGCAGTGCCAGCCGCACCTCCAGGCAATTTCCGGACGAACGGGTCCAAAGCTCTCCCCGGTTCCGGCGCACCGCCTCCCCCAGTGGAATGGGCTCTTCTCCGGCCGGGCACAGCACAAGAGATTCCAGCGCAGCCGGGTCGCCGGCAAAGGCCCCCTTGATCCTGAAGGTCGTCACCACGGTACCGTCTTCCGTCTTGAGATTCGCGTCGACCTGCAGCAGTTCGGAACCTTTTTGTTCGATCCAGTGGAGGACACACCGCAGGGAGGCCACCCAGGAGAACGGTTCCACCAGCACCGCCGGGATCGGGTTGTCGTTAACAATCTCGACGGAGACCCCGGGGACCGACGTCACCGCTTCCTCCAGGAGTTCCCGGGGATCGGACGGAATGGCCGGCCAACGTGCTGTCCGGGCAGCGCTGGCGGTTTCCTCGATCGCCGTCACCCGCACGCTCAACCGATCCATCTCCTCTGCCACTGCAGCCAGGAACGCCTGTTGTTTTTCCGCCGACATCTGCCGGTGTCGTTGCAGCGTTTCGACCAGGGCGTGGGCGGTCGCCACCGGCCCTCTCAGGAGTTGGGGCATCTCCAGCAGGGTCTCCACGAACTGGTTGTCCTCCCCGGTGGGAGCGTTCAGGTCCCGGAACACCAGGAGAAAACCGGCCCGATCCCCTTCGGGGCCGGGAATGACCGACAGCGAACCTTTGAGGAGCTTTCCGTCCCGCAGGGGAAAGATGACCTCTTCCACGGCCTCCCGGCCCGGTTCCCATCCCTGGCGCAGCCGTTTCAAGTGGAAACTGAGCCGGTCGCCGGGGAAGATGCGCGACAGGGGGGAGCCGATGCCCGAACTGTACCCCCGGCCCAGGATGCTCCGGGCACGCGGGTTCATCAGTATCGTCTCGGCGGCCTCGTTGGCCACGATCACGCCGTCTACCATGGTGCGCAGCACGGTTGCCAGCCGGTTGCGTTCCTCCTGCAGGGACAGGGTCGCGTCACGCACCCGCCCTTCCAGCTCGTCGTAAGCCTTACCCAGGTTTTCGGCCATCAGGTTGAATTCGATGGCCAGTTCTTCGATCTCGTCCCCGGCATCGACCGTGATCCGGTGGTCAAGGTTGATGTGGGAGACGATTTCGGCGCCTCGCTTGATCTCAAGGATGGGGCGCATGTACTGGTCGGCCATCCACCAGGCCATGGCTGCGACCAGGACGACGAACACGATCGTGAACAGGGCCACCTGGCGGCTCACCGCATATAAGTGCCCGAATACCTGGGCCTCCGGCTGGACCACGGCGAGGAACCAGTCGCGGGGAACGCCCCCTCCCGGTGCCCGCACCGCGGTCACGCCGGCAAAATACTGTTCATTGCCGGTCGTGAAGGTCACCCAACCCGGTTCCCCCGCTTCCGCGGGAGGAAGAGGGGGAACCGGGTTTCCTGCCAGCCGCTCCCCTTTGGCGGTGAACAGCACAACCTCTCCACGGGTCCCCTTACGTAACCGTTCCAAGGCGGCCGTCACCTCGGGCGACGCCGCCAGGCCGGACGCGGTTTGCCGGTTGCGCTGCAACTCTCCATGCAACTGTTCCGCCAACTGCCTCGCTTCCCGGGCGAGCTGGCTGCCGTGGATGGTCCCCACATCGTCGCGCACCACGAAGAACAGGGCTACCAGTGCAGCCAGGAGGGGGAGTACCGCCAACCCGGTGAGGGATACGATCATCCGGTGACGCAGACTCCTTCTCCTGCGGGAGGGCCGGGCCTCCGGGACGGTGATCATGGCTCGATCATGGCCCGGATCTTTTCCAGCAGATCCCCGGCGCTGAACGGCTTGGTCACGTAGTCGTCGGCCCCCACCTCCAGCCCCTTCTTCCGTTCGAGGGTCTGGCCCTTGGCCGTGAGCATGATCACCTTCGTCGCTGCCAGGTCCTCCCGTTCCCGGAGAATCCGGCACATCTCGTAGCCATCCTTGCGTGGCATGTTGACGTCCAGAAGGATCAGGTCCGGCCGCACGCGCTCGGCCACTTCCAGTGCCTCTTCCCCATCCCGCGCCGTATGGACCTCATATCCTTCCATCTCCAGGATGAACTCGATAGACATCAGAATGTTGGGTTCGTCATCCACGGCCAGAATCTTTTTCTTCCCCATCTGTTCGTCTCCTGATCAGAAACTACGCCCGTTCGGTAAAATAGAGATAGGCGATCTTTTCCAGGGCCGAGACCGCTTGCAGCCCGTTTTTAAGCCTTTGCTCCAGATCCTCGGTCAAATCCTTCGGGTCGATGAAGCAGGCGTACCCATCGTCGCCGTTTCCCGTGCTCTGGCGGAAAAGCTTGAGGGAGGTGAAATCGTTATAGGCGTGCAACAGCCTCTCGGTCAGCTCGATACCGAGATTGCCCCGTTCCTGAAGCCCCCTGATCCTGGCCAGGGTGCCGGTTGCCGTTACTCCTGTCGCGAAGGACAGCCAGCGGACAGCCGTTATGAGCGGGGTGATGGCCAACTGGTCCAGATTGAAGTATCCCCGGTGTTCCCCGCCCCGCTCCACACGATATCCGCCAAACATGCCGACGGCCAGGGGCAGCGCCGTCGCCCGCCGGGCAAGGGCCCTGCCGGTGGACATCTGCCAGCACCCCGCGATCCGGGCTGCTGTCAACGCCATGCCGCTGGCAAGGAGAGCCGGGTCACCGGCAACGATACGCAGATCGACCAACTGTTCCAGAAGGTGCGGTGCTGTTTCGTCGTCAGTGGTGTGGAAAAAGCCGGGGAGGTGGATGGGAGGACGTCGGTCGGGAAGCGGGCCTTGCTCGGCCAGTGCGATAAACTCCTGCCATGCCGCAAGGGTCCCGGTCCAGACATAATCGCCAGGGGCGTGCAGATCGGGCGCAACGGTGCAGCCGCATTCGCGGAGCAGCGCCAGAATCTGGAATTTCAGCCGTTTGAAGTACTCGCGATCCGCACCGTCGCTATCGTCGAAAATCAGGAAAAAACTGCCGCTGCTGCGCAATGTCTGCTCCTGCCGGCCACTGCTGCCGGCCGTCAGAATGGCGAACCGGTCGGTCGGCGTGAGCTTATCTTCAAGGTGGAGCAGCTTGGTGGCCAGTAGTGCGGCCGCCGTGATCAGGCGGTCTTTGGCCAGGCTTGCCATCTCGTGCATGACGAGCACTGATTGCCGGTGGACGAAATATTCTTTGCACAGGGCGACGCAGCGCCGATAGGCGGAAGCCAGTTCGTCGGCATACGCCGCCTGGTCCAGGCTGTCGAGAAAGGCGGTGAAGGTGACGCTGGTTGCTTTTTCGTAGGCGATCTCGTGATCCAGCTCATGGGAAAGCCGGGAGAGCAGGTTGCTCTCTTTGTCGGCCTCGGCCGGGGCATGGCGGCTGGTCGCCTGGTCCCGCAGAAAGGCGAGCAGGTCTGCCGCACCGCGCGAAGCGAGGATGCTGTTGCCGCTGGAGCCGAGGAAGATCGCCATGTTACGGGCTCCTCCGGATAGTGTCAGCTATGGTTGCCATGAACCTCCCGGGCCAGGAACTCGCGGATCTCGGCTGGTGGCGGTGGGGTGGCCAGGGAGACGGCGACCATGATGAGAATGACCAGTGGTGCGCCGCAGAAGGCCGACGACGTGATCGGAAAGAGCGTGGCGACCAGCGGCAGGTGTGAGCCGAAGAGCGGCGCGCTGAAGGTGATGAGACTCCCCGCTGCCATGCCGGCAATGACCCCCTGGCGGTTGGCCCGTCCCCACCAGATCCCCAGGAGGAACGCCGGGAAGATGGTATTGCCGGCCAGGGCGAACGCCACGGCGGTTGTCTCGGCGATCAGGCCGGGATGTTGCAGCGCGGCAACCATCACCACGAGGGCCAGAACCAGGGTGCCGGCCTTGGCCACGGCCATCCGCTTTCCTTCGCTGGCCCGGGGATTGATCAGCCGGAAATAGATGTCGTAGGAGATGGACACCGCTCCCGTCATCAGCAGTCCGGCAACGGTGAAGAAGGCGGCGCTGACGGCGCCTGCGGCCAGGATGCCGATGAGCCAGACGGGGAGCCCTCCCAGCACCGCGGTCTTCAGGACTACGACGTCGGCCATGGCGCGGCTGGCTGCCGGCGGGAGGAGTATCCCCTGACGCGCCTCCAGGAGCTTGCCGAAGATGGCGTAGGCCGGCGCGGACCAGTAGATCAGAGCGATGAAAAACAGACCCCAGGCCACGCTCCAGCGGGCATCCCGGATATTGGGGACGGTGTAGAAGCGTGACAGGACATGGGGCAGGCCGGCGGTCCCCACCATCAACGAGAAGCAGAGGGCGATCCACTGGAACAGGGAGCCGTGCTCGAACGGGGCCGCCAGGTCTATGGCGTAGTTCCGCTGCAGCTCGGTCAGGGCCACGCCATAGCCGAACTGGGGCAGAGGCCAGAAGTAGCCGAGCTTGTAGGCCAGCACCATGAGGGGGAGGATGAAGGAGACGATCAGCACGGTGTATTGCAGTTGCTGGGTCCTGGAGACGCCCAGCATGCCGGACAGCACGATGTAGGACATGAGCGCGCCGGTGCCCAGCATGACCCCGTTGTTGTACGAGATCCCCAGCAGCCAGGAGAAGAGCATCCCGATCCCCTTGAACTGGGCAACGCTGTAAATGAGCGCAATG
>JAJZTK010000235.1 GCA_021849045.1 Deltaproteobacteria bacterium | reverse complement strand
GAGGCCGCCGTGCCGAAGGCGCTGAAGAGTGCCCAACCGGGTACGCAAAAGTTCCGGGAGGCATTGCGCGCCGCTATCGAGAGCACCAGGGGGTACAAAGGCGCTGCGGCGGTATTCACTTACTCTCCCACTGATCATTCCGGGGTGAACGAACTCGGCATGGCCGTGTTCCGAATAGCAAACGGCCACTGGCAGCTGGAGGATTACGCCAAGTTCAAATAAGTATTCAGGACTATAGGCTATAGGCTGAAGGGTGAAGGGTGATGAGTCTTCAGCCTAACTGAATAGCTGACAAATCGGCACTGTCAAAGGGCACACAACAAAAGGAGGAACGAGGATGAAATGGTTAACAGTTGTAGTCAGCTTGCTTTCAATCATCGCCACGGCCACTCTTGCCCGGGCCGACATCAACATCGGCGTGCTTCTCTCCACAACAGGACCGGCCGCTTCGCTCGGCATTCCGGAAAAGAATGTCATCACCTCCTTCGGCCCTTCGACTATTGCCGGACAGAAAGTCAGATATGTCATCTTTGACGACGCATCCGACAGTACTGCCGCCGTCCAGAACGTGAAACGGATGATCTCCGAGAACAAGATCGACGTGCTGATCGGCCCGAGCATCACCACCAACTCCCTTGCGGTGATCGATGCGGCTGCCGAGTCCAGGACCCCCATGCTGTCCCTCTCTTCGGCCAAACCGATCGTCTTCCCCGTGGACGCCAAACGGAAATGGGTCTTCAAGGTGACCGCGAACGACGAAATCTATGCCGCTGCCATGGTTAAGCATATGGTCAGGAATAGGGTGAAGACCGTGTCCGTAATCGCGTCGGACGATCCGTTCGGGGAGAGCAACACCCAGGCGTACAAGTCGAGCGCGGACCGGTCGGGGATCAAGACCCTGACGATCGAGAAGTTCAAGAGAAACGACACGAGCGTTACCGCGCAGGTCCTCCGTGCGCTCAAAGGAAACCCCGACGCAGTGGTAATCATCGCTGTCGGCACCCCCGCGGCGCTCCCCCATCATGCAGTGGTTGACCGTGGCTACAAGGGGAAAATCTATCAATCCGGGGGAGGCGCGGCAAACGCCGACTTCCTGCGGGTTGGAGGAAAAGCCGTGGAGGGAGGGTATCTCCCCGTATCTCCTGTCCTGGTTGCCGAGCAACTCCCCAATGGCTACCCGACCAAGGCAGAGGCCCTCAGGTTCGCCAAGGCCTACGAGCCCAAATTCGGCCCCCGTTCAACCTTTGCCGCCCATGCCTGGGATGCTCTGAAAGTCGTCGAGGACGCCGTCCCGAAGGCCCTGAAAAGCGGCAATCCGGGGACGGACAAGTTCCGGGAAGCCCTGCGCAGTGCGATCGAAAACACCAAAGGGTACAAAGGGGCCTTTGCGGTGTTCAACCTCACCCCGACCGACCACTCGGGGGTAAACGAGTACGGCATGTGCATGGTAAAGATCGTGAACGGCGCCTGGAAGCTGGAGGACTACGCTGCTTTCAAGAAAAAGTAAATAGTCTGCAGAATGCGCCGGGGGGGGTCGGTTTATCCCCCCGGCGCATGGTGATAGCCGCAGGCGCATTCGGAAGAAGCGCGGAGCAAAATTTTCTGCGGGAGTAAGGAGTCTGTTAATGGATTTCAAAGACATTCTCGTGCATATCGACAATACGCAGCAATGCACGACCAGGCTCGAGCTGGCGATCAACCTTGCCAGGAAGCACAAGGCCCGCCTGACGGGACTTTACGTGGTTACCCATCCACACTACAAACCGCAGATTGAAAGCCTGAAGCTCAAGGCAATTGACGCGGAGGAGATGTTCAGGCTGAAAACAGGCGAAGCGAATGTAGACGCCGAATATCTCCCCGTCGATTGGGGGGTCGTAGGTGTAAGCATGGTGGAGGTTCTTAATTATTACGCCCACGCAAAAGATCTGATTGTTGTCAGCCAGAACGATCCGGGGTCGCGGGAGGATGTTCCTTCCGATCTTCCCGAACGGGTTGTCCTGGGCTCGGGACGGCCGGTGCTCATTGTTCCCTATGCAGGGGCGTTCGGCTCTGTCGGAGAGCGTGTAATCGTCGGATGGAAGGCGGGGCGGGCGTCAGCCAGGGCAGTCAACGATGCCATGCCTTTCCTGCTCAACGCCGAGCAGGTCTGCGTTTTGTCGATCAAGGCGGTCGGCGACCAGGAGATGACCGGAAGACCGGATGGCAACATATGCGCCCATTTGAAGCGATACAATATCGCGGTAAAGGTAGAAAATCTCGTGACGGGGGAGATTCCCGTTGCCGACATAATGATGAACTATGCATGGGAAAACGGGTGCGACCTCATCGTCCTGGGCGCCTACGCGCATTCATCCCGCGGAACGCTGAATCTTGGTCCTGTTGCCAAAGATCTTCTCGAGAAGATGACGCTCCCTGTCTTGATGTCTCATTGATGGGGGCCCCAAACGGGCCCCCATTACGATTTTGGATGTATCGCTGGAGCGTGTTTGCAGGTGAATCGCGATGGGAATAGAAGGATCGAATTATATCATTCGATCGGTTGATCATGCTCTCAGGATACTGGAGCAGTTCCTGGAAGATGATGACGAGATCGGCATCACGGAATTCAGCAGACGCCTGAATCTACACAAGAATAAGATATTCAGACTCCTGGCCACCCTGCAATCCCGCAATTATGTCGAGCAGGGTAAATTTCCGGGGAGCTACCGGCTTGGGCTAAAAAATTTACAATTGGGTCAGAACTTTATCCATCAGATGGGGCTTCTCCGGCAGGCAAGAGGTGTGCTGGAGTCCCTTGTGAGGAAATGTGACGAAACTTCAAACGTGGCGATCCTGAAGGGTTTCGAGATCATTTACCTGGGTGCGGTTGAGTCGGATCTCCCGGTACGCGTCATTCCTCGTGTCGGCACCAGGCTCCCCTTCCACTGCACGGCAGCCGGTAAGGTCCTCGCTGCGGGCATAAACGGTGAAAACCTTTCGAAGTACATTCGTGCCGGAAGGTTGAAGAGGTATACGCCAAATACCATCAGTGATCCGGATGAGCTGACCAGACAACTGCGCAGCGTATCCGAGCTGGGTTATGCGGTGGACGATGAAGAGCTGGATCTGGGTGTGAGATGTATCGGCGCGCCTATTCGGGACTATATGGGACAGGTCATCGGGGCGGTGAGCGTTTCCGGGCCATCCACGCGTATAAACGCCGACCGCATTCATCAGGAACTGATACCGCTCGTCAAGGAGGCTGCCGAAGAGATTTCCTCCAGGCTCGGGTATCATTGATGCGCCTTATGCCGCACTGACAGCATGCCTGCCGGTTCACAAGGTCTTGTAGTACCCCATCTCCCGGGATATCTCGGCAGCCGTGCGAAGCAACTCCCCTGCCATTTTTTCCACATGCCTGCCTGTTACGCTTGTCGGCGAGCCAGAAATGCTGATGGCGCCAACCACCCTCCTCGTCCTGCCGAAGACCGGCGCCCCCAGGGCGACAACTCCGGGGATCATCTCCTCGCGCGAGATCGAATAACCGCGTTCACGGGTCTCCTGCAGATCTTCCAGCAGTTTTTCAGGGGTTACTATCGTTGTCCGGGTATGACGGGCGAGCTCCGTCCCTTCCAGGTAGCTCCGGAGCTCATCAGGCTCCAGGTATGCCAGCAGGGCCTTCCCTATCCCCGAACAGTACGCGGGGACCCTGGGGCCAATCTGATGCGACAGCGAGTCTTCCGCCTTGGGGAGCGCAAGGAGCGTGATGAGGACGGTGCCGCTGTCCCAGATCCCTACGCGCGCGGTGAGCCCCGTGCGGCTGGCCAGTTCATGAACCAAGCGGGACGCCTTGGCGTTGATCTCCAGCGTGCCGATATAAACCATCCCCAGCTCGAACAGCTTTGATCCGATACTGTATTTCTGGTTGTCGGGATCCTGCTGCAGGAACCCCTGTTCCAGCAGCGTGGTTGCGAGCCCCCAGGCGGTCGCCTTGTTCAGCTTCAGCGCCACGGCGATCTGGGTGATCCCCAGCGAGGGCTGGGACGAGGAGA
>JAJZTK010000063.1 GCA_021849045.1 Deltaproteobacteria bacterium | reverse complement strand
GGGACATCCATGATAAGTTTTGTCAAGGGGGAAGCGGAGATTTCCCATAACTTCCCGAATTGCCACCGGTAGCTTTTTGTTGCCCCTTCCTACGCTCCAACCATTTTAATCTCTTCTGATGGTCCGCAGGATTACGATCATGCGACCAGACATCCATGTGCCGCCTTCGGGGCCTTTACCTCGTTACGGAAGATTGAGTTAGTGCCAACCCGCCGGCCTCGAAACAGATTTAAGGTCGTGCAGCTTTTTTGCTCACGTAGCCCCGGAATGGCAAGGCCCGGCGGGATGATCGTCCTGCAAGAAGGTTATGTCGGTTTTTTCTATACCGCTTCCTTCAACAACTCGAAGTTGGTTTCCCTTCGATCAACTGCCAGCATGAACTCCACCATTTTTCGGGCGACCACTAGCGTGGCTCGATTCCGGTTACCACGGGCCAGCTCTTTTTCATGGAGTACCGCTAGTTGTTCATTCCAGTGTGGCGCAAGTTTGGCGGCTTCAATCAGTTTGGTTTGCAAGTGTTTGTTCCGTTTCTTTGAGATCGGGCCGCGTTGTTCCTTTCCCGCCGATTCGTGCTGGCCGCTGCATAACCCGCAGTAGCTGATAGCCTGGCGAGATGAGCTGAAGCGGGATACCTCTCCAATTTCGAGAACCCAAGTCAACGCGGTAAGTTCTCCGACTCCGGGGATGCTCATCAGCCGTTCCACCCGTTCCCGGATCAGTCTATTTTTTCGTAACGCTGCAACCAGTTTCTTCTGGATGTCGTAGAACATCTCAAAACCGTTACGGCTCAGCTTCAACAACTCTTTTACGGAGTCGGGGACATCATCAACCCGCTCGAGAAGAGCGCCAAAGTATTTCTTGCCGTGAAGTCTCTTTTTGTCATAGATCGCGCCGACCTCCATAAGGAGGCCCGACATCTTGTTTTTCATCTTGACGGCGGTGTTGACTATCATGTTCCGATAGCGTAGCACCCGCCGCAGCTCCCGTAGGTCTTCCGGCATCATGTGGCATTCCGGCAGCAGATTCACCCTCAACAGGTCGGCTATCTTCTCGGCGTCAGCCCTGTCGTTCTTTTTCTTGGCCGCCGTGATCGCCTTCAGCATAGCGGGGTGTGCGACCTTTAGTTCAATAGCATGTGGTTTGAGAAAGTCGTACACCCAGCCGGTAAAGATCGTGGCTTCCATTGCTCCATACCAAGGGCCGGGGAGTTCGGTCAGCCACTTCAGTAGCGCCTTGCGTTCGGCAGAAACGGTTCCCTGTTGAAAGAGCACACCATCAATCCGCTTGATGCAGTAGGCGATTGTCTTCTTGTGAATGTCCAGGCCGATGTAGTAAATTGCGTTCATGGAAGCCTCCTCGTGGTGCTTTGATTTCGGACGGCATTGCCGGTCCGACCGCTTGCTCTTACAAGCTATCAATACCACCGGAGGCTTCCACCTCAACTCCTACTTATTCATTCAAACAGTATATTTATCTCATTGAATTTCATAAACTGTCCCTGGAACCCCCGTCCCTGGAACCCCCTGTCCCCAGAATTCCGTCTCGCCTTTTCTTGTAGCGAGATCACAAGATGTTAACTGCCCGTGCCGCAAGCAGAGCAATAACCAGCAAGGATATAATAGATTGCAGCATCATCAGGACCTTGGCCCAACGCGACAGGACAGGAACGTCCGTCGGGGAGAAGGCTGTGGACGTATTAAAGGCGAGGAAGAGGTAATCTATGAAGTTCGGTGACCACTCCTGGAGACCCGCGGCATGTCTTCTTTCTGGTGCCATTGTCATCTGTGGAAAGAGAAAGGCGCCTCTAGAGTGATCTGCTCGTTGAGCTCGTTTATGCGGCCCGCCGGCATCCAGCCTCCAGTACCACGAGGCGAAAACCAAAATATTGGATAGCCAGAGTGCGGCAGCAGACACCAACAGCTCTTGCGGTTTTTCCTGATGTGAGGGTAACGCCCTGATCAGCAATGCCAAAGAAATTATCATGGAAGTTGTCACTACACCATTCAAGAGATAACCCAGCACCTGGTTCGCAGTGTAAGCGCCTTTGTAATATGTGATGACAACAGGTACGATAAGCAAGGAAATAACGGCCAAAGGTAACCAACGCGACCCGCCTATTAGCAAAGAGGAAGGCAACGCCGCGTACAGGCCACCAAGCGCCAGCAACGCACTTAATGCCGGCCAGCGAGACTGCCACGAAGCCTTTGTTTGTACCCCTGAATGGTCATTCATCTGTGTCATGTTTATCTCGAATTTAGTGTCTGGATTTCTTGACCAACGGAGCCGGCCTTGACCCGCCCGGTATTCCGGTATTCCGGGGATTTATCTCATTGAATTTCATAAACTGTCCCCTGCCCCCCCCCAGCGACGGTTTACCGTCCGCTGCTGCGCTATGTTGGGCATCGTTTCGTCAGCAGAACGTTATGATCCCCTCGTAGCCTTGGTAAATTGCTGCTTCAGACTTGAAGGACGGATGAAGCGACAGTGGTCGCCAAGTATTCTGGAAGGCCAAGTTAAGCATCATTGTAAGACTTTCATAGGTCAGGATAGTGTCAAAACCATCAGAGGCCAGCAACTTTGCCATTTGCCACGCCCAAATCTGCCAACAGTCAACACCGTCAAGCTTCGCCGGAAGACGAATACTCCGTGCCTTTAGATATGCCATCCAATCCATGTGGATTCCACCGATGAGCTCTCGCTTTCGCTCTCTGCTGTATAGCAAACGCTCAAAACCCGCGCCATAAGAGGCATTAATACCTCTATTAATTAAGGCGAGGCGCACAAAGTAATGGTTGTTTTCTTGGGTAAAACGAGATGAAGGATGTAAATGATCAACTTGCAGAGTCTTCGGAATTTCGCCTGGTTGGAGGTTGTAGAATTGCTCAAGGAATAGCAAGAACGCTTTTCGATATCCACGGTAGCTGGCGCGAACCCATAACTCAGGCTCCAAGCCTGTTTTTTGTATCACCAAACCAGATTCTGGCTTCACACCGTTGAGACTTGCAACCGACCAGCCATACACTTTCGAGTGCCTTACGAGGCGCGCCGTCGTAGTCGCAATCAAGCAAGTTTCAGGTTCACTCCTGAACTCCGTAGCTATACTGTCTTGCTGACGTAATAGAAATTGATCAATAGTTAGATTTTCGAAGCCTGGCCTCATTGCTTCCCTTTTGTATGTTTGGCAGCTCTGCGTTTTTTGTCTTTGGGTTCATGTCCCATTATTGAGCAGTTCACGCGCGCGCGTGAACTAATGATCTGCCCGAATGGAACATTTCGCCTGTGAACATGAAATAATATTAGCAATCCGAATCACTATCGATACTCATTCCGCTCATCCCTCTCGGACCTCCAACCGCACCCCCTCGATCTTCTCGAAGTCCCGCAGGTTCGAGGTAATCACTGTGTAATCGAGAGATATGGCTGTCGCGGCAATGATCAGGTCGTGTGCCCCCACGGTGAAGCCGCGCTGGACGAGAGATGCCCAGACCCTGGCATAAATGCGAGCCGTTCCGACGTCAAAGGGGAAAATTGGGATCATCTCAATCACCTTTTCCACAAATGCCTGACGTCGAAGCCTGCGGGGCTCTGTGTCCGCCCGCTCGACGCCATGGAGCAGTTCGGCAACCGTAACCACGCTGATTCCGAACGGTTCGTCTTCACGACCGGCAACCAGACTCTCGACCATTCCCCGGTTCCTTTCAAGGGCAATGATTTCGCTGGAATCCAGTATTACTCCCACGACCGCGCCTCCGGCATTGACGGTTGCGAGTCTGCGGCGGAAAGGACATCCGCCTCGAAGGCCGTATCGCTGCTATCCAGGTGGGGCAGGGTCTTCAGGATCTGCCGCAGGTCGGCTAGGGTTGCGCCGGAACGGGCCGACTCCACCGGAACCAGGGAGGCCGCCGGTTTGCCGCCGCGGATGACGGTATAGCGGTCTCCCCGGTACTTTATGTTATTAAGCAACTCCGAAAAGTTCCTGACCACCTCGGTCGAACTGATAGCCGTCGGCATACCGACCTCCACAAAATATGATAATCATATTTTACATTACATTCCTGTACCGGCAAGGAAATTATCCTGGTGTTTGCTTCCCGTGGGCCACCGCAACTTCTCCCCGGACCGACTTACGAAAAAGGCCGCATCGTCAGCAACGATGCGGCCTTTTCATCAGAACACAATAACTACCCTACTCCACGAAACTCTTCAGCTTCTTGGCCCGGCTGGGATGCCGGAGCTTCCTGAGCGCCTTGGCCTCGATCTGGCGGATCCGCTCCCTGGTTACCTCGAAGTCCTGGCCTACTTCCTCCAGGGTGTGGTCGCTCTTCTCGCCGATGCCGAACCGCATCCGGAGCACCTTTTCCTCGCGGGAGGTCAGGGTGGCCAGCACGCGGGCGGTCTGCTCCGACAGGTTCGCCTTGATCACCGCTTCCAGGGGGGATACGACCCCCTTGTCCTCGATGAAATCGCCCAGGTGGGAATCCTCTTCCTCGCCGATAGGGGTCTCCAGGGAGATCGGCTCCTTGGCGATCTTCAGCACCTTGCGCACCTTGTCCAGCGGCAGGCTCATCCGCTCGGCAATCTCCTCCGGCGACGGCTCGCGGCCGATCTCCTGGACCAGCTGCCGACTGGTGCGGATCAACTTGTTGATGGTCTCGATCATGTGGACCGGAATCCGGATGGTCCGCGCCTGGTCGGCAATGGCACGGGTGATCGCCTGCCTGATCCACCAGGTGGCGTAGGTGGAGAACTTGTAGCCGCGCTGGTACTCGAACTTGTCCACCGCCTTCATCAGGCCGATGTTCCCTTCCTGGATCAGGTCGAGGAACTGGAGCCCCCGGTTAGTGTATTTCTTGGCAATGGAGACTACCAGCCTCAGGTTCGCCTCCACCAGCTCGGACTTGGCCAGTTTGGCCCGACTCTCCCCCTGCTCGATGGCCAGAAGCGCCCTGGAAAGCTCGATGCCGCGGAACCCCGATTCATGCTCAACCTTGCGCAACTTCTTGCCGGCGCTCCGAATCCTCTTCTCCAGCCGAACGGCCTCTTCCTCGGGAAGCTTGAGCCCTTCCACCAGCCGGTGCTCGTCCTCCTCGTTCCAGGAGGGGGCGCTGAACAGGGATACCAGCATGCCCGCTTCACACTTGGCTTCATGCTCCAGATCGGCAATCTCGTGCATGATGGTGTCCACCTTGCCGGAAAGCTCCTTGAGGCGCAGGGCAACCTTCTCGATGTGGCGGTCCTTCAGGCTGAGTGACTTGACCTGCTCGGCAAGGCTTGCCTTCAACTCCTGCTTCTCGCGGCAGAGCTCTTCCCGTTCGGCATCGGCGAGGTCGCGCTGCTCGAAGCGGGCGAGGATCTCCTCCATCCGCAGGTCGCCCTCCCTGATCCGATCGATGGACTCCAGAAGGCGGATGCGGGTGACGTCCTCCTCGTCCTCTTCCACCACCTCTTCTTCAATCTCTTTGCTGATATCGACCGGGTTGAGCTGGAACTTGCGGAGCCGCTCGCCAAGGGAGATTACTTCCTTGATGGTGATCGGGGTATTGAGGATGACCCCCGCCATCTCCCGCTCCCCGTCCTCGATCCGCTTGGCAATCTCCACCTCGCCTTCGCGGGTGAGAAGGGACACCGAACCCATTTCGCGCAGGTACATCCGGACCGGGTCGCTGGTGCGGCCCAGTGCGCCGGGCTCGAATTCCTGCTCTTCCTGCTCCCCTTCCAGCTCTTCCTCATCCTCCATGTCGAGCTTGACCTTGGGGATCTTGACCTTCTGGACCGAGTCCACAATCTCTATGTCCATCTCGCCAAACATGCTCATGACATCATCTATCTGCTCGGATGAGACCATATCGGCAGGAAGGATATCGTTCACCTCGTCATAGGTGAGAAAACCCTTCTCTTTGCCCATATCGATCAGCTGCTTCACTTCTTCCATATTCTTCTTGGCCATCAACTTCCCCTTTTCCGTCTCTACTATCTATGATAATTGCGATTTCCTGTTTCGCAAGGCATCGAGGGTCTGAAGAATTTCCCAGTAGCGGGGCGAATCGGGATCTAGCCGTGACAGCTCGAGCTTCAGGGCCTTGGCGTCATGCTTTTTCAGCTGCCGCAGCTCAATGGCCCGGCAGAGGTCGGTGAAGGTCCTGACCGGATCGATCTCGACCAGGTGGGCGTCGTCCATGAAGAGCGCGCCCAGCCGTTGCCGCAGTTCCGGCGGCTCCAGTTCGGCCAGAAAGGTCCCCAGGTCGATCCCCCCCGGATTGCCGGCCTGCGTCATCAGTTGCCGGGCCAAAGGTACCATCCCGGGTGGAAACAGGGTTTCGACCCCTTGCGTCCGGACCATCTCAGACACTTCCGGATAGCGCCCCATCAGGGCCAACAGTGTCTCTTCCGGCAGGGTGGCTGCCGGTTGCGAAGGCGTTTTCTGCCCGGCCGCACGCGATCCGGCCGGTGCCGCGGCGCTCCCGCCCTGCATCTGCCGGAGCAGGGAACGCGGGTCCATCCCCAGCAGCCGGGCGATCTCCTTCTGATAGAGCTCGCGCTCCATCTGGTTGCCGATCTTCTGCACCAAAGGGGTCAGCTGATCCACCACCGCCATCTTGCCCGCCACCGACCCGGTATCGGTCCCGGCAAGAAGGTCCCGGATGAAATAGTCCAGCACCGGCCGCGCTTTGGCCAGCCGCTCGGCAAACGCCTCACGACCCTCGTTCGCCAGAAAGCTGTCCGGGTCTTCCCCGGCGGCAAGCTCCACCACAGAGGCCGGCACCTGCTCGCTCAGGAGCAGTTCCATGGCCCGGAAGGTCGCCTTTTTCCCGGCGCCGTCGGCGTCGAAGAGGAGCTGGACCCGTTCCGCATAGCGCCGCAGGAGCTGCAGATGGCCGCTGGTCATGGCCGTGCCGCAGGTTGCCAGGACGTTCCTAACACCCGCCTGCCAGAGGGCCAGGTGATCGAAGTACCCCTCAACGATCAGGGCCGCTCCCTCTTCCCGCATCGCCTGCTTGGCCAGATCGATACCGAAGAGGACCTCACCCTTGTGGTAGATCGGCGACTCGGGAGAGTTTATGTATTTGGGAAGCGCGTCGTCCAGCACCCGCCCGGCCAGGGCAATCGGCTCTCCCTGGTGATTGGCGATGGTGAAGATGAGGCGGCTCCGGAACAGATCGTACCAGCCGCTGCCGCTGCTTCGCCGCCGCACCAATCCCACCTGTTCGGCGAGATCCAGGGATATCCGCAGATGCTCCAGGTGCCTGACCAAGCCGTCCCACCGGTCGGTGGCGTAGCCCAGACGATAGGCGCCGACCGCCTCCGGGGTGACCCCGCGCCGCTCCAGGTAGTTCCTGCCCGGCTGCCCGGCCTCTTCCTTTTCCAGCACCTTGCGGTAGTAGGAGACAGCCGCCGCCACGACCCGGCGCAGCTCTTCCCGTTCATCCAGACGTCGCTTTTCGCCGGCCGTCATGGGACGGTCCTCGATGACCACCCCGACCCGTTTCGCCAGCAGCTTCACCGCCTCGGGAAAGGAAATCCCTTCCATCCGCATGACAAAGGTGACAACGTTGCCGCCAACCCCGCAGCCGAAGCAGTGGAAGATTCCCCTGGCCGGATTGACGTTGAACGAAGGGCTCTTTTCGCCATGGAACGGGCAGAGCCCCAGGTAGTTGGCGCCGGAACGCCGGAGACTGATGTAGTCCCCCACCACCTCCAGGATCGAGGCCCGCTCCCGGACCTCGGCCACTTTTTCGTCCGGAATTATCGCCATTGCCCCGCCTCCGAGCAGGCGCCCGCTATTTCGCCGCCGGGGAAGGCTTCGCCGTCCTGGCCGAGCTCTCCCAGCCGCTGATGATCTCTTTCCCCGACATGATGAATCCCTGGGCCGACCGGGAACGGGTGATCGCCCCTTTCAGGGCAGTCGGCACCGGCTTGGTGGTTCCCAGATAGAGGAGCATGCAGAGGATAAAGGCCCCCTCCAGGAAACCGAGGACAACACCCCCCAGGCGGTTTACCCACCCCAGCAGCATGATCTTGGACAAGACGGTCAGGAAGTGTCCGAGGAGATAAAACAGAAGGCCGACAACGATGAAGATCAGAAGAAAGGACAGGGGTACGGCGACCGGGCTCGGGAGACGAATTAGGTGCCGGCTCGCGCCGGCAAGGTACGGATAGTAGGAAAAGGCGGCCCAGCCGCCGACCAGAAAGCCGAGAAGGGAGCAGACCTGTCGAACCAGACCCTTCAGAAATCCCTTGACAATAAAGCCAATCAAAACGGCCCAGATCAGGATGTCAATAAGGTTCATGCCCTGTCCCCGACTTCCCCGAAGCAACGGTATTTTTTACATGGCAAACAGGCGATGAGGTGAACAGAGCGGGCGCACACTGAGGTGCGTCGAGGACCGACAGCGAGGCCAACGAAGTCAGAGCATGCGTATACAACTTCGTATCAACGCAAAGAAGGGGCAATCGTACGAATCGCCCCTACCTTGATCGGTTCTTTGCGCCGCCTTCGGCTGCGCCTGTCCGGTATGATGCTGTCAGGCAGCGGAAAGCCGGTCCCGTACCGCCTCGTTGACCAGCTTGCCGTCGGCGCGACCGGCCACGTGCGGCATCACCAGCTTCATCACCCTGCCCATATCCTTGATCCCCTGAGCGCCGGACTCGACAACGATCCGATCGACCAGGGCGACAATCTCTTCACGCGTCAACTGCTCGGGAAGGAAGCCGAGGAGTATCTGCAGCTCCCGCTCCTCCTTGTCCGCCAGGTCGCTACGACCAGCATCGGCGAACATCCGGATCGACTCGCGACGCTGTTTGACCAGGGAGGCGATCACCTCGCCGATTCCCTGGTCATCCAGTTCGCTCTTCAATTCGATCTCACGGTTTTTGACAACCGACCGAATCTGACGAACAGTGGACAAGGTGATCTCATCCTTGGCCCTCATTGCCGTCTTCATTGCTTCGGTCAGCCTATCCCGCAACGACATGCACTACTCCATCATCTTGCGCTGCTTCTTCAGAGCGCGCTTACGGGCTGCTATCGCCTTTTTCTTCCGCTTGATACTGGGCTTCTCGAAATGTTCGCGCTTCCGCACTTCCGAGAGAATCCCCGCTTTCTCGCACTGCTTCTTGAACTTCTTCAGCACGACCTCAAACGGCTCAGTTTCCTTGACCCTGATTCCCGGCATCCATATTCCCCCCCCTTCTCTCGCTAATTTAACGCATCATAAGGGCAAAGCCGGTACTTCACAAAGGATTTGCATAGTAGCACCGTAGAGCACTATGTCAAGATTTTTATCGATTTTCCCATCATCATGGTGCGGTGCGGGAGTTTTTCTCTTCGATGCCGGAACGGCCGAAACGACGACGGAGCTCGTCGTACACCGCGTCCAGCGGGATATCGCGATAAGCCAGGAGGATAAGGGTATGAAACAGGAGGTCTGCCGCCTCGTAGACCGTTTCGTCACGCACCCCGCCCTTGCCGGCAATGACCAGCTCGGTTGCCTCTTCCCCCAGCTTCTTGAGGATCTTGTCGATCCCCTTCTGCATCAGGGACGCCGTGTAGGAACTGTCGGTCGGGTTGGCCTTCCGGTCGAGAATGACCTGGTAGACTGCCTGGAGGATGTCGTCGTGTTCTCTCATAGTCGTACCGCCACGCCCTTGTTGCGCAGATATTCCTTGGCCTCGCCGATGGTGTGTTCCCGGTAGTGGAAGATCGAGGCGGCAAGGCAAGCGCTGGCACCGGCCTTGGTAAAGCCGTCGTAAAGGTGCTCCAGGCTCCCCACCCCGCCGGAGGCAATGACCGGGATGCCGACCGCATCGACGATGGCCCGGGTCAAAGGCAGATCATAACCGTCCTTGGTGCCGTCCTTGTCCATGCTGGTGAGGAGGATCTCCCCCGAACCGTACTCTTCCATCCGGCGGGCCCATTCCACCGCGTCGATGCCGGTGGCGTTGCGGCCGCCGTGGGTATAGACCTCCCAACGCTCCTCGCCCGGCACGCGGCGGGCATCGATGGCCACCACCGTGCACTGGGAGCCGAAACGCTCCGCAGCCTCCCGCACGAACTCGGGGCGATGCACGGCGGCGGTATTGATGGAGACCTTGTCGGCACCGGCATTCAGGAGTCCACGGATATCGTCCACCGTCCGCACCCCGCCCCCGACGGTCAGCGGCATGAAGACCCGCTCGGCGGTTCGGCGCACCACGTCGATAATGATCTCCCGCGCATCCGAGGAGGCGGTAATGTCGAGAAAGGTGAGCTCGTCGGCGCCCTGCTGGTCGTAGAGTTCGGCAATCTCCACCGGGTCCCCGGCATCCCGCAGTTCCAGGAACTGGACCCCTTTGACAACCCTGCCCCCCTTGACGTCGAGGCAGGGAATGATCCGTTTGGTCAGCATTTCTCGTTAGCCTTTCGTGTCAGGGCAATGGCCTCGGCCAGATTGATGGCGCCGGTGTAGATCGCCTTGCCGGTGATGACACCGGTGACGCCGCTCGCTTCAACGGCCAGCAGGTTTTCGATGTCCTTGAGTGACGAAACGCCGCCGGAAGCGATGACCGGAATGCTGATCGCCTCGGCCAGCGCCCTGGTGGCCGGGATATTCGGTCCCTGGAGCATGCCGTCCCGGCTGATGTCAGTATAGACGATGGCAGCCACGCCATCCCCCTCGAACCGCTTCGCCAGCTCCACGGCGGTCACACCGGTCACTTCGGCCCATCCCTGCACCGCCACCATCCCCTCCTTGGCGTCGATCCCGACCACGATCCGGCCGGGGAACCTGGTGCAGGCCGCCTTCACCAGTTCCGGGTCCCTCTGGGCGGCCGTACCGATGATCACCCGGCCGATCCCGAGTCCCAGATAGGCCTCGATGGTGGCCAGATCGCGGATGCCGCCACCGAGCTGGGTCGGGATGGCGAGCGCCTTGACGATCGACTCAATGGAGGAGCGGTTCTTCGGTTCGCCGGCAAAGGCGCCGTCCAGGTCGACGATATGGAGCAGTTCGGCCCCCTGGGCCTGCCAGGCCAGGGCCTGGGCTGCCGGGTCGTCGTTGAACACCGTGTCCCGTTCCATGAGCCCTTGCTCAAGGCGGACGCATTTTCCTTCTTTCAGGTCTATTGCCGGAATAACGATCACGTGAACTCTCCAAAATTCTTCAGCATGCGCAGCCCCACCGCCTGTGATTTCTCAGGATGGAACTGGGTTGCCATGACATTGTCTTTCCAAAGGGCGGCACAGAACTGGACACCGTACGTGGCAGTGGCGGCCACGGCTGTCTCGTCGTCCGGCATCTCGTAGTAGGAGTGGACGAAATAGACGTTGGCCCCATCCTCGATCCCGGCCAGAATCGGCGCCGGTCGCCGGATGGAGAGCTGGTTCCATCCCATGTGCGGCACCTTCAGCTTCTCCCCGTTTTCCTCCATCCCGTCCGGAAACCGGAGCACATGCCCCGGAATCACGTTCAGCCCCTGGTAGAGGCCGAATTCCACACTGTCGGTCAAGAGCAGTTGCATCCCGACACAGATGCCGAGAAACGGCCGTCCGTCCCGAATCACCTTGAGGATCGGCTCGACGAACCCACCCTGCTCAAGGTTGCGCATGCAGTCGCGAAAGGCGCCGACGCCGGGGAGCACGACCTTCTCGGCCTCCAGCACCACCTTGGGATCGGCAGTCACCACGGCCTCAAAGCCGACCTTCTCGAACCCTTTCTGAACGGAACGGAGGTTTCCCATGCCGTAGTCTATGATCGCAATCATGATAGAACCTTGTGAGGGGTGAAGAGTGAGTGGTGAGGAGAGAAGGCTTTGCACGCCTTACTCCTCACTCCTTACTCTTCACCGATTTTAGAGTTTTCCTTTTGTCGACATGACCCCTTCGATGCGCGGGTCCAGTTGGGTCGCCATGTCCAGCGCCCTTGCCGTGGCCTTGAAACAGGCCTCCAGGACATGATGAACATTGTCGCCGTACATGACGTTGATGTGCAGGTTGGCCCCCAGGGTGTTCACCAGTGCCTGGAAGAACTCCTTTGCCAGTTCCACGTCGAACTCGCCGATTTTCACCTTGGGAAGATTCACATGGTAGACCAGGTACGGACGGCCGGAGAGGTCGGTGGCCACGCTGGCCAGGGTCTCGTCCATCGGCACCGTGGCCTGGCCGTAGCGACGGATACCCTTCTTGTCGCCGAGCGCCTCCCTGATGGCCTGACCAAGAACAATGCCGATATCCTCCACCGTATGGTGGAAGTCGATGTCGATGTCGCCGCTCGCCTCCACCTCCAGATCGAACAGGCCATGGCGGGCAAACAGGTCCAGCATGTGGTCGAGGAATGGCACGGAGGTACAGATCTTCCCCTGGCCGGTGCCATCCAGGTCGATGGTCAGCCTGATCCTGGTTTCCTTGGTGACGCGCTCTATCAATGAAGTTCTGGCCATTGTCGCCTCCTTGGGATTCAATCTATTTCCAGTAATGCCGCCAACGTTCGCTCCATATCCTGCCTTGTGCCGATTGAGATCCGCAGACCATGGGAAAGGAGCGGGTCAGAGAAATGGCGCACCAGAATTTTCCGCTGGTACAGTCCGTCATAGATCCGCTTGCCGTCCCGGTCCGGCGGCGTGGCAAAGACGTAGTTCCCCTGGGAGGGGATCACATCGTAGCCGATTGCCCGCAATTGGCCTGAGAACCATTCACGGGTCTCCCGGATCTTCCGGCAGCACTCCGCAAGATAGGCCTGGTCGTGCAGTGCTGCCACGCAGGCAGCCTGGGCCAGGCGGTCCAGGTTGTAGTGGTCGCGGATCTTGTCCAGGGCGGCGATCACCTCGGGCCGCGCAATGGCCAGCCCCAGACGCATCCCGGCCAAGGAGTAGCTTTTGGACAGGGTGCGGGTCACCACCACGTTTTCATGCCGCTTCACCAGTTCCACGGCGCTCGACTCGGCGAATTCGGCGTAGGTCTCGTCAAGCACCAGCATGCCGTCGCACCGCCCTGCCAACTCCTCGATGTACTCGATAGGAAACGCGGGACCAAGCGGAGCGTTGGGAGTGGTGAGGAAGAAGACCTTACCCTCGTAGCGCTCCGGAAAACCGGCAATCCGGAAATCTTCGGTCAGACCGAAGGTCCGCACCCTCGCCCCTTGGACTTCTGCCAGGGTGGCGTAGTACGAGTACGAAGGGTGGACATAGCCGATCTCCTGCCCTTGGGCGGCAAAGGCCCGGATCAGGTTGTTCAGCACCTCGTCCGAGCCGTTGGCCATGATGATCCAGGATGGGTCGAAACCGAAGACCTCGCCGGCCGCCTCGCGCAGCTTCTGGCTGGACGCACTGGGATAGGCGCGCAGGCTGGCGCCGTCCGGCCCCAACTCGTCCAGAATGGCCTTGACCACCTGCGGCGACGGCGGATAGGGGTTTTCGTTGGTATTGATCTTGATCCATGAGGCGATGTCCGGCGGCTGAAAACCGGGGACATAGCCGGCCATGGTGGCAATATTGGGACGCAATGGGATCATGTAAACCTCTGCGGTTAACTTATGCTTTCAACCTGATGCTGACCGACTTGCCGTGGGCCTCCAGCCCCTCCAGTTCGGCGATCCGGACGATGTCTCTCCCCAACCGGTTGAGCCCGGGCTCGCTGAAGTAGACGATGGAAGACTTCTTGACGAAATCGTCCACCGACAGGGGTGAGAAAAAACGGGCCGTGCCGCCGGTGGGGAGGGTATGGTTCGGGCCGGCCAGGTAGTCGCCCGCCGCCTCCGGCGTGAAATGCCCCATGAAGATGGCGCCGGCGTTCTTGATCTTGGGGAGGATGGCAAACGGGTCGGCAACGGCCAGTTCCAGGTGCTCCGGGGCGATCCGGTTGGAAAAGGCAATCGCCTCGTCCAGGCTTCCGGCAACGATGATTGCGCCGTAGGTCTCCCACGACTTCCGGGCGATCTCCTGGCGGGAGAGGTTTTGCAACTGCTTTTCCACCTCGCTGGCGACCTGCTCGCCGAATCCGCGGTCGGTAGTGATCAGGATCGACGAGGCGAGTTCGTCGTGCTCGGCCTGGGAGAGGAGGTCGGCGGCGATATGTGCCGGCGTGCCGCTCCCGTCGTTGATCACCAGGATCTCCGACGGCCCGGCGATCATGTCGATCCCCACCTGGCCGAAGACCAGCTTTTTGGCCGTGGCGACGTAGATGTTGCCCGGCCCGGTAACCTTGTCCACCTGGGGGATGGAGTCGGTGCCATAAGCAAGGGCCGCCACGGCCTGGGCACCGCCGATCCGGAAGATCCGGTCGACCCCGGAGAGCCGGGCCGCGATCAGGACATGGGGATTGATCTCGCCACCCGGCGTGGGGGCGACCATGATCACCTCCGGCACCCCGGCCACCTTGGCCGGCACCGCATTCATGATAACGCTGGAAGGATAACTGGCCTTGCCGCCCGGCACGTAGATCCCAACCCGCTGGAGCGGCGTGACCATCTGGCCGAGCATGATGTCGGTCTCTTCCGTGGAGAGCCAGGTCTCCTGCTTCTGCTTCTCGTGGAACCGGGCAACCCGCTCCACAGCAAGCTTCAGGGCGGCAATCTCCTCTTCCTTGGCCTTGGCAAAGGCGTAATCGATCTCCTCGTCCGTCACCTGCAGTGAGGCAACCGAAGCGGAATCCATCCGGTCGAAACGGTTGGTGTACTCCAGGACTGCCACGTCGCCCTGCTTCCGCACGGCAGCGATGATCTCCAGGACCACCTGCTCTACCTCCCGGCCGGTCTCTTCACCCCGGCCGAGGATGGCGGCGAACTGCTGCTCGAAATCCGCATCGCGAATATCAAGGAATTTCATACCTGTTTCTCCAGCCCGGCGATAATCTCGGTGATCCGCCTATGCTTGGTCTTCAGGCTCGCCCGGTTGACGATCAGCCTGGTGGTGATCTCAGCGATGGTCTCCACCTCCACCAGGCCGTTCTGCTTCAGGGTCTCACCGGTAGAGACCAGGTCCACGATCCGCTCGGAGAGCCCCACCAACGGCGCCAGTTCGATGGAGCCATAGAGCTTGATGATCTCCACCTGCACCCCCTTGCCGGCAAAATACTTCTCGGTGATATTGGGGTACTTGGTGGCGATCCGGATGTTGGACCAGCGGGAGGGGTCGTCGTCCTTGGCCAGTCCGGCCGGTTCGGCCACCATCATCCGGCAGTAGCCGAACTTCAGGTCCAGCGGCTCATAGACGTCCTTCTCCTGCTCCAGCAGCGTGTCCTTACCCACGATCCCCAGGTCGGCCGCACCGTACTCAACATAGGTTGGGACATCGGTGGCCCGCACGATCATGTAGCGCATCCGCTGGGCCGCATTCTCGAAGATCAGCTTGCGGGAATTGGATAGGAGCTCGTCGCAGTCGATGCCGATCTTCTTGAACAGGGCCACCGACTCGTCCAGGATACGACCCTTGGGAATGGCAATGGTGATAAAATCTGACATGGTTCTCCCGTAGGGGCAGGCCCCTGTGCCTGCCCGATTTTGGGCGGCCACGGGGGGCCTCCCCTACAACGTCATTCTTTTTCTCGTTGAATATCCGCGCCCAACCCTGCCAGCTTCTTCTCGATCGATTCATACCCCCGGTCGAGATGGTAGATCCGGGAAACCTCGGTGGTGTTGTCCGCCGCCAGGCCGGCCAGGATCAGGGAGGCCGAGGCCCGCAGGTCGGTGGCCATGACCGGCGCGCCGGAAAGCTTCTTCACCCCCTTGACCGTGGCGCTGTTCCCCTCGACGGTGATGTCCGCGCCGAAGCGGAGCAGCTCGGACACGTGCATGAAACGGTTCTCGAAGATGTTCTCGCTCACCACGCTCGCCCCGTCGGCAACGCACAGGAGTGCCATGAACTGGGCCTGCATGTCGGTGGGGAAGCCGGGATAGGGGCGGGTCTTGATATTGATGCTGCAAATCTTCTTCGGTCCCTTCACCCGTACCACGCCATCCTTGTTGATGATCTCCACGCCGGCATCCTGCAGCTTGAAAACCAGGGCGTCCAGGTGCTCCAGCTGCATGGCATGAATGCGGATATCGCCGCCGGTGATGGCTGCGGCGCACATGAAGGTGCCGGCCTCGATCCGGTCCGGCATCACCCGGTAGGTAGCCGGGGCCAGTTCGCTGACGCCGGTGATCCGGATGGTGTCGGTGCCTGCCCCTTCGATCCTTGCCCCCATGCCGTTCAGCATGTTCGCCAGATCGACGATCTCCGGCTCGCGGGCCGCGTTTTCCAGGATCGACTCCCCCTTGGCCAGTGACGCCGCCATCATCAGATGCTCGGTGCCGCCAACGGTCGGCATGTCGAAGTTTACCCGTGCCCCCTTCAGCCGCTTGGCCTTGGCCTCCACGTAGCCGTGGGCCAGATGAATATCCGCCCCCAGGGCCTTCAGCCCCTTCAGGTGCTGGTCGATGGGCCGGGCGCCGATGGCGCAGCCGCCGGGGAGCGATACCCGTGCCCGGCCGAAACGGGCCAAAAGCGGACCGAGCACCAGCACCGAGGCCCGCATGGTCTTCACCAGTTCGTAGGTCGCCTCCACATTGTTGACGCCGCTGGTGTCGATCCGGACGATGTTGCCGTTGCCGTCCACTTTTGCGCCCAAAGACTCCAGCACCTTGATGGTGGTGTTGATATCGCGCAGAAACGGAACATTGCTGATTTCGTGCTGGCCGGAAGCCAGCAGGGTGGCGCAGAAAATGGGGAGGGAAGCGTTCTTGGAGCCGCTGACGGTCACGTCGCCGGACAGCTTCCTTCCCCCCTTGATGATCAGTTTATCCAATGCAGAACCTCTTTTAGACGGGTGCGGTCTTCCGCCCACCTCGCCGCCGTGTCCTCGAAACCCAGCCTCAACGTAGCGCTGCTACGCTTCGGCACGGTTTCTCCGGGCCGACGACGATCTGGTCGAAATCTCGCACCCGGTTGGTAAAAACGCTTCTCTTTTCCCTAAGCGCCCCGTCCGCCGACCACCCGGTCGATCAGCGAAGGATCTTTCGCGGTAAAAATATCAGTGAAGCCGCTTGCGGCAAACATCCCCTGCACCGCCTCGGCCTGATCGATCCCCACCTCCACCATGAGCCAGCCGCCCGGGGTGAGGTGCTCCGGCGCGGCCGGGATGATCTGGCGGTAGAAGTCGAGGCCGTCAACCCCGCCGTCAAGCGCGCTCAACGGCTCGTACTCCCGCACCTCCGGCTGCAGGGTCGCCAGGTCGGCAGTCGGGATGTACGGCGGGTTGCTGACGATCAGATCGAAACGCTGGCCGGCAAAAGGCTCGAACAGTGACCCCTCGAACAGGGTCACCCGGACGGCATGGCGTTCGATGTTCTGCTGGGCCAGGACCAGCGCCGCGGGGGACTTTTCAACTCCTCGCACGTCGGCGTCCGGCAGGGCCTTGGCCAGGGCAACCGCGATGCAGCCGCTCCCTACACCGATGTCGAGGACGCTTCTGGCAGCAGGGGCGTGCCTGAGCCCCTCTTCCACCAGCAGTTCCGTGTCGTGGCGGGGGATCAGCACCGCGGGCACCACCAGAAAGTCGAGCCCGCAGAACTCCTGGGAGCCGAGCAGGTACTGGAGCGGCTCACGCTTGGCGCGACGGGCCACCAGTGCCCGGTAGGCAGCCAGTTCGGCGTCAGTCAGCGGTTTCTCGAAGTTGACGTAGAGACCGACCCGGTCCATGCCGGTGGTGGCGCAGAGCAGCCACTCGGCCTCCAGCCGGGCGTTCTCCACTCCCTTCTCCGCCAGGTACCCCTTGGTCCAGTTCAGGACCTTGAGTACGGTCCAGATGTCACTCACGCAGCTTCACCCTGCGCCTGCAACGCCTCCATCTGGTAATGCGCCCGCAGCGCATCGGCGATCTCGGCAATATCCCCCTGCATGATGGCATCCAGCTTGTAGAGGGTAAGGCCGATCCGGTGGTCGGTCATCCTCCCCTGGGGAAAGTTGTAGGTCCTGATCCGCTCGCTCCGGTCGCCGCTCCCCACCTGTTGCTTGCGCTCCGCGGCCATTTTCGCGTTCTGCTCCTGCTGGATAGAGTCCAGGATGCGGGTCTTCAGGACCTTCATGGCCTTGGCACGGTTCTTTATCTGGCTCCGCTCCTCCTGGCAGGCAACCACGGTGCCGGTGGGAAGGTGGGTGATCCGCACCGCGGAATCGGTGGTGTTGACATGCTGGCCGCCGGCCCCGGAGGACCGGTAGACGTCTATCTTGAGGTCGGTAGGGTTGATGTCGATGTCCACATCCTCGGCCTCGGCCATGATCGCCACGGTGCAGGCGCTGGTGTGAATCCTGCCCTGGGCCTCGGTCTCGGGCACCCGCTGGACCCGATGGGTGCCGGACTCGTATTTGAGCTTGGCGTAGACGTCCTGCCCCTCGATGGCGGCAATGACCTCCTTGTACCCACCACGCTCCGATTCGGAACAGGAAAGCATCTCCACCTTCCAGCGGTTCTTTTCGGCAAAGCGGCTGTACATCCGGAACAGGTCGCCGCTGAACAGGGCAGACTCGTCGCCGCCGGTTCCGGCGCGGATCTCCAGGATCACGTTCCTGCTGTCGTTCGGGTCCTTCGGCAGAAGAAGCAGCCTGATCTCCTTCTCCAACTCCTCACGCCGTTCTTCCAGACTCTTCAGCTCCTCCTCGGCCATCTCCTTCATGTCCGGATCGGAAAGGAGCTCCCGGTTGCCCTCGATCTCTTCCAGCACCTTCCGGTGCTGGCGATAGGCATCCACCAGCGGCGCGATATCGGCATGCTCCCGTGAAAACTTGCGGAACTCGGTCTGGTTGCCGATGACGGCAGGGTCGGACAGAAGTGCCTCCAGTTCCTGAAAGCGGCGCTCTATTTCTTCAATTTTCTCAAGCATCTTTTTTATTCCCTAAAACTGCGCTTCTTTCAGATAACGAGTCTATCGTCCTTGTACCCGGCATTCACCGCCAGCGCCTCCTCCATGGAGCGGATCGCCACCTCGATCTGGCTGTCGTCCGGCTCCCTGGTGGTCAGCTTCTGGAGTGCCAGGCCGGGAGCGATGATCAGCCTGACCAGCGGCGACTGGTCGTTTCTGGCGCTCCACTTGAGGAACTCGTAGGAAACCCCGGCGATGAGCGGCAGCAGCACGACCCGTGAGCCGGCCTTCAGGTAAAACGGCCAGAGCTTGGGAATCATGGAGAAGATGACGATGCTCACCACCATGACGATCAGAAGAAAACTGGTACCGCAGCGGGGGTGGAGGCGGCTGTAGCCGCGGACGTTCTCCACGGTCAGCGGGTCGCCGGCCTCGAAGGCGAAGATCGACTTATGCTCGGCGCCGTGGTACTGGAAGACCCGCTGGATGTCGTTCATCCGGGAGATGGAAACGATGTAGAGGAGGAAGACCGCCACCCGGATGATGCCGTCCACCAGGTTGAAGAGCAGATTGGACTGGCCGATGACCGGCACCAGCAGCTTGGTCAGGTAGAGCGGCATGATGAAGAAGAGCAGGATGCCGAAGCCAAAGGCCACCGCCATGGTTCCGGCCATGGCCCAGGATGAAAGCTCCTTTTTCTCGGTGCCGTCGGCATCCTCTTCCACGACCGCCTCGTTGGCCGAGAAATTGAGGGCCGATATCCCGACGATCAGGGACTGGAACAGGGCAACCGCTCCCCGGACAATGGGAAGCTTGACCACCGGGAACCGCTCGGACAGGGGGACGACCTCGTCCTTCTTGACGACGATCTCGCCGGACGGCCGGCGGACGGCGATGGCCATTGCCCGCGGGGCCCGCATCATGACCCCTTCGATAACCGCCTGACCGCCGATGTTGATTTTTTCCATCAAAAACCTCGTTCAATCTACCGTAGGGGCGGGGTCACCCCGCCCAACCATTGCACCTGCATGGGCGGGGTGACCCCGCCCCTACATTGTACGAAAACGTTCCCGTACTTCGACCAGTTGCCCGCAGGTCATGGTCCCCTCCGGGCAGGGACCGCTAAGGCAGCCGGGACCGGCCTCCCGGAAAATGGTCGGGGCCAGCGGCCTCACCAGCCGCAGCATCTCGATGGCCATGGCCCGGATCTCCCACTGGGCCCGCTGGCAGCAGCGGACGGCAAAAAAGTGCAGGAGCTCGCGGGCGTTCATGGTGACCATGATCTTGGTCTCCGTGGCGTTGGGGAGGATGTAGCGGGCATCCTCGGCCGGAATCCCCATGGCCACCAGCCGGGTGTAGACCTCGTGCAGTGCAGCCAGTTCCTTTTCGAACAGTTCCCGCGCTTCGGGCAGTTCCCGGACGGTATCGGGGATGACGGCACTGAACCGCTTCGCATGGCTGACGTAGCGCTGGGACTGCTGGGAGAAGGATGCAAGGCGGTGGCGCACCAGTTGGTGGCTGGTAGTGCGGGAAATCCCCTCGATACCGAAGGTGAAAGAGGCGTGCTCCAGCACCGACTGATGCCCCAGGGACATGATCTTTTCCAGAAAGCTCTGGATATCGGTGGCCGACAACTTCTCCCGCAACTCGCCGAGCGACGTGGGAGAATAGCAGAGCCGGGCCGCAAGGGCCACGGTCTTTTCCGGTTCAGGGGTATACTGAAGGAGGATGATGTTCATGGACACCTAACACACGGGGAGGAAGTGCCGTGAATCAGCTTGTAGCACCGATTCCATCGGATTTAAGAAACAGAGAAGGGGATTTCGTACTAGACAAAATCCCCTTGAAACAGACAGACCGTAAAACCTGTTACATGCCGTAGCGCTTTTTGAAACGCTCGACGCGGCCAGCAGTATCAATGAGCTTCTGCTTGCCGGTGAAGAACGGATGACAGGCGGAACAGATCTCCGTGTTGATCTCCGGCTTGGTTGAACGGGTCTGGAACACGTTGCCGCACAGGCACTTCACCGTGACGTCCGTATACTTGGGATGGATTCCTTCTCTCATGTCCTTCCTCCTTCTTTCTAACTGGCTCATTGCCATACGTTTTCTTTGGTCGGAAGCTCAAAACGTAACACTTCCAAAATGTTATTGCAAGACCTTTTTCCCAGCCTACTTGCTCATGGAATCGAGGAAATTCTGGTTCGTTTTGGCCTCGGAAAGCTTGTCCAGCAGGAACTCCATGCTGTCCACCACGTTCATGGGGTGGAGCACCTTGCGCAGGATCCAGATCCGGTTGAGGGAGGACTTCTCGATAAGGAGCTCTTCCTTCCGGGTGCCGGACTTGTTGATGTCGATGGCCGGGAAGGTCCGCTTCTCCACCAGTTTCC
>JAJZTK010000234.1 GCA_021849045.1 Deltaproteobacteria bacterium | reverse complement strand
CGATCTTGAGCGCAGCGTCGGCAAAGGCAGTCTGCAGATACAGAATTTCATCCCCGGACATCTCCTTTGGAGTGATCTTGGTGGCCAGATCTTCGATCGGGCTTGGACCCCAGATCAGTCGTTCTCCTCCGCCGGCATATGTTTGAGCACCAACGCAGCTTATTTGCAGGACAATATTGGTGTTATGGCGATGTACCGTATCGGTCAGCCGTGTATAGCCACCGATCAATGAATCATCATAGATGCCCATCTGGCACGGCTGTTTCGACTGTTCAACATCGGTGACATAGGCGTGGCCCGTGATAATGGTGCCGACTCCACCTTTGGCCAGGTTCTCATATATCTGCACCAACTCTGGTGTCACCTGGCCGCGATCATCCGCAAACCCATCACGGGTAGCCGAACGGAAAAATCTGTTTTTCAGATGCAGGCCGGCAAACTCTGTCCGGTCAAATAAGGATTTCATTCTATTGATCTCCAGTTAACCCAGGTAGTCGACCTTTTCATCGAGACAAATGACTTACCAGAGCCCTGAGCCCCAGGAGATAGCTGTCCATGCCGAAGCCGGTGATCTGCCCCACGGCCACCGGAGCGATCATGCTCTTGTGCCTGAACTCCTCCCGACTGTGAATGTTCGAGAGGTGGACCTCGACCGTCGGCAGGGCAACGCTGGCAATGGCATCCCGGATGGAGATGCTGAAGTTCGTATAGCCGGCAGGATTTATCAGGATGCCACGGCAGGTGCCGACAGCGGAATGGATCTTGTCGATCAGCGCCCCTTCCGAGTTCGACTGATACGACTCGATCTCGACCCCTAACTCGCTTGCCAGTGCCGCGAGCGCGGCATTGATTTCAGCAAGAGTCGCCTTCCCGTAAATTCCCGGCTCCCGGGTGCCGAGCAGGTTCAGGTTCGGACCGTTCAGTACCAGAATTTTCATGCGTTGTTCCTCCTGTGAAGGTTGATGACTGTCGCATACCGTCTTGTTAATAGCTTTTATGACTGCCATCCGGGAGTCACTCAGGCCTGAATCGTTTCCGGTCTGCGAGGTGCCACGAAGTAAACCCAGAGCAGCGCGACAACGTATGCACCGGGAATAATAGTAAACAGTACGGCATAGTTATTGTTGGTTGCAGTAAGGATATACCCGACCAACTGGGTCATGAACATGCCGCCAATGGCACCGACCATGCCGCCAAGGCCAAACGCTGAACTGACCGCATTCTTGGGCAGCATATCCATCGCCAGACTCCACAGATTTGCCGTCCAGGCCTGATGGGCAGCAATCCCGAGAGAAATATACAGTACAGCCATCCACAACCCGCTGGCTGATGACGCCAGAATGATCGGCATAATGCACAGTGCACAGATGAACATCGACAGCAGCCGGGCGGGAATCGCCTTCATGCCGCGTCCGATCATGGTGGATGAAATCACGCCGCCACCGATGCTGCCAACATCTGCCATGAGATAGATGACAATCAGCGGCAGGCCCATCTTGGAAACACTGATACCCAGATTGTACTGCTTGTTCAGATAGGGCGGCAGCCAGTAAAGATAGAACCAGAAGACCGGGGCCGTCAGGAAGTTGCCGATGGCGTATGCCCAGGTGGCGCGCAGTCTGATTACCTTTGAATAGGGAACCTTTTCAACCTCGGTCTCTGCTCCCTTGTGGATATAGTCCAGCTCCTTCTGGCTGACGGTCGGGTGGTTTTCAGGGTTATGGTACGACATGAGCCAGAACACAAGCCAGACAATGCCCAGGCCGCCGATAACGTAGAACGCAGCCTGCCAACCCCATACGGCCATGATAAAGGGAACCAGCAACGGGGTGGCCATGGCGCCGACATTGGTGCCGGCATTGAAAATACCGGCCGCCATGGCCCGCTCACCGGCCGGAAACCACAAGCGGGTGGTCTTGACGCACGACGGATAGTTCCCGGCTTCCGACAGCCCCAGAAAAAACCGGCAGATCATGAACCCGACTACGGAAGCAACCAGTCCATGGGAAGCCGCCGCCACGCTCCAGACAAGGACCGCCACTGCGAACCCTTTCTTCACGCCGACCCGGTCGATGAAACGCCCCTGCAGGACGTAGCCGCCGGCATAACCAACCTGAAACCAGAAGTTGATGTTCGCATAGTCCTGCGCTGTCCAGTTCATGGCCTTGGCAAGTATCGGCTGCATGACGCCCAGGGTGGCACGGTCTATATAGTTCAGCGTCGTGGCAAAAAAGACCAATGACAGCATGCCCCATCGAACCTTGCCAACGGCAAAAGCTCGCCATACCTTGTCGCGGATGGAGACCGCCTCTCCAACACCGTTTGCGGTTGCGACTACGGATTCTTCCATTTTTTGCCCCCTTGGGCCGATGATCAGGCCCGACCGTTGTATTTTCTGGGACTGGTTCCCGCTGTTTTGAATATAAACAATCAGTTAGTCTTGAATTGAGCTAAAACTGAAGCGGCTGCAACCGAATGGCTGCTATATGTATACTCATGTATACATCAACAGTCAATAAAAACTTGTTTTGATCTGACCGAACGGCACCGAAACAACGAGTTTGACAAGATGAGCTGCTGGAGCGGAGTCGTAAGGGAAGGAACAGCAACATATCAATAAAACAAAAGCCCGGAGAGCTCTCGGGAAGAATTCCCAGGAGATCCGGACAACGGCGCTGTACATGACAATAGTGATTTGTGTGGTCGTACGTTTTACGTCAACAGTGAAGCACGGATATCCCTCGCTCAGCCAGAAGCAGGGGGGGCATCGGGTTGCCAGCGTTGCCCGCGTAAACGGCGCCAGCGTCGCTGCTGCTCCCCCATCAAAGCTTCACGGAACAGCCTTTTTCTGCGGCCTGCTTGACGGCGAGCGTGACAGCCAGTGTCCGCGTTGCATCGGCGCCGGTGATGAACGGCTTCTCCTCGCCGCGGACAACCCGGCAGAAATGCTGCATCTGCCGTACCAGGGGGTCAGCATGCTGGATCCCGATCTTCTCGCAACTGAGCGGTGCGCCCCACCCTTTTTCCCCCTTGTAACTCCAGAATTCCAGTTTCGGCAGCGCCAGCGACCCTTCGGTTCCGCCAAAATAGTAGCTGTTCTCCGGCTGCCTGGGAAAGAACGGGTTTTCGGACGCCGTGATCTCCCAGCTCCAGGGCGAGGCAACGGCATCGGACAGGGTCAGCGTTGCCAGCGCGCCATTCTGGAAACCGACGATGACCGCAGCCGTGTCCTCGACCGCGAAGCCACGAACGGCATTGGATGAGACTGCCTGCACGGTCGCGATTTCCCCGCAGATGAAGCGGAGATCGTCAATGGCGTGAATAAGGTTGATAAGCACCGGCCCGCCGCCGGCAGCCCGGCGCCAGGCAATGTCGAAATAGGAATCGGGCTTCTGGATCAGGTACAGGCCGGTTGCGGTAGTCAGCTTGCCGATCCCGCCACCCTGCACCAGTTCCCGCGCCTTCTGAGTTATAGGGTTGTGACGACGGTAGTGGCCGACGAGGAGCGCCACGCCTGCCCGCTCCGCCGCTTCGATGAGGGTCAGTGATGACTCGACACTTTCCGCAATCGGCTTCTCCACCAGCATCGGTATTCCCCGTTCGGCGCAGGCGAGTCCGACCGGGACATGGAGGGCATTGGGGGTGGCAATGATCGCACCATCGGGTTTGACCGCATCAAGCATCTCGACGTAGTCGGCAAAATACGGTATCCCCCGTTCCGCCGCCAAAGACGCGGCAGCAGGGGTCGGGTCCGCAATGGCGGCTACCACACAGTCCGGTTCCTGCTGAATGATGTTGATATGGGTGATGCCGATGACACCGGCACCAACTACAGCAATACGCACCTGTCCCTCACTCGATGAATTCACTGAAGTCTCCTATGCCCGACGAACTAAGCTCCCCCCTCCCGACCTGCCCCCGCTTGGGGGAGGAGTGCTTGACTCCCTCCCCAGGAGGGGGAGGGATGGGGAGGGGTTAGATGTTGCCAGGGACTAGTACCAAGTAACACATAATATTTCGTATCAGCCCAACATATGGTATACTGGTGGCAACTCACTCAAGGAGGCCACCATGTCGCCGAGATACCGAGTAACACTGACCGAGGAGGAGCGCAAAGA
>JAJZTK010000233.1 GCA_021849045.1 Deltaproteobacteria bacterium | reverse complement strand
AAGTTGGGAATCGTAAAGATCAGGGCTGCCGGTGAGATGCCAGCCGTATCGTAGGTGGTGACACGTTCCGATTCACGGTGACGGTTTTTCTCATCGGTTTTCCTGACGGTCTTGAACGCACCGTACTTGGTCTGGAAATCAGTGGCCGACTTCATCTCCCAACCGGCACTCCGCATCTGCATTGGGTTCAACCCCCACAGGATGTTGTAGATGGATTTTGCCATGCCGTTGGTCACGGTGGCGGTGAGGGCGAGAACCTTCTTGGCGGTTGCGGCAAGCCTGATGAACGCGGTCCCCTGATTGCTCATCAGGTTGGCCGCGTTGTGGGCTTCGTCGAAGATGGCGAGGTCGAACGGAATCCGTTTCAAGAGCCGGATGTACGGAAGCTGCTTGTTGTGCGTCCGGGCTTCCGTGGCGGTGCCGTTGTTTTCGATCTCACTGATCCAGCGACGATAGGTCATGACAGGTCGATCGTTTTCAGGAATATAGGTAAAGAGCGGTTCGCCGCAGTACGAGCACTTGGGTTTGTCACCCTTGCGGATCTTCTCGGACAGAGGCGAACGACAGGACGGACAAACCTCCGTGAATTCCACGGAACTGTGGCCATCCTTCTTGACGATGGTTTTGCGACTCTTGATGCAGAGCCGGTATTTCGGGTGCATTCTGAGACGCGTGTAGGCGATCAGGTAGAGACCGTGCGGCCTGGTTGCAGTAAGTTCCTTCAGGGCTTCCCAGGAATCGATGACATGCACAGTGAACCCCTCGTTGGCGTATTCCTTTGCCAACTGAGGAATGAGCTGCGGTTCCGATACCATCACCGTGCGTTTTGCACAGGTCAGGTACTTGACCGCTTTCGCCATCCATGTTTTCCCGGTGCCGGTATTGGCACGAATGCCAATACCCCGGCGTCCTGAGCGGTAGGCCTTGATGACCGCCTTGACCGCTTCCCGTTGTGGGGGGAGCAGGCCGATCCCCAGCAGTTCATCAACCAGGTATGTTTCGTCCTGGCCGATTTCATGGAGGGGCTGGTAGAGCCGTGAGAGTTTCTGCAGAAGCACCGATGAGAGACGGCTGTTGAGTTCGTAGTAGTCGAACCCGTGTTCACGGGCCGGCTTCACGTACCCATGGCGGTCCATCAGAAATGCTTCGACGGTGGGCTTGCAAACCATCGTCTCGCAGTTGTTCTCCGGGTCTTTGAAGGTCTCGGTTTTGGTGATGACCATGAATTTGGCCAGGAAGAAGTCGCCGTTGATGGTGACCGATTCTATCTGACTGTTCATAGCTGCAAGTTGGACGGCGTGCGCCGTTCGCAGAGTTGATACAGGCTGGATGCTGGTGTCGTAGGACGACGGATACTGCCGGTCTAGCACCATGACCGCCGCTTTGTCGAGCCGATCCTCGCACTCCCGGTATAACTCCGTGAGGTCGCGGGCCGTCATGAGCGGACGGTTGCTGCCATTACTGCCGCCAAGAGAAAGAGTCTGGCGTTTGCCCGGCACGGTGTACTTCACACGTACCGCTCCATCCCCCAGGTTGGCAACGGGCCAACTCTGATAACGCGCATATTGTTTGTAATATTCGCCGCTATTGTCCTGGTTCTTTGCCAGAAACACGACCACCTGCTTGAAGCGGGCGTATTCCTCGCTCTGGAAGGCGTAAGCAAAAGGAAACGTTCCTTGGATGATGTCCAGCAGTCTCCCTTTCAGCTCGTACTCGGGAATGATGAGAACCATCACTCCTTCATAGGCCAGCAGAGGGGCTGTCTTTTCCATCCAGGTGACCAGTTCGTTGCCGGCAGCCTTGTTGTAGGGTGGATTCAGCAGGATCAGGTTGAACTTGCCGGAAAGCTCCACGTCGAAGAACGATGAGTTGAGCTTCTGGGTTGTTCCGTGAATCCTGGCGAACCTGCCGGTATCCAGTTCAATGGCATAGGAGAGGATTTCGTGAGGTGAACCGTTGGAGGCGGCAAAGCGTCGCTTGAGCCAGCGGGTCACTGTGGTCAGGAATTCGCCTTCACCCGCGCAGGGGTCAAGGATTGAGATTGTTTTCAGGGCATTGTAGCGACGGCTTTTCCAACCGAATGACGGCTCCAGGATACGGAGTACCGTCTGAACGTCGGATGGAAAGGTCGGGTAGTACCCCTTGTTCAGTTCATTTCCCCGGGTGCGGGAAAACGAGCTGTTGATGGTAGTAGTAAGTTCCATGCCTGTCTCCTTGGTAACAGGGGACAGGCGGAGATAACACCCTCGCCGTTCGGGGAGGAGGTCAAAACCGCCTACCCCTGAGGGATAGAGTACCGTCGGTTTACGACGCCTTGATCAAACGGTACGAGTCATAGTTGATCTCATAACCGTTGGACTGAATGACCGACAGCAGATGATTCCTGGCGGCACACATGTCGGCGTCGTCTTCCTTGGTGATGTCACCGATATTCGCTCGGTCAAGCTCCCGGATAGCCCGGAGAGCAGCGAGCAGGAACTTCTTATCGGTCCTGTTGGCGAGAGTGCTCATGATGTTCCTCCTTCTCGATTTTGAAATGCGCTGTCGCGGGAGGCATCTTGAGCCCGCCGTACTTGAGCCGGTTGACTATCTCCGACTTGAGTTCGTGTGCCCGGAATTTCCAGCACCGCTTGTTTCCCACAAGGGGCTCTATTTCCGTGGATACCTCGTTGAACAGTTCCTCGTACCAATCGCGATGGACAAACTCCCTTTGATCGAGAATCCGGGTAAAGACCTGGTAGCAATCCGCCTTCGAGCCGCCGATAAGAAACGACGAGTCAGACGACGGCGTTATATACACGCCAGAATACCCTTCGCCCATCTTCGGTATGACCCGCAGGGGATGGTTGCTCCAGATGTTGATTGATCTGTCTTCTTTACCGTGGCATTCCAGTGACCCCTTCATGGCAAGAATTTGGGCGAAAGCCCGGATCTCCTGAGTGGGGCCATAGGCGGCGAGGTAGAATAGATTACGGGCGCCGGCAACAGAATCATCCAGGATCAGATCCCGGCAGATAACCGTTGCTGAAGCCTTGTCGTTGGAAATGGTAATTTTCATGACGCACCCCCGAGTGGCCGGCTTACCTTTACCGTGCGAGGAACCATGATGGTTTTCTCCGAAGCCTCGTTGTGCAGAGTGAAGTCGATGAACGTCCTGATTGCGGCATCGACAGTTCTGTCGAAGTCCCAGACGATATCAACCAGTTCCTTGAGGCTTGAGGTGTCCCAGTCATCGTAATCGCCGGAAGGCTCCCCAACCGATTCACCGGAGGTGTATGCCGTCATGACGGGGTGGGTATAATTGCGGCGCGGATGTTTGCAGACGCCGCACAGGTCTTTCCCTTCCTCGGCTATCCGGTAGTTTCTCTGGCCGCAGGCGGGACAGTACGACTTGTAGTCGGTGTCCTTCCTGCCGCCGCGGTACAGTACGAGGTAGCCCCCGCTGCGACCGTTGCGGTGAATCTGGTAGCGGTAGTCGTTGCGGGCGTTGAACTCAGCGATGGTGTCGTAGAATTCCTCGAACGCATCTTCTACGTCCAGCAGATCCCAGGCCCGGTTGCGGGTATTGTTGTCAGGAAACTGAATGCGGTGGAGTTTGATGTTGCGGGAGAATGACGTTCCCCTGTTCCAGCTGGACATGGTGTCGTAGCGCTGGTGGGTTGTGAGAAACGCAATCATCTCCTTGCGTGATCGTGGTTTTGCCATTGATGTCCTCCTTGTCTCGTGGAGAAGGCGGATATCTCCCTGACGGGGAATATCCGCATCCCCGACGGGTTGGCAGTTGTAAGTGTTATGCGACCAGTTTTTCCCGCAGCAGTTCAAGCAGCGCCGGGGTGAACTGGTCAAGGTTCTTGATGATCCGATGGTTGTCGGGCAGGTACTGCTTGATGCTGTTGTCCTGAATACCAATCCCGATCACCTCGATTCCCGACTCCCTCATCCGCTTGATAGCAGCTTGAGTGACAGGGCCATCGCCGGTGTCGCCATCGGAGAAGGCGATACAGATCTTGCGTGTTTCACGGCGCAGGCTGAGTTCGCCCCATGCCCACCAAAGAGCATGGCCGAGTCTGGTGCCGCCGGAACCGGTAATGTTGAATCTACTGTGATCAGGCTTTTCCCCGAAACCAACCATGGGGAAGACGTGATTGTCATGCCCCTTGAAGGTGGCAATCG
>JAJZTK010000232.1 GCA_021849045.1 Deltaproteobacteria bacterium | reverse complement strand
TTCACGATGCGTCTGTCGGCTAGATCTACACCCACCACCGCTCCATCCTTTAAGGTTTTTTCCATGCTGCGCCCTTCTACCTTCACTGGCACGATAGACGGGTTATAGAACGTTTTTGGAATAATGATCTCTTCAATCGGCTCGGACGGAATCAGCTCACGCGGATCTCCGGCACCGCCGGTCACGTATACCTGAAGAGTCACCCCCCCATCGATACCAGGCTGAATCTGCGGGACCGGCTTATATTCTGAGGCTACGGCACTAGGACCGGGAGTCCTGGAGCCCTTTCCCAATACCAGCCAGTCCAGGGAACACCCCGTTTTCTCGGCAATAAGAACAAGATGCTCTCCCTTCGGTATGATCCCCTCATTCCACATTCGGTTGAAAACGCCCGGAGACAGACCGACACGAGTCGCCCATGGAAATGGTTTTTCATCTCCTATCAGCTCTTCCAGGCGAGCACGGAACCCATCATTTTTATTTTCGTAGTTCATTATCAAACCCCGAAACGAACTACGAAAAATAAATAAATTTTCGTAGTTTCATAACACACTAAAATTAAACACAAAATTCACCTATTGTGGCATTTGTGTCTTTTTGAACTACGAAAATTGAAAATATCAATTGACAGTTTCAAAAAACGTAGTTAATTATGGTTCCCATGACAACCAAACGAATCCCAAAAAAACCCGACGAGTTTCGGGTCTGGATCAAATACCAATTAGAGCTACGTGGATCTTCCTTTGCTCACATTGGCAGAAAGCTCGGCATATCTCGCCAAGCGGTCAGGAAGTCAATACTGAAGCCGTCCCATAGACTGATGGTGGCCATTTCAGACGAACTTGGAATCAAATCTGAACGGCTATGGCCGGAACGTCGCGCAGCCTGACACTTATATCACAAATTTGACTGGAATCGTATCACTAAAAGCGAGGGTCGTCATGGCAAATAGGAAAGCATCGGTTGACAGCAGCATATCAAAACAGCAGGCGTTATTTGATACCGGACCTGCAGAAGGGTCACTTGATATTGTGTTGGGACTGAAACAGCTGCTTTCCCGCATGCTGAAAGGCTATGACCGCTACCTGGTCGCCGCCCAGATCAGTAAGGCCACTCTCAAGGAAATATCAAAGGACTCCCTCGACAAGATCCTCAGTTCCGACCCCGCCTACCAACCGTCCTTTGTTCAAGTGGTGGCCATCTGCAGCATCGTCGGCAATAACCTGGAGCCCTTCAAATACGGCATGGAGCCCTTGGGAGGCGATGTACTCTACCCCGAGGATCGAGACCTGGTCGAGATGGTCCGCCTTCAGGAGCAAGAGCGCGTCATCAAGGCCAGGATGGCCGAAATCCTTGCCAAGCGGGGGCTGAAATGAAGGCCCACTACACCGCTGAAGAACTGGTCGACCTGCCGGGCATGCCGAAGTCAAAAACTGATTCCCTGGAATCGAAAGTCCGGGCGATACAACACATGGCCACCCGCGAGGCATGGGACTTTGTGAAGTTACCCGGCAGGGGCGGTCCCCGTGGTTATACCCTCGCATCCCTCCCCGCCGAGACCCGTCAGGCCCTGGCCACCATCAACACCCGCGTCGGCTACGATTCGCCGACCGCCCAGGCTGCCACTGCCTACGCCGGCCAAGTCCAGCTATCCGCAGAGGAAAGAGAGCGCCAGCGGCAAGAGGCCCGCGCCGAGAGCCTAGCTACCTTCAACCGCCTGCCGGATTGGAAAAAACAGACCGCCAAGGCCAAGCTCGCCATCATCACCTCCTGTAACCATTACATCACCAGCCACCGCCTGGCCAAGCATGCCGGACAGAACAGCTTCGCCCATGAATACAACCTTGGCCGGATCGACGTCGCGCCCTGGTTGCGCTCCGAGATCCGCCATCTGCATGCCGGCACGCTGCGCAACTGGATCAAGGAAGAACACGACCTGGGCGCCATGGGGCTGGTGGATTGTTACGGCAACCGAAAGGATCAGAGCAAGATCGAAACATGGAACAGGACCACCCTACCGGACGGCACCGAGAAAGCCCCTATGGGCGAGACCATCGCCGCCTTGATCCTCCAGTATCCTCACATCACCGAGAAAAAAGCCAACGAAGCCTTGCGGGGGTTGCTCCCCGAGGCACCGCGTGTCAGCGACAAGTCCGTCAAGCGCTACATGGACAAGTGGAAGGCCAGAAACATGCACCAGTTTGCCCTGGCCACCAATCCGGACGATTTTAAGAACCGCTTTCAGCCCGCTTTTGGCTCACGCTCCGAAGGCATCACCGGACCGAACCAACTCTGGGAGATCGATGCCACCCCGGCCGACCTGCTGCTGACCGACGGGCGCTACAAGATCATCGGCGTTTGCGACGTCGGCATCCGCCGCCACAAATACTTTGTCACCAAAACAGAAAAGGCTCGCGACAACGCCCATGCCGTGCGGCGCTGCCTGCTGGACTGGGGCGTACCGTACCAGGGCACGATCAAAACCGACCAGGGTTCGGCCTACACCGGCGACCACTTTCCGCGCGTCCTCTCCGACCTGGAGATCGAGCAGCACATCTGCAACCCCTTTTCCGGCGACGAAAAGCCGCATGTCGAGAGGGGCTTCCATACCCTCAGTCATGACCTGATCGAGTTAATGCCCGGCTACTGCGGCCACAACGTGGCCGAGCGCAAGGCCATTGAAGCCCGCAAGAGCTTTGCCCAACGCCTCATGACGTCCGGAGAAACCATAGAAATCAGCATGACCAGCGCGGATTTGCAAGCCTTCTGTGATCGCTGGACCGCCGCCAGGATGAACGTGATCCACTCCGATCTGGGCAAGACACCCAGCCAGGCCCTGGCCGAATGGCCGCACCCCATCCATACCATTACCGATGAACGGTCGCTCGACATCCTGCTCGCTGAAGCGGTGCGCAAGGGTGGCCGGCTGCCGATCATCGGCAAGAAGGGCCTCCGGGTTAATGGCGGCCGCTACATCCATCAGGATCTGGGCCGGCATGTCGGCGAACAGGTACGGGCCTTCCAGGACCCAGCAGACCTCGGGCGGATCATTGTCCACACCATGAACAGCGACGACGTCTGGGAATTTCTCTGTATCGCCGAAGACCCCGAGCGTACTGGCATCTCCATGGCCGAGGTCGCCACTGCGACACGCCACATCCACAACGCCCACAAGAAAGAGCTCGCCCGCCTAACCCGTGAAACCAGGAAGGCCCTGAAAGGGATCGACGTGGTCGACGCAGTGATGACCTACCGTGAGAAAGAGGCGGCCGAGGCCCAGGGGAACGTAATCTACTTCCCGCGCCCGACCATCGAGCACACTACCCCCGGACTGGCCGCCGCCAGCCTGGCAGCCAGCGCCCTGGCTGGCACGGCCAAGCCCGTAACTCCGGCTTTAACCCCCGATCAACAGGCCATGAAAGAGCGATTAAAGGCCGAGTTCGAGGCCAAACAAACCACCAACGTGCGCAGCCTGGAAACCGAGTCCGCCCGCAGCAAATTCAAGCGCATGCAAGGCTTGCGGGGTGTGCTGACCGATGGCGGGAGCATATCTGAAGAGGAGTACAAGGCGCTGATGATCTACGAGCAGAGCAACGAATACCGGGTATTCAAGGGATTGGAAGAAGAATCGGCCAAGGCCGTGAAATAGAAAAGGCCGGGAACTCGCGACCCCCGACCTTTTCAATAAACTACAAGGAGGCTTCATAATGTCACAACCCGCACCAACCGTCAAGGGGGCAGTAGCAGCCCTCAACAATGTCATCCTGGCCGCTACCTGCATGGAGCGGCTGATCAACGCCTCAAGTCATCAGCCCAAAATCGGCGTGCTATACGGCCGCGCTGGCCTCGGCAAATCATCGGCAGCCATCTACCTGATGAACCGCTACAAAGCCATCCGCATCGAATGCAGAAGCGTCTGGAACCGCAAGACCGTCCTGGTGGAAATCCTCCGTCGCATGAACATCACGCCGGGCAAAACCATGCCCGATATGCTCGACCAGATCTGCACCGAACTCATGAAATCAGGCCGGCCGCTGATCGTGGATGAAATGGATCACCTTGTCGACAAAAACGCCGTGGAAATCATTCGCGACATCCATGACGGCGCCGGTCAGCACCCGGTGTTCCTGATCGGCGAGGAGACCTTCCCCACCAAACTCATGCGCTGGGAAAGGGTCCACAGCCGAGTCCTCGACCAGACGCCGGTGCAACCCCTGGACATGGACGATGCCAAGCTACTGGCCGACTTCTACTGCCGCAAGGTGACCGTATCTGAGGATCTGCTGGAACACATTC
>JAJZTK010000231.1 GCA_021849045.1 Deltaproteobacteria bacterium | reverse complement strand
GAAGCGGCGATGGCAAAGGCAACGGCTACCAGATGGGCGACGTTCATGTTTTCGACCGCCAGGGCGATCCAGGTGGCGATCAGGCCGACCGCCAGGGAGGTGGTCCGGGCGACCTTGACCTGCTGGCGCTGATCCGCCTTGCCATCCTTGATGATGTTGACGTAGATATCGTGGGCAATGGCTGCGGAGGAGGCGATCACCAGCCCGGACACCACTGCCAGGATGGTGGCGAAGGCAACGGCACAGAGGAAGGCGAACAGCAGGTCGCCGCCAATGGTGCCCGCTCCGCCGCCGAACAGCTGCGCCAGCATCAGCGCCGCCATGTTACCCCCCTTGTCGAACATCATGACCTTCTGCGGGGTCACATACAGAGCGGTCCCGAGCCCCATGATCACGGTCAGGATGTAGAAGGCGCCGATGATGAACAGCGACACGATGACGCTGTTGCGGGCCGCCTTGGCGTCGGGCACGGTGAAGAAGCGCATCAGGATATGGGGCATGCCGGCACACCCCAGCACCCCGGCCAGTCCCAGCGAAACCGTATCCAGCGGGTCCTTGAGGAACAGCCCCGCCTCCAGGAACCGCTGGCCGTAATCGAAGCCGGCCTGGGGGAGCGGGTGCTTCAGCAGCATCCGCACATGCTCCTGAATCGCCGGGCTCGTAGCCACGCTGTCGATCAGGCCGACCGGATTCATCCCCGCCTTCCACAACACCGCCAGGGAGAGGCCGAAGCCGGTGACAACCAGCAGCACTGCCTTGATGATCTGCACCCAGGTGGTTGCCTTCATGCCGCCAAAGACCACGTACAGGGTGATCAGGAGACCGGTGACGACCACCGACACGGTGTAGGGGATGCCCAGCAGCCCCTGCATCAGTTTGCCGGCCCCCACCATCTGGGCCAGCAGGTAGAACATTGACATGACCACCGTGGAGACGGCCGCGGTCCCCCGCACCGTTTTGGACGGCACGCGAAAAGTGAGGATGTCACCCATGGTGTACTTGCCGATATTGCGCAGCGGCTCGGCCAGTATGAAGAGCACGGTAATGAACGCGGCCACCGGGCCGACGGCGTAGATGGCGCCATCGAAACCGAAGATCGTCACGAGCCCGGTAATGCCGAGAAAGGTGGCGGCGGAGAGGAGGTCGCCGGCAATGGCCCAGCCGTTCTGCATAGCGGTGATGCCGCCGCCGGCAGCGTAGAAGTCGGCAGCGGTCCTGGTCTTTCGTGCCGCCCAGACCACGATCCCCATGGTAATGGCAATGACGGCCAGGAACATGCCGATGCTGATCGGCATGTTCGGCTTGGTCTTCGCGACAGGAGCGGCAGCGGCTTTGGCCAATGGGGAGGCCGGTGCTGCCTGGCTGACTGCACTGCCCGCTTCGAGCCGGCTTTGCGAGCCGGGCGCCAGTGTTGCGCCCGGAGCCGCTTGGGCGGCCAGCGCCGGATCATGCCGGACGAGCGGGGCGAGGGTAATCCCCAGGATCAGGGCGATCAGCAGATATCTCATTGTTCCACCTCCTTCGTCAGTTCTGCCAACAGATCCTGTCCGTTCGGATCAAAGTCCGTATCTGCCTTGTAGGCGTAGTAGAGGGCGCTTCCCCAGGTACAGACGAAGATGAGAATGAAGCAGGCGTACGCCACGTTGATCCTGCCGACGATCTTCAGCCTGAACAGCTCCGGGGTATAGCCGACCCCCACCAACAGCAGGAAGTACACGAGCGTCCCGACCAGCCACCAGAAATAGATGAATCTGTCCTTTCTCCTGCAGTGCTCGATAAACCTGGGATGTCGTGCTATTGACGACCAATTGTACTGTTTGTCAGCCATCTCGTTCTCCTTGCAGGGCGTTGGTTAGGCATGCGGTCCCGGATAACGGCAGGCCGCGGCTAGAAGAAATAGTACAGTGCCATCCGGCCGATATTCGCCGTCCCGGTGCCGGAACTCCCCGGCGTATTGTTGCCATACTGGGTATTCAGGTTCTGATACTCGGCCGCAACCCTGATCGCGGCGTTCAGGTCGTAGGCAACGTTGAAGAACAGGTGGGTGTTGGACTTTTCAAAGTCCTTGATGCCGCTGTTGACGTAGCTGGCGTAGTTGTAGGCGTTGCGCTTGCCGAAGCCGGCCGTGAAGCCCAGGTCCTGGGTCGGATAGAAGATGGTCTGGGCGAACAGGCCATACCCTTTGGCGCCGGTCTTGTCGCCGGCCGGGCCGACCAGCGAGCCGGCAGTGGCATAGACGTTGGCCAGGTTGGACGCCATATAGGCATGCCCCTCGAAGGAGGCGGTCATGGCCCGGTTCCGCCCGTCCGCGGATTTCAGCACCGGCACGAAGGTATAGAACCCGTAGCCGTACGAATCGACCGTGTGGTTGTTGCCGGCAACCTCCTGATTGCCGTAGATGCCGAAGAACCCGGCGGTGAGCGAATTCATGGAAAGCCCGTAGAACCCCGGCGCGACGCCGAGGGCCTTGCTGACCAGCATTGCCTGTCCCGCCACATTAACCTTCCCACCCCAGCTGTCTCCGTTGCTGTTGGTCTGCAGGTTGGCGTTCTGCGTCGGGTTCTGGACACCGAGAACCAGCTTCAGCGCATTGGTATCGTCCAGATTGACCCGCTGGGTCAGCCTGATCTGCGAAACCCGCGGCTGACCCGGATTGCCGAAGGTGGCACCACCCCCGAAGTCCACGGTTGAGGCTATCCCCCCGGAGAAGATGTCCCAGGTCTGACCGAACAGCAGCTGGGTATTGGCCCAGTCGAGCGTGCCATAGGCATGGCGTAGCCTCAGGGTCGGCGATTCGTTGGTGCCGCCCGAACCGTAAAAGTCGCTCTCCAGCAGAGCCGAGGTCTTCGCTCCCAGAAAGGTGGGGCCGGCAATTTTCAGCCAGAAGCGGGACTGACGGGCGGTGAATACCGACTGGTCCTGCTGGCCGGCAACCGAGCTGCTCTTCGGCACCCTCGGCTGCAGGGTGCCGATGGCCGGCACGGCACTCCCCAGGTTGACCGAGTTGTAGGCGTAGTCCAGCTTGGCGAATCCGCCGATGCTGAGATTGAACTTGCTGATGGACACCGAATGCATCTTCCCGTAGGCGCCAGGCGCCACCTCGCAGGAAGGCTGAAAGTCACAGTTGTAGACCGGCTGCGCTTCCGGCTGGATCTCCTGGGCAACGGCAGGCACCGAGGAGAGGAGTACGGCGGAGAGAAATCCGGTTACACTTTTACGCATTGTTACCTCCTGAATTTGAATGTTTCAGTCACTGCTGCGCAATGCAGCCATGATCAGTCCCAGTTCTCTATCTTCATGGTTCCCTGCTCTTCCAGGTGCCGCTGCATCTTGAAGACCTTGTGGAGCATGTGGGGCATATGGGCGCTGGCGCTGGCCAGGCACTCCTTCGTGGCCCGGTCGAAATAGTCCTGGAGGATCGGCCGGTACTCGGGATGGGCGCATCGGTCGATGATCCGCTGCGCCCGTGCCTTCGGTGTCAGACCGCGCAGGTCGGCCAGCCCCTGTTCGGTGACCAGGATATCCATGTCGTGCTCGGTGTGATCCACATGGGTGACCATGGGCACCACGCAGCTGATGCCGTTCAGGTCATATTTGGTCGGTCTGGTGGAGGGGGTATGCATGATGGAAAGATAGGCGTTGCGCATGAAGTCCCCTGAGCCGCCGATGCCGTTGACAATGCGCGAGGCGTTCAGGATGGATGAGTTGACATGGGCGTAGAGGTCGAACTCCACCGGGGTGTTCATGGCGATCACCCCCAGGCGGCGGACCACCTCCGCATGATTGGTGATCTGGCCCGGCCTCAGCAGGGATTTCGCCGTATACTTCTCCCAGTTGGCAAAGAACCGTTTCAGTCCGTCCTCCGTAAAGGTGAATGACGCGGCTGACACGAAGTCCAGCTTGCCGGCGTCGATCAGGTCCAGCAGGTTGTCCTGCATGACCTCGGTCCAGACGGTCAGATTGGTAAAAGAGCTGTCGAGCAGCCCGCCGACAACGGCGTTGGCGATGGTCCCCACCCCGGACTGCAAGGGAAGCAGATTTTCCGGCAGCCGCCCCTTCTTCACCTCGAACTGGAGAAAGTCGATGATGTGGTGGGCGATCCGGGTCGAGCTTTCGTCGGTCGGTCCCAGGGGGCGCCCGGCAGGCGGCATCCTGGATTCGACAATGGCCGCTATCTTTCGGGGATCGCAGGGGATGCTGGTTGCGCCGATCCGATCCTTTACGCTGGTGATCGGGTACACCTTCTTATTGGGGGGGAGGTCCACGCTGACGCAGTCATGAAGCCCCTCGAACGAGGGCATCCGCGTGTTCACTTCAATGATGATCTTCTCTGCCTGCGTTACGATTTCGGGGATGAGGCCGACGGAGGGGGTTCGGCAATAGGCC
>JAJZTK010000062.1 GCA_021849045.1 Deltaproteobacteria bacterium | reverse complement strand
GAGGCGTTGGACAAGAAGCTGATCAATGGTCCCTGCACGGAGCAGGAGATCTACGACGCCACCTTCGAGGGGGCGGTGCTCCGCCTGCGGCCCAAGCTGATGACCGTGGCCGTGGCGCTCCTGGGTCTGGTGCCGATCATGTGGTCATCAGGTACCGGCGCCGACGTGATGAAGCCGATTGCCGCGCCGATGATCGGTGGTATGATTTCTTCAGCGGTACACGTCCTCATCATGACGCCGGTGATCTTTGTGCTGATGAAGAAACGGGACCTGAAAAAGGGAAGGCTGCATTATTCGGGAATGAAGCATTAATCCGCTTAACGAAAGGATATCTGAATGAAAAATGTAGCGTTGTTTGTAGTGTTGATGGCAGTTGTAGCGATGTTGTCAGGCTGCGCCGGGCTGAATAGCTCCACCTCTGATCGATATGACGATGGCGGTAGTAGCCATAGCGGACATTCGCATCACTAAGTCGAGTATGTCAGCTACCAAAAAGCATGACTGAAGAATATGCTACGCGTGGTGTGGAATATTGTTTGCCGCAGGTATGCTGAAAAAGAGCTAAACGATGTGAAATCGTAACGTTGTATCGTTGGCATAACAAATGCTTTTTATTCAAAGTCAACCCTAGCAATCAAAGGAGAAAAAGTAACATGAAAAAAATCGTACTGATCTTTGCGGCAATTCTGGCTTTGGCAGCACCGGCAGCATTTGCTGCCATGGACCATGGTTCCATGAAAATGGAGCACGGCGGACACGGCGATGTTGCCCACGAAGAGGTGGTCGATGGCGTTAAAGTGACCTTCAAGGTCATGAGCATGAAGGAGCATATGAAAGGCATGGATATGGAGATGCCGAGCGATATGAAAGAGACCCACCATATCGCTATTGAGTTCAAAGATGCCAAGACCGGCAAGGCCCTGACCGAGGGTGAGGTGAAGGTGAAAATACAGAATCCCGACAAGACCGACCAGTCTAAGGACCTGATGGGGATGAAAGGGCATTTCGGCGCCGATTTCGATCTTTCCAAAAAGGGGAAGTACGGCGTGATGAGCAAATTCCAGTTGAAGGACGGCAAGGTACGCAGCGCCAAATTCTGGTATACGGTAAAATAGATAACCAGGAGGAATCAATGAAAAAACGACTGGTAATTCTCATCGCAATGTCGCTCTTCGCGGTAGCGGCGCCAGCGGTGGCTGAAGAAGGTCACAATCATGGTTCGTCTCATCAGGCCATGGATGAACAATGCACCAAGGAGTGCGAAATGCTCCTGAAAAACTGTGCTCAGGAAGTAGACAGCATTCAAGACCGGATTAAAAAGCTGCAAGTCGAGATCAATGATAAAGGTGCAAACGCCTATACCCGTGAAGAACTTGAGAAACTTAATGCGCAGTTGAAAGAGTCCAATGATCTGTTGAGATCTCTTCAGCACCGCTAATCGGACAGACATGGGGGGGCAGTTCATCGGATTGAACTGCCCCCTAATTGCGTCTGGAGCATCTAATGAAAAATCTAATGAAAAACATTGTAGCGTTAATATTGTTAAGTTTGGTAGTTGATATTTCCGCCGGCTGCACGAATAAAGATGCATCAACTCAGCCGTCGCAGCCGGGCAGAGTGATCACGACGTCTGCCTACGAGAAATATTTCGGGGGTGCGCCGCCGGTTGACAAGGGGACTGCATATGCTTTTGTCATTTACTTTCCTTCTTCCAGGGAGCCCGGCAAGGTAGTGCCGTTTCCGTTCTTCACCTTTGACGAAGCAAGCAGCATGAAGGTTGCCGCCGAGCGTTTGCTCGGCGGGATGGATGTCGGCAGCTATCAGGGAGAGTTCATACAGTATCCCAAAGGGAGTCGAATCCTGGGGATCAATAATGATCAGGGAACGGTAACGGTAAATCTCAGTAAAGAGCTTCTTGCCATTGCAGACGAGCCGACCGCAGCGTCGGCTGTGAGTGCTCTGTTATTAACGGTACGCCAGTTCAAGGCAGCCAAGGATGTTCGGCTCCAGGTAGAGGGCAAGGATGATCCCTTGAACGCCCTGGAAAAGAATGCTGATGACAATGCGGTACAGAAGCCGGGGCCACCGAGACTTCTGAGCGTTACTGCCATGCGGGACAAAGGAGCAAAGGAGATTGAAGACGTGAACTCCTTTTTTGACCGACCGGTGGACGTCAAGGAGTTGAAACTGCTCTCCAAGGATGGGCAGCAGCTTGCCGGTGATCTGTATCACTCGGTCTTTGACATGGCCGGCGTGCTTAAACCGAAAGACCCGTCACAGTTCAAGGAGCGGATGCCGATCAAGGTACGGTGGAAGGTGATCGACAAACTGGGCAGGCAGGCTGAGGGAGATAATGTCTGGCTTCTGGAAGTGAAGGAACATTGATCAGGAAAACAGTGGGGAGATAATGAAAAACTGGAAGATAACGAGCTTAATCTGTCTTGTGTTGGGATCGCTGACCATTAATTCAGTGGCGTTTGCCCACGGGACAGAGAAGCATGGCAACACAGCAACGGCCGACGTTCAGATGAAGAAACTACACGAAATGATGCCGATGTTTTCCATGGCATCAGCCAAACTTGAAGCTGCCCTGGAAAAAGGCGATGCAGCCGAAGCGGAGGTGGAGGCAGGAAAGATTATTGCTGCGGTTCCGGATCTGAAAAAATCGAAACCGCACAAGAATGCCAAACTACGGAAGATGTTTGTGGAGCAGGCAATCAGCCTGGGCACCGCGACAACTACGACTGTAACTCTGGCGAAAAGCGGTGATTTTGCAGGAGCAAAGGCCGCTTACAAGAAGATTGAGAAAGCGTGTGCGACTTGCCATGCCAAGTTCCGTGATTGAACTTATCCTCCGCCCAGCAACGGAAAGAGTGCCAGGGTGTCGCTATCTGCTAGCTGGTGATCGAGCTTGACGTGTCGGCTGTTCACCAGCATGATCCCGAGTTCCTGCTCGGACAGACCCAACTCTTCGACCACCCGGCCCACCGTGGTCCCGTCCGGGTACTCGCGCTCCTCTATAACGAAGCGGCCGGTCCGAAAAGATGCGAACAGTTTGACAATGACCTTCATGGCTGCTCCTTGAACTGCACGGTCAGGCTGACCATGCCACAGGCGGGGAGGCCTGTGCCGGCCTGTGCCGGCCTCGTACCGATGGGGGTGCCGTTCACGCCGCACGTCTCCCAGAACGGTGTACTCCTGGCCTTCAGAAACGCGTTTAGCATCGGTGCCGGGAGCATGATGCCGCGTTGGAGAAAGTCTGGTCCAAGTTCGGATAGGAGGAGATTGAAGAGCTTGATGCGGACCGTCCCGTAGCCACCCGTGGTGCCAGAGTCCCCAGTCTGGTAGGTTATGGCGCCCCTCATCGCGGCGTAGTAACCACCGCGCCGCATGGTCGCCCCGACCAGTCCCGGCATGGCAGCGGAGAGGGCGACCGTTGCCCCATCCGTGACAATTGCACTTTCCAGGTTGTCGATAGCCTTGCCGTTGAGGAAAAGAGTGGTGATCCGCTCGGTGACGTACTCCCGACTGAGGCCGAGTTGCTCGCAGAGGAGTTCTTGCAGGCTGCCGCCGACGCGGGCGGTAAGGGTGAACCCCTGCTGGAGGATGATGAAGAATTCGCCGAGCTGTTCCCGGGGAACGGTAAGGATGAGGTGAGGCAGGGGAGGGCTGTTGCCGGACACGAACTCTTCACTGATACCGCTGGTTGATTGATCCGGCATGACTCGGTCTCCAGATTCCCGGAGGGGCGGATGTCGCCCCTCCGGGAGATAATAACTACCAGTTGAACACCTCGTCAAGCTCTTCGTCCTTCATCATGAAGGTCTGGTTGTGCGGCGCGATCGGCTCGTTGTAGAAGAAGCGCGGTAGCCGGTCGTGCTCCTTGGTGAAGCCGGCCCGCTTGTTGAAGTCCCGCTCGGCCGAGAGGACCTTTTTCCCCAGGGCCACCACGTCATCGCCGGTCATTTCGATGCCGTAGAAGGAGCCGAGCATGTCCAGGAGCGCCTGGAAGGTCTCGGGCTGGTCCATGATGGCAAAGGCGATGAAGAGGCACATGCCGGTGGAGTCGATGGCGGCGGTGGCGATCTGCAGGTTCCGGGACAGCTCGATCTGCCCCTCGGTCTTCAGCGGGTCCACGTCGCCCCCGACCTTGAGGATGTTGGTGGCGATGGCATAGCCGGCGGTGTGGTCGGCACCCTGGGTGGTGGTGGCGTAGGTGACGCCGATCCCCTGGACGGCCCGTGGGTCGTAGGCCGGCAGGGCCTGGTCCTTCACCACCGGAACCCGCTCCACGCCGAAGACCTTGCCGGTAATGGCGGCGCCGCAGCCGAGCACCCGGCCGAGCGGTGTCCCCTTGCCGACCTCGTCCATCAGCCGGATCGCCCCTGCCTTGTCGCCGAACTCGATGATCCCGGCGTCCATGGCCACGCCGATGGTGACCCCCATCTCGATGGTGTCGACGCCGATGTTGTCATCCATGAAATCGAGCCGGGCGATGGTGTCCAGGTCGTCGATGCCGCAGTGGCCGCCGTGGGACCAGACCGTCTCGTACTCCGGCTGCTTGGTCAGGTAGTGGCCGTCCTTGTCGTTGTAGATCCCCGAACACTGGATGACGCAGCCGCGGTGGCAGCCGTGGGTGGCACTGCCGCCCCGTTTCACCTCCAGCTCGGCCTGGGCCTCGCCGCTGATGTTGGCGGAACCGGCGAACTGGCCGGTCTTGAAGTTATAGGTCGGGTAGCCGCCGGCCTCGTTGAGGACGTTGGTCAGGACGTTGGTGCCGTAGGCCGGGAGCCCTTCGCCGGTGACCGGGTGCTTGCGCAGCCCTTCGACGAACTTGCGGTTGGCGTCCCGGTACTTGTCCGGGTCTTTGGGTGCCCGCATCTTCATGCCGGCATCGTCGAGGATGATCGCCTTCACCCGTTTGGCGCCCATGACCGCCCCGACGCCACCGCGGCCGCAGTGGCGGGTCGGCCGCAGTTCCGGGTCGGTGCAGGCGATGGAGGCGGCCAGGAGCTTCCGCTCGCCGGCAGTGCCGATGGTGATGTAGGCGACCTTGTCGCCGTATTCGCCACGCAGCTTTTCCACCAGGGGATAGTTGTCCAGCAGCTTCAGGCTGTTGTCGACGACAATCTGGATGCCGTCCTTGTTGATGATGATCTTGTACAGGTCGTCGCCCTCCGGCTTTCCTTCGAGGATGACGGCGGCATAGCCTATCCGCGCCAGCACCTGGGCAGCCTGGCCGCCGGCGTTGGACTCCTTGATGGTGCCGGTGAGCGGGCTCTTGCAGCCCACCGACAGCCGGCCGGTCATGGAGCCGGTGGTGCCGGAGAGCATCCCCGGCGCAAAGACCAGCTTGTTCTCCGCTCCCAGCGGATGGGCAAGCGGGTGCACTTCTTTCGCGATGAAGAGCGAGGTCAGTGCCCTGCCCCCCAGGCCGGCGTACTCGCCGACCTCTTCCACTGTTACCTTGGGGCCACCTGCAGCCCCCATGTCGATGCGTGCGATCTTGTCCATACTGTTCTCCTTCCCTTTCCTTTGGTGGTGTGAATTCTCCTTTTCAAAGGGAGGCCGTGCCGTTTCCGGCAAGACCCATAGGCCTGATGCCATGGGAGCGTTCCTGTAGGCGGTCAGGCTCGGAGCAGGAGCAACCCTTGTGGTTGCCCTTGTGGGTAAAATCTGTAGGCGCGCTGCTTGCTGCGCCCCTACGCGGATACCTCCATCTGGCGCAGCAGCTCGACCCGGTAGCTGGCGAACGTCTTGCGGCTCAGGCACCCCCAGAACACGCCGGACCCGTATGCAATCTGCTCCAGCAGGTAGATGCCGGCGAACCGTACGAACGACAGCTGCGGTCTTTTGATCGCATGATCGACCTTTGCCGCGCAGGCGAGCAGACCGACCGGCACGAGCCAGAAGAATGGAACGAGCAGTGAGATGGCGATGAGGGGGATGGCATAGTACCGGACCAGGTGATACGAAAGATAATAGACGAGGCTGCCGAGCGCCCGCAGCCGTCCGGCCAGCAGGGCCGGCAGACCGATCGGCAGCCGGCGGCGGGCGAAGCGGAGCCTGACCAGGATAGCGTCGACGATAAGGACGCCAGCGGCGATCGGCAGCGAGAGCCACCCCGTGAACGGCGCCACGATGCAGAGCGCTAGCAGGAGCGCCAGCAGGGGAGGAATGACCATCTTCTTGTGGCGGTGCGGGTGGCGGCGCTGGAGCAGCCCCTCGGAGGTGCCGTAGTCGAACCGCCGGGACATGAAGGAACGGACGCTGCTGCGGTGTTCGTGCAGGATCCGGCCGGCCGGGAGGTAGACGATGGTCCACCCCTGGTCACGCAGGCGCCAGGTGAGGTCCACATCCTCCCCCACCTGCATGGTATCCTCGAAGCCGCCCACGCCCAGAAAAAGGGTGCGCCGCACCAGCAGGTTGCAGCTGGGGAGGTAGAAGGTATCGTCCCCTGAGTTTCCGACCCGCTCCCGCGAACCGAGGGAAAGACTGGACATGACCGCTTCGTAGCGGTCCACGCTGGAACTGGTGCACATGCCGTCCACCTGTCCGCCCACCGCGGCCATGTTCGCATCGTTGAAGACCGGGAGCAGTTCGGCCAGCCACCCGGTTGAGGCGGTGCAGTCCGAGTCGATGAACGCCAGGATCTCGCCGGTAGCGGCCCGTGCGCCGACGTTGCGGGCCGCCGCCGGACCCCGTCCCGTTCCCCCGGAGGGGACGACCAGCGCGCCCGATTCCCGCGCAACCGTGGCGGAATAATCTTTACTTCCGTCGTCCACCACGATGACCTGGAGCCTTTCCAGCGGATAGTCGAGGTTGGCGAGGGAGGCCAGGCAGCGCCGGAGCTCTTCCGCCCGGTCCTTTACCGGGATGACGACGCTGACAAAGGGATACGAAGCCGCCTGTTCCGCAACGTCCCGCACCCTTTCCACGAACCCCTTGGCAGCCAGCTGCTCAAGGACATCCGCTTCGCCTGCGGTTACGGCGGTCAATGCGCCGTCCATCCCCCGCCTGATCAGCGTTGCCAGCGCGGGGTTGAGGCGCAGGGTGCAGAGCGGCGTCCTGGCCACGAGGAAACTCTCCCCGTCCCGCTCCAGCAGATCCACATGCCGGGCCAGACGGTAGCTCATGCGGCACTCCTTCCTTCCGGTGCAATGACCTCTTCGCCCAGAATCCGCCAGAGTTCGGCAGCCGTGTCGGCTGCGGAGAGGCTCCGTACCTTCCCTTCGCGTGCCTTGATGCCGCCTGAGAGAAGCGAGATGATCCGCTCGAAGGCCGGGAGGTTCGCATCCGGGGTGACGACACGGACCGGGTCCGGACGGGGGGTGCCGAATTCCGCCACATTCAGATAGGCCCCGGTGGCGCCAACCTCCCAGAAGGGGAGACCAAGGTCCGGCAGTTCCCACTCCTCGATGGGGGCGAGCAGGGACTTGACCACCTCCTTGATGGAGGGGTAGCGCGGCGTCCGTCCTTCATCGAAGAGGACGGTACAGGGGAAGGGAGCAGCTACCGTTTGTCTGGCCCCACGGTCCGACTTGCGGAGCGCCTCCACCCCGTTCTGGCGCAGGGTGAGCGAAACAGCGGCCGAGACGCAGGGTGAGCCGCTGGCGGCTGCCGCCAGGGCCGGCACCGGGTCGTCCCCCCGGTCGGTCAGCCGGTTACCGGTAAAGACCAGGGTCGGGGAGAGGGTGCCGGTGATCCTGGCCAGTATCCGGGCATCGGTGACGGCATCTCCACCTTCCAGACCGTGATCCCAGAAGCGGATCGCCCGGTCGGCCCCCATGGAGAGGGCGAGCCGGAGCGTATCGTCCAGCCGCTCAGGGCCGATGGTGAGAACGGTCACCGCTGCCCCGAGGCTGTCCTTAAGCTGCAGGGCCTCTTCCAGGGCCACCAGGTCGGCCGGGTTCGGCACACGTCGTAAGCCCCGGTCGCTGATCCCGGCGCCGCGCGCGGTGACGCTGGCCGGTGGGCGCGGGTCGCTGGTCTCACGAATGAGGACGAGTATCTGTAGGTCGTTGAATGGCATGAAAAGTCACCTCTTGTGATTTTCAAAGTCCCCCTTTGTGAAAGGGGGATTTAGGGGGATTTGCTTTGAGGTGAAATCCCCCCCGACCCCCCTTTCTTAAAGGGGGGAGCAGGCGCTACGTCATCCGGTACGCCACCCCGAACCCTCCCCGAGGATAGCGCCAGCGGGTGAAGGCGTTTTTGTGGCAGACCACGTAGCAGGTGCCGCATTCGAGACAGCCGTCGTGGACGAAGGTCATCTTCTGCTCTTCCCCGGACCAGGTGTAGCAGCGGGCCGGGCAGCAGTTGGTGCAGCTGCGGTTGTCGCAACTGACACAGACCTGGGGATCGAGGACAATGTGCGGCTCCCGGTCGATGGTGAAGCTGGTGAAGTCGAATATCTCGTCTATGTTCATAGGGATCTCCAGGCGCTGAAGGCATCGGCCATGAGATTCCCCAGCCCGACCTTCTCCTTGGCCGACTTGAGGAACAGTTTGGTCAGGTTTTCCTTAGGCGCCCCTTCGATGCGGTAGATGTATTCCATGAAGCTGGTCATCAGTTCCGGGTATTCGTTGTAAATCCGGTCGTTGTGCAGCATGTGGGGCGCCTTGCGGTAGAGTTTCAGGTCCTTCATGACGTAGCTGTCGTTCATCAGCCGTTGGTAGACCTCAAGCCCCTTGCGGCTCAAGTCGCCCAACCCGTGGGCGGCAACCACCGCCTTGCCGGCCAGCACGCCGGACTGGGAGGCGAGGTTGATCCCCTCCAGGTTGAGGCCGGTGGCATTGCACAAGGCAGCGGCGTCGCCGGCCACCAGGATGCCGTCCCCCACCAGTTCGGGGATCATGTCGTAGCCACCTTCCGGGATGACGTGTGCCGAATACTCCAGGAGCCGTCCACCTCTGACCATCTTGGCCACCTGGGGCTGTTCCAGGAACTCGTTGAGAAGATCGTACGGTGTCTTGTTGCTGGTCTTGAGGCTCGCCAGGTGGAAGACCAGACCGACCGAAACGGAGTCGTAGTTGGTGTAGAGGAAGCCGCCGCCCCGGACTCCGCCGGTGCAGCCGACAAATTCGTTGGCAAACCCCTGGTCGCGGACCAGGCCAAACCGCTCGTCGATCAGCTCGCGGGGCATGTCGATGAGGGCCTTGACCCCCACTGCCATCTGGCCTGGGTCGAAGGTGGGCTGGCGGAGCCCGGCCTTCTTCGCAATGAACGAGAGGACGCCGTCGGCGGCCACCACTACCGGGGCCGAGATCTCCCCACGGTCGAGGATGGAAACGCCGGCCACCCGGTCGTTCTTCCAGACCAGATCGTCCACCGTGGCGCGGGTGATCAGGGTGGCGCCGGCCTTGACCGCCTCTTCCGCCAGCCAGCGGTCGAAGCGGGGGCGGAAGATGGTATAGCCGTTGTAGGGGGGTCTGTCGAAACTCCCGGCCTCGATGATTGTGTTGAAGCTGGAGTCGCCGGTCATGAAGGTGACACTCTTCTTGACGATGTGCCGCTCCAGGGGGGCCCGCTCCCAGAAGTCGGGGAAGACCTCCTCCAGGGAGGGAAGCCGGTGCAGTACCCCGCCGAACATGTTCTTCTCGCCCGGAAAGGTGCCTCTTTCCACCAGGGCCACGTCCAGCCCGGCCCTCGCCATGGTCAGCGCGGCCGAGGAACCGGCCGGCCCGGCGCCGACCACGATTGCCTGATATGTCCTGTTCATGCAGCACCTCCGGCGGCCAACCGGGCCCGCTCCAGGAGGAGCGGCAGTACCTCTGTCAGGTCGGCCACGAACCCTTCGTCACAATTGGGAAAGATGGGGGCCTTGGGATCGCTGTTCACCGACACGATCCGCCTGGAATCCTTGATCCCTCCAATGTGGTGCATGGAGCCGGAGATGCCGAGCGCAAGGTAGAACCGGGGGGTGACGGTCCGGCCGGTCTGGCCGACCATCCGTTCAAAGCCGGCCCACCCCATGTCAAAGACCGGTCTGGTCACGCCGAAGGAGACGTTCAGGAGCCGACAGAGCTCCTTCAACTGGTCGAAGACCGCGGGATCGCACCCCTTGCCGGCGCTGAAGATCACCTCTGCCTCGGTCAGGTCGACGGTCTGGGGGTCGGGGGGGATGCGGTCGATGATGGTTGCCGCAGCCCCTGCCGGCTGCTCCTGCGGTTGCCAGTCGGACACCGCCGGGATGGTGGGACGGACCGACGGCAGGAGGACCTGGCTTAAATTACGGGTCGGCACGGTGATGATCAGGGGGCGGGAACCGTCCCATGCCCTGGTCTCCGCCACCCTGTTTCCCAACGCCTGGCGGGAGAGGTGCACCCCGCCGTCCACCTGGCGGGCGGTGGTCACTTCGGTCAGGAGGGCGGCGTCCAGGGTGGCGGCAACGACCGGCGCCAGACTGGCCCCCAGGTCGTTGTGGGGCAGCACCAGGAGGGTCGCCGAACAATCTGCCGTCAGCCGGGCAAGGCTCCTTCCCAGGAGGGCAGGACTGTCCAGCAACCTTTCCCCGCCGACCAGCCGGGTGACGGCCGGCGCTCCGTAGGCGCCAAACCCGGCCAGGGCCTCACCTGCGGGGGTGGTGGGCGTCACCGCCCCCCATGCCATATCGAGGAAGCCGGCCAGACGCGCCCCGTAGGAGAGGAGCCCCCGCCCGGTCTCGTCGAGCTCGCCGCCGGCCAGCTCGACGAACACGAAGATTGTTCCGGAGCCGGCCATCAGATCTCCCTCCCGGTCTTATGCCCTTCCCAGATGGCCATATCCACCTTACGGGGGGCAACACTGTCGCCAATCCGGTAGAGCTCCTTCACCTTCCCCTTCAGGCTCATGTAGAGCCCGTCGTCCACCTGCTGCCCCATGGCCAGCACCAGGGAGTCGTACGGACCCCACTCGTCCCAGACGTTGGAGTAGACGTTGAACCCCTTGACCGTCTTGGCGCCGGCCTCGCCCCCCACCTCGATCACGGCGATATCCGGCGTGAAGGTGACCCCCTTCTGCAAGAGCCGCTGGCGTGACGTGTAGAGGTCCTGGGTCGGTCCCAGTTCGGCGCAGATGAACAGGCTGGAGGTGATCATGTCGACCTGTTTCCCTTGGTCGGCCAGGAACTCGGCCGTGGCGGTGGCCCGCTGATGGCCGTCGTAGTCGATCAGACAGACCTTCCGGCCCAGTTCCGCCTCGCCGTTCAGTACCTGCACAACATTGAAGATGGCCGGACCGTCGGCCCCCCCGACGGGATGCTTTTTGGGGATGCTGCCGGTGGCGACGATCACCACGTCCGGCTTATCCGCCAATACCTGCTCGGTCGAGACCTCGGTGCCAAGCTTGACGGTCACGCCGGCCTTGTCCACCTGTGGTTTTTCGTTTCTGATGATGACCCCGAACTCGTCACGCCCCGTCCCCTTCATGGCGGTCAGGACCTGTCCACCCAGGGTCTCGTTCCGCTCAAACAGGGTCACCTTGTGGCCGCGGCGGCCGGCCATCTTGGCGGCCCACATGCCACCCGGGCCACCACCGACTACGGTGACCTTTTTCTGCACCTTCGCCTTTTCAAGGGTTCCTTCGCCCCACTCCTTCTCCCGTCCTACGGCCGGGTTCTGCACGCACCCCAAGAGCTTGTTCATCCCGATCCGGCCGATGCACCCCTGGTTGCAGGCGATGCAGTAGCGGATGTCGTCCATCCTTCCCTCCAGCGCCTTCTTGGGGAGAAACGGGTCGCAGATGAGCCCCCGGCACATGCCGATCATGTCGGCCTGGCCGTTGGCCAGTACCTTCTCGGCCATGACCGGGTCGTTGATCCGGCCGGTGCAGAAGACCGGCAGCTTGATCCTCTCCCGGATGCCGGCGGCCAGCGGGATGGTGTAGCCGAGCGGGGTGTGCATGGAGCCTTCCACCAGGTAGAGGTTGTAGAAGGTGGCGATGGAGAGGTCCATGAAGTCGATGAGGCCGCTCGCCTCGAACAGGGCGCAGATCTCCTGGACCTGGGCCAGGTCCAGGCCGCCGGGGATCATCTCGTCGGCGCACATCCTGATGCCGATGGTGAAGTCGTTCCCCGTCGCCTTTCTCACCGCTGAGATGAACCTGAGCGGAGCCCGCATCCGGTTTTCCAGGGAACCGCCGAACTCGTCCTGGCGAAAGTTGGTGAGCGGCGACAGGAACTGGCGGGCCAGGCTGGAATGGCCGAACTGCAGTTCGATCCCGTCGAAGCCCCCCTCACGGACATGGATGGTGGACCTGGCAAAGTAGCGGGCCACCTCCTCGATGTCCTCCGGCTCCATCTCCTTCGGGGTCTCCCGGAAGAGGACGTCGGGCATGGGGGAGGGCGCCCAGACTGGCAGCCTGGAGATGGAGCCGTCACCCTGCTGGCCGTTGTGGTTCAACTGGGCGAAGATCTTGGCATCGTACTGGTGGACGTAGTCGGTGATCTTCTTGAACCCCGGAATCGTCTCTGCATGGTAGACGTCAATCAGCTTCTCGTAGGACATGTCCGTCGGGTGGACACTCATCTCCTCGGTGATGATGAGGCCTGCCCCCCCTTTTGCCCGCTCGCCCCAGTAGTACATCTGCCGCTCGCTGGGGAGGTTGCCCACTGCCAGGTTGGTCAGGTGCGGCTGGAAGGAAATGCGGTTCTTCACCTCCACCGAACCCAGCTTGATGGGGGAGAACAGATACGGGAACATCATGGTGAGGACTCCTCAAAGTTTTTACTCCCCCCTTTACAAAAGGGGGGGCGGGGGGGATTTAAAGGCACTGCCAGAAGCAAATCCCCCTAATCCCCCTTTCATAAAGGGGGGCAATAATTGTCAAGCGGCCACCGCCGTCCTGTTGGCGTCGGCGATGGAGGTCACGCAACGCTCAAGGCACTCGGGATCGCCGCCGTTGATATCGTTTTTCAGGTGCCAGGCAACGGCCGGGCAGCCACCGTGGCACTGGTCGAACCGCTGGCATTCTTCACAGGAGTGGATCCGAAGGTCCCGGAAGGATGCGTAGATCTCCGAGCTGTCCCAGATCTCCTGGAAACTGTTGTCCCGCAAAGAGCCGGCCTTGAACCGGTCGGTCTGGAGGAAGGCGCAGGGGTACATGTTGCCGGTGGGGCCGACGCAGCAGGTGAGCTTGGCCGCGCCGCAGAGGTTCAGGCCGAGCCCCTGGCGTTCCTGGGAGGTGAGGGAGAAGAAGCTGTCCCCGGTCCGCACGTCGCCGCTATTGGCCAGCCAGTCGGAGAATTCCAGGAGTTGGGCCGGCGTGGGGCGCAGTTCTTCCCAGTTGTCCGCACCCCGCCCGGAGGGGCGGAAACGGCTGACCCGTAGCGATACGCCGAGAGAATGGGCCATTTCATACATGGCCGGAATCTGGCTGGCGTTCTGCTTCGTGAGCACGGTGTTGATGCTGGTCGGGATGGAGCTTGCAGCCAGGAGCTTGATCGCCTCGATGGCCCTGGTGAAAACGCCGTTACCACGTATTTCGTCGCAGGTTTCCGGGGTGGCCCCGTCCATGCTGACCTGGATGGCTACCAGCCGGCTCGATGCCAGACGGGCAACCCGCTCGCGGTCAAGCAGGGTCCCGTTGGTGGAGATGCAGGTCATGATCCCCCGGCCGTGACAGGCTGCCAGGATCTCTTCGAAGTCGGGGCGGAGAAACGGCTCGCCGCCACCGAAATTGATCTGGAAGACCCCTGCCTGGTGTACCTGCTCCACCAGGTCCAGGGCCTCGGCTGTGGAGAGCTCGCCAACGGCGGGCTCTCCGGAAGCAGAAAGGCAGTGGGTGCAGCGGAGGTTGCAGGCCAGCGATACTTCCCATGTCAGATTTACCGGGGAGCGAAGCCCCATCTCAACATATCGATTGCTCACGGAGAAACCCCTTTTCCAGTAGTTGTGCAACGAACTTCTGTAATGCCTTCTTCTGGTTCTCCGTCAGCCCCTCGGGGAACTCGTCCCTGCCACGGACGGTACCGTAGAACTCCGCGGGAAGAAGACTGCCGGTCTCGGCGAAAAGAAGGCGCGGCCCCCTGTTGTCGTAAAACAGGAGACCGAATCCTTCCTGCCGCACGCGACAGGCGGGGTGCAGCCGTATGCCTGCGCCCGCCGCCGTCATCCTAGTACACCCCGCAGATGCCGTCGATAGCGAGCTCTTCGACCCGGATTTCCTCCAGGATGCGGGGCTCCTCATTGCACGTCTCGATTGCCTGGTTTTCTGTTTCCATGTTTTTCTCCTTTGTGGGTTGATTGCCGCATCAGTGATAATGCGTTCTTTTGCTTTCACCAATTGCAACGCTGGTGCCAATCAGTAAAACGTTGATTTATGCTTTAAATACTCACTGGTTAGCAGCGCACATGTTGATAAGAATTTAGGGCGGTGTAGAGAAATGGGACATTCTTGAAAAAGTAAGCGTGTCCGTGTAACAGCTTGATTGTTGACTATTTCCCCAAGGTGTAATTTCGCCACACTTTTTAAACCTCTGTTTTGTGTTTTTGTAAACCAAGCTGCAAAAAACCTCGGAGCCTCTATCAATTGAAAGGAGGTCTCCGAGGTTTTCTCTTGTCCGCTATGGGTAGCATGTCGTTCCCGGCAATCCTTGCCGACGGCTACAGGAGCTGATCTTCACTGCCACAACTCCCTACTACATGCAGGAACGCATGATTGTCCGTATATGATCATGGCTCATGTCCCGCGGATTTGCCTCCATGGACAGGTCATTGCTTGCCCACTTGACCGTATGCTCTATCTCGGCTTCGGTGAAGTTGTATTCCCTGAGAGAAACCGCCGGAATGCCGACGTCGTTTCTCAGCCGTTCGATCTCTTCCAGGGTCTTGTCCGTGGCGTGCACCGGATTCAGGTGCCGCACATCCAGGCCCATGGCCTCGCCGATCTCCTTGAACCGCTCCGGGCAGGCTATGGAGTTGAACCGTTCCACCGGGAGCATCATGAGGGCATTGGCATGGCCATGGTGGAGCCCTTTGATGACGGAGACCATGTGCGCCAGACCATGCACCATCCCCATTCCTCCCCCCATGTTGTACGACATGGAAGCGATAAACTGCGCCCAGATCAGGTTCTCGATGGCTGTATCATTTTTGGGGTTTGCATACCCCTGGCGGAGGTTCTCACTGAGAAGCTTGATGGCCCGCAGGCTGGTACCATGGGAAACAGGGAGGTTCAGCCGGCCGATAAACGGTTCCATGGCATGGCAAAATGCATCCATGCCCGTCCAGGCGACAAGCTGTGGTGGCTGGAGCCGCATGAAGGCCGGTTCGCTGATACCGACGCTCGGGGCAACGCCGGGCACCACGAGGATCAGCTTGTAGACCAGTTCCTCGTCGTTGATGATGGCAAAGGCCGTGCAGTCGGCACCGGTACCTGTTGTGGTATTGATGGCAACGTGGGGGATGTTGACCGGTTTATAGGTGGGAATGCGTGTGGTGTAATGGGGGTTGAGCACCGCTGCAAAGTCTCGCAGTTTCGTGTCGGAACCATTGTTCGTCACCATGATGCGAATTGCTTTTCCCGCGTCATGGGAGCTGCCGCCACCGACCGTGACAATCCCGTCGCAGCCGGCAGCGAGATATGCACTGGTTCCTGCGGCAGCTTCATAATCTTTCGGATTGGAGGTAACACCGGTAAAAACAGTAACCGCCACGCCGGCTTTTTTCAGTACCCCCTCGACTTCCTCGACAATCCCCGTACCGTTCAGCCCCGTCGTGACCAGCAAGGCATGCGTGATGCCGTACATCTGGCATTCCTGACCCGCCATCCTGTGAGCTCCCCAGCCGACGATCCCTCTGGCGTGCTGATGTACGTAGAGAAGCGGAAATTCTTTTCGTTCCATGCTGACCATGTCTGTTTCCTCCCAAGCCTGGTGTTGGTAAACTTTAAAACAATGTCTTATGGTAGCAATAATAATTGCATATCAATAATGCATAAGTTGTATACTGACTATGCTTGGTGTGTATTTCTTGCGGTAATATGCTGATATGTGAAATGTAATATCGCTGCTGCGGATTGGGTGAGGGTGGTTTATTGAGAAAACGCTGTCACTAATGCGGCTGGTGGGTGCCGTGTTGTGAAGGGGGTTGCATGGCAAAAAAATCTCATTCCATTGTCAGTGAATTGCGCTCCATGGACCTGAACCTGCTCGTCGCGTTGCGTGCCCTGCTCGACGAACGCAACGTCTCACGGGCCGCAGAGAAGTCGGGACTGAGTCAGCCGGGGATGAGCAGGGCGCTGCAACGATTGCGCTCCATGTTCAACGATCCATTGCTGGTCAAATCTGAGCAAGGCGGCTATGAGCCGACTCCCCGAGCGGAGGCAATTGACTTCGCGTTGCGGCAGGTTCTTTTTGACATTCAAAACATCATTGCCCCGCCAACCTTTGACCCGGCAGTGGCAAAAGGGGATTTCCGCATTCTTGCCCTGGATTACGAGTTGGTTGTTATGTTGCCGAAGATCGTTTCGAGAATTCGCACAGAGGCGCCCGGACTCAACGTCTGGACGATAGCGCCCAAGATGATAAATACTCAGGAAGGAATTGATTTCTCGCCATTGATAAAGGGAGATATCCATTTAATATTGTCTGCCTTCACCTATACCCACTCCGGCATCTACAGGCAAAAGCTGATGGAGGAAACCAATGTCTGTATCAGCTCCGTCAACCACCCTGATGCAGGGAGTCACCCTTTCCCACTGGAAAAACTAATACATCTTGACCATCTATGGGTCGATATCATCGGTCCCGATCCCGGAGCCATCGACGAAACACTTGCCCTGCGCGGCCTGTCGCGAGAGATTAAGTTATCGGTCCCCAGTTTCCTCCTGGCGGGATATACCGTGGCCACTACCGATTTGATCGCCATCATGCCGAGGCGAGTCATGCAGCCGTTTGCGGACGCAGGCTTGATCTCGATCATGGAGCCACCCATTGAGCTCCCGGTATTCACCATTTACCAGTATTGGCATGAACGTTATAATAAAGATCCGCTGCATGTCTGGTTTCGTAAGTTAGTCCTAGACGTTGCACGGACTTTTAATTGATTATTTCCTTACCGGCAGGTTGGTACGCAAGGTCTCGTCATGTACGAAAAAAATTCCCACTGCTCGTTCTGCGGCAACCGGTTTCCCCGGACTGCACCATGGCCACGCCACTGTCCAACCTGCGGCAACAGCAGCTACCTGAACCCGATACCGGTGGCCGTTGTCCTGCAGCCGGTCGGCGACGGACTGGTCGTTATCCGAAGGAACATCGAACCCCGGAAAGGAACCCTCACCCTGCCGGGCGGCTACATAGATTGTGGTGAATCGTGGCAGGAGGCGGCGGGGCGGGAACTGCGCGAGGAGACCGGTATCGTTGCGGATGCCGGCGAGATCGGTCTCTATGACGTGCAGAACGGTCTGGACGACACCCTGGTGATCTTCGGCCTGGCACAGTGGCTGCCCCAGAGTGTGCTGCAGCCGTTCTCGTCGCCCGAGACCCAGGAGGTGGTGCTTATCGACCGGCCGATCGAGCTGGGGTTCACGATGCACACCCTGGTGGTGGCGAGATATTTTGACGTGGTCAAGAAAAGGAGTATGTACACACAAGAGCCCGCCCGATAACCGGACGGGCTCTTGTGCCCTGCAGTCGCTCTGTTTCCGGATGGGGACTACTTGAAGACGAGCATGGTCGCGGTCTGGTTGATATGGCCGATGAACTGCTCGCCGTAGGTGCTGAACCCGACGGTCGGCACTTCTGCAAACAGGCTGGCATACTGGTCGGTCAGATGCTTCTGTCCCAGCTCCAAGGTTCGCAGGATGCAGTTGAAGTTGATCACCCCCGACACTCTTCCCAACTCGGCTTTTGCCCTGGCCAGGGCCTGCGAGGTGTCCTGGATGATGTCGGTCGATTCCAGCAGCGTAAGCTCCATCCCTTCGGCAACGCCGCAGTAAAAGGCCATCTTCTCCCCCTTGATCTGCTGTGGACTCCGCACGTACGGTTCGTCACCGATCATCAGCCCCACCGGATTGTGCATGAACCGCTCAGGCGCCTCGGCCACCGAGGTCCCGAGCGCCTCCGCATAGGCGACGGCGGCCGGCTTGTTGTCGAACTCCATGACCTCCCGTGCGAATGCGTTGGCCTTGGTTACCACCAGCTTCTTATCGAGCGCACGGAAACTCTGGGTCTTGACGAAGGTGAAGTCGGTAGCCGGCTCGATCAGGGCCAGCACCGCGGCGTTTCGGTAACTCTTGCCGTTGGCGTAGACATGGGTGGCGGCGAATTTGAGATCGTCACCTGCCGAGCCGCCGATGAAGTTCACGTTAGTCAGGTCGCCGATCCGGTCGATGATCAACTCCTCCTTGAGGCAGAGGCCATCGACGAGGACTATTCCCACGTACCGGTTCGGGTCCATAGCGGCCATCGGTGTATCGAAATGGCGCTCGAACGAGCTGAAGGCCTCATAACTGTCGCGGTTCAGGTCTTCCAGCACCGCGATCTTTGCCGATCTGACCGCCTGACCGTTGAACGCCATGGCAACGACGGAGTTGGTGAGCATCCTGCCGGTCACGATCTCGCCGGCAGTGGAGCAGCCGAAAACGTCTGCCAGCGGAAAGGCTGCCTGCATCTCCCGGCTGATCCCTTCGGGGTCGAGGGCGGACGAGGCGAAGAAGATGACCAGGTTGGCATCGAATCCGGCAAGCTGGTTCTGCAGATCCTGCACTGCAATCCTAGGGATGCTGCTGACTGAATATGCTGTCGTGATGTTCATGGGATCTCCTCTGCTATTTGAGTTCTTTTGCCACTACGTCGAGCTTGGCGAGTATGGCCGGGTCATCGTCGGACTGGGGAGTGAACTTGTTCGGGTCAATCCCCTTCAACATCAGCTTCGTCTTGATGACGCCGGCCAGCATCGGATTGTCTTTTGCCCTCTGGGCGATGATCGTGTCGATCATCTGTTTGATCTTGCCTGCCATCTGGTACACCTCCTTTTGATGTTGTTTTTTGCTGTAGCAAAATGAATCAATCCGTAGGGGCGGCGCTTGCTCCGCCCTATCGGGGCGCGGCAAGCAGCGCCCCTACATGGCGATTCTGAACTGGCCCACCAGCTTCTGCAGATCGTTCGACAGGGAGGCGAGCTCCGCTGCCGAACGGGCGCTCTCGCTGGCGACCTCGGCCGTTGCCGTCATGACCTCGGTGATCATCTGGATGTTGCTGCTGATATCGTTCGAGGTGGCGGTCTGTTCCTCGGTGGCGGTGGCGATCTGGTTGACCTGCAGGGTAACTGCCTGGATCTGGGTGAGGATTCCCTGGAGGGCGTCCCCCGATTTCGCCGCCTCCAGGGTCCCCCGTTCCACCTCGTTTACCCCCTCCACCATGGTCCGGACCGCCCCTTTCGTCTCGCTCTGAACCGCCTTTATCATGGCGCCGATCTCCTTGGTGGCCTTGGTCGTCCGTTCGGCCAGGGCGCGCACCTCGTCGGCGACCACGGCAAAGCCTCTCCCCTGTTCTCCGGCCCTGGCCGCCTCGATAGCCGCGTTGAGCGCCAGGAGGTTGGTCTGGTCGGCAATGTCCTCGATGGTGCCGACGATCTCGCCGATCTGGTCGGATTTCGCTCCCAGGGTGTCAACCGTTTGCGCCGACTCCTTCACCCGCTCGGCAATGAGGTTCATGACGGCAACCGTCTGCTGGACCACGGCGGAACCGGACAGGGTGGAGGCATTCGCCTGCTCGGATCTCTGCGCCGCAATCGTGCAGTTATTGGCCACATCATTGGAGGTGGCCGCCATCTGTTCGCTTGCCACGGCGATCGTCCCGGCCTGAACCGCCACCTCGCCCGCATTGCCGGCCATCATCTCGTAGGCGGTGCAGAGCATGCCCGACGTCGACGAGACCTGGGTGGTGGTCTGCACGAGCCGGACAACGATGTCGTGAAACTTCCCCATGAAGGCATTGAACGCTCGGCACATGTCACCGACCTCATTGTCATCCCCGTAGTTGATCCGCTGGGTCAGGTCGCCGCTCGCCTCCGAGGAGACCAGCATGTCGTGCATCAGATTCAAAGGCGTGAAGAGGCGGCGGACCAGGAACCAGGTGATGGCGGCCGCTACGGCGAGAAAGAGGGACGCCAGGGCAGGGATCAGGAACAGCAGCCGCTGGTAGGAGTCGAGGTACTCGCTCTTCCTGACCGCCACGGCAAAGGCGCCGACTGTCTCCCCCCGGCCGTTTTTCAGCGGATCGTAGGCGGCATAGTAGGGGACCCCGAGCAGTTCCACTTCGCCGCGATAGGGTCTGCCGTTGCGGATGACCGCGTCGTAGGCCGGACCCTGCAGTTTCGTCCCCATCGCCCGGCTTCCGTTCTCCCTGGTGACCGTGGTGGCGATGCGGGTATCCCCCATGAAGATCGAGGCCGCCCCGCCGCACAGCTCCTTGAGCCGGTCCGGGAGTGCTTTGTCACCGTTCACCGGATAGACGCCCGCCATCAGCCTGTCTCCCTCGATCCGGACATCGCGCCCCTTTTGGTCCAGGAGTTCCCGGAAGGTTCTGAGCCGCGTCTCCTGCGAGGCAACTGCCTTGGCTTCAAGGCTCTGTTTGAAGGTGTACAGACAGATTCCCGTTATGCTCGCCAGCGTAACCGCGATAATGCCCACGTTTACCACGATCAGCTTTGTCCTGATTTTCATCTGCAGCCCCCTGCAATGGTCGTAATGAACCTGCATGATGGATGACACTCCATCCGGTACCGATGCCTGGCGTTGACCCGGGAGATGGACGCCGGGTCTTTTTCATTAGCTTTCGGCGGTATAGCGATCGTATGCATGCGTAATTTACTCGGTCGCGATGCGTAATTTACGCGGAAGGGGGGGGTGGCTGCGCCGCTACCTTGGATTGGCGAAGGGGCAGGGGGATGGGGTTTAGACGGGAAGACGTCCGGGCTGAGGCAGGGAGAGAGAGGAGTTGTTGGAGGCGATGTGGGTGATTAGAGAATGACCATCCCTTCGCGCAGGGCAAATTTGACCAGGTCGGCACTGCTCTTGAGCTGCAGTTTCCTCATGCAGTGTCTGCGAAAGGTGTCGACGGTCTTGTTGGAAATGCCGAGAATGAAGGCGATGTCCTTGGAGTTGTTCCCTTCGGCCAGCAGTCTGAGAATCTCCTGCTCGCGACCGGTAAGACTTGTCCTGCCTGGCTGCTGCGTCTTGGAAACGTACCTCGCGCTGTTTCTGACCAGTATCTCGGAAATTCTCGGTCCGAGATAGGTGTCAAGGGAATGGACCGCACGAATACCCTGCGTGAGACAGTGAAACTCCGCTTCCTTCAGGAGGTATCCCCGAGCGCCCGAGTCAAAAGCATTCACGACCGATTCCCGGTCGGAATTACCGGTAAGGAAGAGTACCTGGCAGGGCAGTCCCTCGGCAACCACCCTCCGGGTCGCTTCAAGTCCGTCCAAGAGGGGGAGGTTGATCTCCGTGACGATGACGTCCGGCAACTGTTCCCGGGCCAGTTCGAGAAGCGACTGTCCGTCACCCGTGTCGGCAATCACTTCGATACCCTGTTCCCTGTCCAGTAACGATCTTACCCCCTGGCGCACAATCGTCTGACGATCGGCAAACAGGACTCGTATCTGTTGCTCTCTCCCAAGCGGATAATGGTATGACGTCATAACTTACCCTGCGTGCGGTTTGCCAACTTCTTCGAGGCCAACAGTGCCGTGACCGCCTTCCACATTGGGTGCATCCTTACCCAGATGAGCAGCGCAAACGTTTTGAATGTCATTGACCTTGGCACCACAGTGACTGCATTCAACCGTAGGGTTGTCCGAAATGCTCTTGAGGCAATCTTCCAGCCCGTTTGACTTGAGATAACAGTAGTGCATCTTGTGTGCTTCGCAGTTACAGTTCATATTTCCTCCGTCGGATGTTGGATGTTGGATCTGCCGCCGGTGATCTGGTTTCCGGTATGTTGCCGGTCGGGCTGACGTCTCTACCCTGCCGGGACTCAGGCAGCGTTCTTTGTCCTTCATCCTGAGCTGGCCGGCAACAGCACCGTGAACAGGGAGCCCTTGCCGAGTGAGCTTTCCACCCGGATCTCGCCGCCGTGGCGCTTGACGATGTCGTAGGTCAGGGCCAGGCCGAGGCCGATTCCCTTGCCCACCTCCTTGGTGGTGAAGAAGGGATCCCAGATCCGGTCGATGGTGTCCTGGGCGATGCCGCAGCCGGTGTCGCCGATCATGATGGCGACCATGGCGTCATCGGTAAGGGTCGTTGTTACCGTCACCCGACCTTTGTCGGTGATGGCCTGGTGGGCGTTGACCAGCAGGTTCATGCAGACCTGGCGCAGTCCTGACGGATCGCCCATGACTCGCGGGAGAGCCTCCCGCAGATCATGGGCCACGTCGATCCGGCGATAGACCGGGTGGTGCCGCAAGAGGGCGAGGATCTCCCTGAGGACCTCGTTCATATCCACCAGGGAGAGGGTGCCGTCCGACTTCCTGCCGAAGCTGAGCAGATGGTCGATGATCCCCTTGCAGCGGTACGACTCCCGGACGATCACTTCCAGATAATGGGGAAAGACATCGAGCCGGCAATCCGTCTTCAGGGCC
>JAJZTK010000230.1 GCA_021849045.1 Deltaproteobacteria bacterium | reverse complement strand
TAACACCCTGCTCCCCGGGGCCACCGACACCAAGTTCGCCGCAACCCTGGTGAAAAACCCGGAAATTCTCAAGCAGGCGCTGCGCCATATCCCCATGAACCGGATCGCCCAACCGGAAGAGATGGCCGGCGCGGTCCTCTATCTGGCGTCGGCGGCGGCAAGTTACACCACCGGCAGTTGCATCACCGTCGACGGCGGCTATTTACTGGGATAAAGGAGACATCAGGATGCGCGAGTTCAAGAACAAGGTCGCCGTCATCACCGGCGCGGCGGACGGCATCGGCAAGGCACTGGCCCTGAAGGGGGCGAAAGAAGGGATGAAACTGGTCCTGGCGGACATCGACACCGGCAAGCTGGACCGGTTGATCGAGGAACTGACTGCCAGCGGCACCGAAGCCGTCGGCTTGCGGGTGGACGTCTCCCGGGCGGAGGAGGTGGTCGCCCTGGCCGACCTCGCCTACACCACCTTCGGCGGGGTCCATCTGCTCATCAACAACGCCGGGGTCGCCCTGGCCAAGAACGCCTGGGAAACGACCCACAAGGATTGGGAGTGGGTCATGGGGGTCAACCTGTATGGCGTCACCAACGGACTGAGCGCCTTCATCCCCCAGATGCTGGCGTCGGGCGAGGAGTGCCACGTGGTCAACACCGCCTCCATCGCCGGGCTCCTCTCCGAGCCCTCCATGGCGGCCTACAACGTGAGCAAGTTCGGCGTGGTGACCCTGTCCGAGGGGCTCCACCACGACCTAACCCTGCGCCAGGCCAAGATCGGAGTTTCGGTCCTCTGCCCCGCCTGGGTCAAAACCCGCATCGCCGAAGCGGACCGCCACCGGCCGGCCGATGAGCGGATCGACCTGGCACAGCTGGACAAGGTGACGGCAGCCACCGGCATGGCCATGTTCAAGGCGGTGAAAAACGGCGTGGAGCCGGAAGAGATCGCCGAAGCCACCTTCGGCGCGATCCGCGACGGGCGTTTCTACATCATCACCCATCCCCAGACCATGGCCGGCATCCGCATCAGGATGGATGACATCCTGCAAAAGCGGCAGCCGACTCTGCTCCCCATCTGACGGGAACGGGAGGATCCAGATGGCATTCATGAACCGCCGCGATATTAGCTTCATCCTCTACGAACTGCTCGATGCCGGGCAACTGGCACGGTTCCCCTTTTACCACGAGCATTCACGGGAGAACTTCGAGGCCATCCTCGACGTTGCCGAGGAAATTGCCCGGGAGAAATTCTATCCCCACAACGCCAAGGGGGACCAGCAGGAGCCGGTGCTGGTCAACGGCAAGGTTGCCATCATTCCCGAAGTCGGGGAGGCGCTGGCGGCTTTCGGCGAAGCCGGATTCTTCGCCGCTACCCAGGATGGGGACCGGGACGGGATTCAGCTCCCCTTTCTGATCAGCCAGGCGGCGATGGCCTTCTTTCTCGCCGCCAATCCCGGCACATCCGGCTACGCCTTTCTGACCATTGCCGCCGCCAACCTGCTGGCAACCTTCGGGAGCGAAGAGCAAAAGGCGGCTTTTCTCCCGTCGATGCTCAGCGGCCGTTTTTTCGGCACCATGGCACTGACGGAGGCGGGTGCGGGATCATCCCTTGCCGACATCACGACCGTCGCGGAACCGGCAGGAGACGGCCAGTACCGGATCAAGGGGAACAAGGTGTTCATTTCCGGCGGCGAACACGAGCTGGCGGAAAACATCGTCCACATGGTGCTGGCCCGGATCAAGGGAGCTCCTGCCGGCGTGAAAGGGATATCCCTCTTCATAGTCCCACGCTACCGCCTGAACGGGGATGGCAGCCGGGGTGAGGAGAACGACGTGGCCCTGTCGGGGCTGATTCACAAGATGGGGTATCGCGGCACCACCTCGACCATGCTCAACTTCGGCGAAAACGACCGCTGCATCGGCTATCTGGTGGGTAAGCCCCACAATGGCCTTCCCCAGATGTTCCACATGATGAACGAGGCGCGGATCGGTGTCGGCATGTGCGCAACGGCCATCGGCTATGCCGGGTATCTCTACTCCCTCGATTACGCCCGCAACCGTCCCCAGGGACGCAGCCCGGCAAACCGGGATGCCGGGTCGAAGCAGGTGATGATCATCGAACATGCCGATGTGCGGCGCATGCTGCTGATGCAGAAAGCCGCCGTTGAGGGCGCCTTATCCCTGGTGCTGTACGTTGCCCTGCTGGCTGACCTGCACAAGGCTTCAACAGACGAGGCGGAGCGCCGCAACACCGGCATGCTACTGGACATCCTCACGCCGGTCGTCAAGGCATGGCCCGCCGAGTTCTGCCTGGAAGCCAACAACCAGGCGATCCAGATTCTGGGGGGGTATGGCTTCACCCGCGAATATCCCGTTGAACAGTACTACCGCGACAACCGGCTGAATGCCATCCACGAAGGGACAAACGGCATTCAGGCACTGGACCTCCTCGGCCGCAAGCTCACCATGCACGATGGCGCCGCACTCAGCCTGCTCTGTGTGGAGATTGGCAAGACCATCAGCCAGGCCTCCGGCGAGTCATCCCTAAACGAATGGGCCACGGAGCTTGCCGCTGCCCTGAACCTGGTGAAACAAACCACCGGAGTGCTGCTGGCGGCGCGGGAGAAGGTTGAACCCGAACTGTTCCTGGCCAACGCATCCCTCTATCTGCAGATGTTCGGCCATCTGGTGGTCGCCTGGATGTGGCTGCGCCAGGCCCAGGCGGCGACGCGCCAGTTACCGGCAGCCACGGAATCCGGCGCTGATTTCTATCAAGGCAAAATGCAGGCCTGCCGCTATTTTTTCCGCTGGGAGCTGCCGAAGATCCGGCACCAGGCGAAACTTTTGAGCAGCCTGGATGACAGCTGTCACGCCATGCGCGACAACTGGTTCTGACCGATATTTAATGGGAGGTCATCATGGATTTAATCGTTGAACAGCGCGGCCAGGTACTCCTCATGGGGCTGAACCGCCCTGAAAAACGTAACGCCTTCACCCCCGAACTCTTCTTCGAACTGGCGCGGGCCTATGGCGAGTTGGACCGGAATCCCGATCTCCGGATCGGCGTCGTTTACGGGGTGGGCGACCACTTTACAGCCGGGCTTGATCTCCCCGCCTGGGTGCCGGTTTTTTCCGCCGGGAAATTCCCCGACATCCCGGAAGGCGGGATCAATCCCTTCGGTTTCGACCCGGAGCGCCGGGTCAGGAAACCGGTCATCTTCGCGGTGCAGGGGATCTGCTATACCATCGGCATCGAGCTGATGCTGGCCGCAGATATCCGCATTGCCGCCGCCAACACCAGCTTTGCCCAGCTTGAGGTCAAGCGGGGCATCTACCCCTGCGGCGGCGCCACCATCCGCATGGTGCAGGAGATCGGCTGGGGAAACGCCATGCGCTACCTCCTCACCGGCGACGAAATGACCGCCCAGGATGCCTGCCGGATGGGGATGATTCAGGAGGTTGTCGAGCCGGGAGCAGAGTTGCAGCAGGCCATCTCCCTGGCGGAGACCATCGCAGCCCAGGCGCCCCTCGGGGTCCAGGCGACCCTGGCCTCGGCGCGGATCGCCCGCTCTCAGGGGGACGACGCGGCTATTGCCCGCCTCTTCCCGGACCTGATCCCGCTCATGAACAGCGACGATGTGCGGGAAGGGGTTGCCGCGTTCATGGAACGCCGCCCCGCCAGGTTCGCTGGAAAGTAGGGAAGGCGGATGAACATTAGCCCGCTCAAGTGGCTGCAGGACAAACACGGCTCAAAGGCATCCCCTAGGTTTGTCCGGCTGCTGATGAACCTCTACCCCCCGTTCATCGGCGCCGGCATCCGACTCACCTATATCAGCGACGACTGGCGCGAGGTGCATGTAGCCATGAAGCTCACCTGGTACAACAGGAATGTCGCCGGCACCCAGTTCGGCGGCAGTCTTTACGCCATGACCGACCCGATCCTGATGCTCATGTTGATGCAGTTGCTCGACAGCGCCTACGTCATCTGGGACAAGGCGGCCAGCATCGACTTCGTCAAGCCGGGGCGGGGGACGGTCAAGGCCGTCTTCACTATCAGCGAAGCTGAGCTGGCGGAGATCAGAGCTAGGATTGCCGACGGCAGCAAGTATCTGCCGGAGTTTTCCGTCAAGGTCGTAGATGAGCAGGGGGAGCTGGTGGCAGCTGTGAAGAAGGTGCTGTACATCAGGAAGAAGCGGACCGACTGAGGTTGACAAGGCCGCAATTTTTGATTTTTGTGTCTGCTTATCTTATGACTTGCAAATTACAAGTCACCATGCTTTAATCTGGCTGCTTGCAATTTAAAAGTTACCTTGGACATCAAAAAGGGAGACGGAGGGGAAAGCGATGGGCGAATGGAAAAAGACCGGCTGCGTGCTCTGCGCCCAGAACTGCGGCCTGGAGGTGATGGTTGAAAACAACCGCATCGTCAAGGTGCGGGGGGACAG
>JAJZTK010000229.1:1193-4478 GCA_021849045.1 Deltaproteobacteria bacterium | reverse complement strand
CTTCACCCATTCCGACGGCGGCAACAACTTCGACAAGATCAAACAACTGGACCTACCACCACTGGAAGAACTGCAGCTCCAGGCCCGCTGCCTCAAGCGGGAGGCGGTGCCGGAGGACCTGATCGGCTTGGCCCTGTTCCTCGCCACCGACGACAGCGCCTTCATCACCGGGCAGATGATCGTCCACGACGGTGGTCTGTCGTTCCATTAATCAACTAATGCCTCCGAGCCTCGCAGCCTAAAGGGAGCAATCCCCATGGCTGCGGGCCATTGGGTTCCGCCGGAAACGGCGGGACCTCCCTTTTGGAAAGGAGATCAGAGTTAGGAAGAACATTGTCTGAAAGGGAGGAGGAAGACCATGGACAAGATAGTGCGTGTAAACATGTCAGACCTGACCACCAGCATCGAGGTCGTTCCCCCTGAATGGGCAGGGCTTGGAGGACGGGCTCTAACGTCAACCATCGTCGCAGGTGAGGTCGTGCCTACTTGCCACCCGCTGGGAGAAAATAACAAGCTGGTCTTCGCTCCCGGCCTTTTGAGCGGCACCGCAGCCGCCAACACCGGTCGGTTTTCCGCCGGGGCCAAGAGTCCGCTGACCGGTACCATCAAGGAAAGCAATGCCGGCGGTCTCGCGGCCCAGATGTTCGCCCGCCTCGGCATCAAAGCACTGATCATCGAAGGACTGCCCAAAGAAGATAAGTGGTACTCCCTCCACGTCAATCAGGACGGGGTATCGATCGCCGAGGAGACCGAGCTGATCGGCAAAGGGAACTTTGCCGTTGTAGAAACCCTTGAGCAGCGGCTCGGCAAAAAGGTCGGCATACTCACCATCGGTCCGGCCGGGGAGATGAGAATGCTCAGCGCCAACATCTCGGTCAAGGACTCCGACAGCAGGCTCCGCAGCCACGGTCGGGGCGGTCTCGGGGCAGTCATGGGGTCCAAAAGAATCAAGTTTATCTCCATCGACGACCACGATGCCCCTGGCGTCAAATTGGTCGATCCCGACAAGTTCAAGGCCGCGGCACGGACCCTGGCCAAGGCCATCCTCGACCATCCGGGTACCGGGCAGGGACTCCCCACGTTCGGCACAGCGGAAATGGTGAACATCATCAATGCCGCCGGGAGCCTTCCGACCCGCAACTTCACTTACGGACAGTTCGAGGGGCATGAAGACCTCTCGGGCGAGACGATGCGTGAAATCATCATCGCCCGCGGCGGCAAGCCAAAGCATGGTTGCCAGCCCGGCTGCATAATTCAGTGTTCCCAGGTCTATACGGACGAGGACGGCACGTACGTCACGTCCGGCTTCGAATACGAAACCATCGAGACCATGGGGGCCAATGCCTGCGTCGGCAACCTGGACCTTGTCGCCCGAGCCGACTACATCATGGACGACATCGGTGTTGATTCCATCGAGACGTCGGTCACCTTCGGCGTAGCAATGGAAGCGGGCGTGCTCCCCTTCGGCGACGGCAGGGAGGTGCTCCGCATCCTGAAGGACGAGATCGGTACGGGAACACCTCTTGGCCGCATTCTCGGCAGTGGTGCCGGCAATGTCGGCAAGATCTATGGTGTCACCAGGGTGCCGGTGGTCAAGAACCAGGCCATTCCCGCCTACGACCCCCGGGCGATAAAAGGGATCGGCATCACCTACGCCACCAGCCCGATGGGTGCCGACCACACCGCCGGCTACACCATCGGCCACAACCTCATGGGGTGCGGCGGCCGGATCATCGATCCGCTCAAGAAGGATGAACAGGTCTGGCTTTCGCGGCACCTCCAGACAGGGCAGATTTCCATCGATTCGGTCGGGCTCTGTCATTTTGTCGGGTTTCCGATGGAAGACAACCCGGAGTTCGTGCCGGCCTTGATCGACCTGCTCAACGCGCGCTTCGGCTTCGATCTCACCCCCGCATGGATTGGCGACATCGGCGTCGCCATCCTCAAGACCGAACGTGCCTTCAACATCGGCGCCGGCTTCACCAACAAGCACGACCGGCTGCCGGAGTTCTTCCGGGAGCCCATGTTGCCACATAACGCCGTGTGGGACTTTACCGACGAAGAAATCGACGAATTCTGGAATTTCTGACGGGCAGCTCCTTCGTGACGCGGGTTGGCGAGGAAAGAATGATGAGAATAACGGTAAAGCTTTACGCCTCCTTCAGGGACGGCCGGTTCATGGAGGAGGACCAGGAGCATCCTGACGGGATCACCCTCCGGCAGGTCGTTGCCCACGTCGGCATCGGAGATGGGGAACTAGGCATGTCCCTCGTTAACGGCTGTCACGCCACCATGGACAAACCATTGAGTGACGGGGACTGCATTTTCCTCTTTCCGATGCTCTCTGGAGGGTGAAGCGCTGACTGGCTAGAAGTGATCAACGGGAAAGGAGAACAGAGCATCAAGGTTTTGAGGCGATATGTTCACAAGCTGTCAGTAAGAACAAAGTAAGGAGGGTTAGATGGGGACAAAGTTTCCAAAAATGAAGCATACGCATGGTCTGCGGCTCATGGGGTGCAGTTGTCTGGCAGTGGCATTGATGGCTGTCCTGGGAATCGGGGTCAACGCCGATGCGTTCGAGATCCCCACGGACAACGAAGACGTCGTAATCCATTGGGACAACACCTTCAGATACACCCTGGCCCAGCGCCTCAAAGGGCAGAACAAGGATCTTGTCGGCAGTGTCAACCATGATGACGGTAACCGCAACTTCGATGTGGGGATCGTCTCGAGCCGTCTGGATCTCCTTTCCGAGGCGGACCTGGTCTACAAAAAGGATTTCGGTTTCCGGCTGAGCGGGGCCCTCTGGTACGACCCGATCTACAAGGAAGGGCTGGATAACCGCTCGCCCCAGACCTCGAACCATCTTGAAAAAGGTCAACCATCTCCCGGACTGAATCAGTACACCAAGCGGCGCTTTGCCGGGCCGGACGGCGAACTGCTGGACGCCTTCGTCTTTGGCAAAGTGAATATCGGCGACGTCCCGATCAACGTCCGGGCCGGCCGGCACACCATCTACTGGGGCGAGGCGTTCTTCCCCGCTGCCGGCTCCAACGGCATTTCCTATGGCCAGTCGCCCATCGACATGGCCAAGGCCCTGGCCATGCCGGGCGTCGAGCTGAAAGAGATCTTCCGGCCGCTGAACCAGGTATCGGTCCAGGTCCAGCCGACCAACGAGCTCACCATTGCCGGCCAGTACTACCTGGAATGGGAGTCGAACATCTTCCCCGAGGGGGGGAGTTACCTGGGGATGGTGGACGGTTGGATGACCAGCGACGCAACCAT
>JAJZTK010000229.1:0-1183 GCA_021849045.1 Deltaproteobacteria bacterium | reverse complement strand
AGGTGGCCTACAGTCCCGAGTGGCTGAACGGGACCCTGGGGTTCCACTACCGCAACTTCTCCGACAAGATGCCGCAGGTGCTCATGGATGCCAGCGGCTATCACAATGACTACAAATCCAACATCAGTCTCTACGGGATCAGCTTTGCCAAGCAGATCATGGGGGTCAGCGTCGGCTCCGAGTTATCCTATCGGCGGAACATGCCGCTGACCAGCCAGTGGTTTGCCCCGGCCGGGGCCCGCGGCGACACCATGCACGCGGTGGTGAACTTCCTGACGCTGTTGCCAAAGACCCCCGTGTTCGATACCGGCTCCGCCATCCTGGAGTTTGCCTATGGCCGCTGGAACCGGGTCAGTGAAAATGGTCAGTACTTCACCGGCCGCCCCGGTACTAACATCTTTGGCCAGCCCACTAACCTCGGTGTCGGCCATGCCACCAGGGACAACTCCACGGTAACGGTCAACCTGGTGCCGGAATGGAAGCAGGTCCTGCCGGGGGTGGACATGGCCATGCCGCTCAACTTCTCCATGGGGATGCACGGCAACGCGGCGACCCTGACCGGCGGCACCGAGGGAACCGGCAGTTACAGTGCCGGGCTCTCGTTCGACGTGTTCGCCAAATACAAGATCGACCTGACCTATGCCAGCTTCTTCGGCAAGGTTCGCCCGGATGCGGGCGGCCAGATTGCGCCGCCCGGTTTTGAAGGGCCCGGACAAGGTGCGTCGGATGCGATTGCCCTGCTCAGGGACCGGGACCTGTTGTCCCTGACGTTGAAAGCCACATTCTAAGAAAAGGAGGAACGATATGTTGATACGGAACAGTTTGCTGGCAGGGTGTCTGACCCTGGCCAGCGCAGGACTGGCTTTTGGGGCGGTATCCGCGGACAAGGCGGCCCAGCTCGGCAAGAACCTGACCCTGGTCGGGGCCGAAAAGGCGGGGAACAAGGAAGGGACCATTCCCGAGTACACCGGCGGACTCAGCAAGGCACCGGCCAACTACACCAAGAAGGGGTGGCGGCCCGATCCGTTCGCCGGCGAGAAGCCGCAGTTCGCCATCAGTGCCAGGAACATGGCCCAGTACTCGGACAAGCTGTCCGAGGGGGTCAAGGCGATGCTGAAGAAGTACCCGACCTTCCGGCTGGACGTCTACAAGACCCACCGGACCGCCGCCTTCCCCAAGTACG
>JAJZTK010000061.1 GCA_021849045.1 Deltaproteobacteria bacterium | reverse complement strand
TCTCGTATAAGGCGGGAAGCAACCCGGCCATCGATTATGCCATTGCCAAGATGGAAAAAGTCAACGCGTACATCCGCCAGGACATCCATACGGGAGTAAGTGTGGACCAAGCGGTCAACGGGCTTCGGGAACTGTTCGATGAAACGGCTGCAGCGTAATCGCCGGCTGCTAACATTGCCGTAGTAGGTGAGGAGCGGAAGATGCCCAAGGATGGGTTTCGTCTTCAGCAGGTGCTGAACTACCGGCGCGAGGTGGAAAAGGCCCGCAAGCAGGAGTTAGCGGTGGCCCGGAGCGAGTTCGATAACGCCACCCGGCGCCTCAAGAGCGAAGAGGAAAAGGCCGAACGGCTTGCGCGCGAGTTGAAGGAAAAGGAGACGGCCGGCATTCTGGCCCTGGAGTTTCAACTCTATGCCGAGTTTTCGCGCAAGCAGTCATCGGATATAAAAAACCAGCGCGAAGTGGTAAGTACCTTGAACGAAGAGGTTGAGGAAAAGCGCGAGATCCTGCTGAGCGCGGCCAAGGACAAAAAGGTGCTGGAATCCTTCAAGGATAAGACGACCGCGGCCCATCGCCTGGAAGTGGCCGCCAAGGAACGAAATTTTCTGGATGAGATTGCCATTCAGGGAAACAGTCGGAGCAAAAAGTGAAGAAATTGCTCAGTGCAGTGGTTCTTGTTTCGGTGCTGGTATTCTGGTTGCTGGGGAGCGATCTGCTTCGCCGGGTTGGCCACGCCGAGGCGGCAAATGCCGTTGTTCCCGCGACAGTGACCAGGGACGGCGAAAAAACGACGTTGTTTGGTTCGGGACCTTCCAGCGATGAACTGGCCGGTTTTGAGATCCGGCGTCGCCAGTTGGCGGAAAAGGAAGCGGCGCTGAACGCCAAGGAGCAGGAGCTGAAAAAGCTTGCCACCAAGCTGGATACCAGGCTTGCTGAAATCAACGCCGTGAAGAAGTCCCTGGACGAGTCGGTCAAGGCCAAGAAGCAGGAGATGGACGAGCGTTACCGGCGCATGCTGAAAATTTACAAGGGGCTCAAACCAGAGGAAGCGGGCAAGTTGATGGATAAACTGGACGAGGATACGGTTGTCGGCATGCTCAATCAGATGGACCAGAAGACCGCCATCAAGCTGATTCCGTTCCTGAATCAACCACGGGTCCTCAAATGGTCCCGGCTCAATCTGTCGAAGTGATTCTACGCCGGTCAACGGAGCCGGTTTGGATATTCGGGGTGCAATCCACGCGGAAAGGGGGTGATATACAATGGAAAGCAATGCAATAGCAGTACTCGTACCGCCAGCCATGCCCCAGAACGGCGTCGTGGCTGCGGAACTGCCGGGAGCCCCCGGCGGAGACACGATCTCGTCCCTGTTCGGCAGAATGCTGACTGGAACGACAGGAGCATCCATGCCGGTGACAATGCCGGTCCCGGCTGTCCCGGTTCAAACCATGGCAATTCCCGTGGATATGTTGCCGGCAACAGGAGAGCAGTCTGGCCAAACACCTCCGGCTGCAGGTGGTAACGTCCCTTCTTCCCTGTTACCGGATAACACGGCTATCTCCGCACTGTTCGCCTTCCGGGCAGCACCGGCGCCTTTGCCCGGGAACGGTGAAACCCCGCAGAAGGCGGGGGAGGCTGGTGCCGCAGGAATGCTTCTCGTACCTGTTCAGAATGATACAGGCAGTGAGATGGCACCAAAAGATGCTGAGAAAACAACAGCGAAGAGTGGCCAGGCAGTAACAACAGAGCCGTCCCCGGAAACCACCGAAATCCTGTTGGCTGCCACGCTGCAACTTCTGTCGCAACCTGTGCCGACCAGCCAGCTGCCGAAACGGCCTGATCTATCGGAATCATCAGACCGGATTGTCGTTAAGACTGCCAATCCTGCCAATCCTGCTGGTCCTGCTGGTCCTGCTGGTCCTGGCGATATCAGTACAAAGGGAGCAATACCGAATCCTTCAGAAACCCAGCCGCTTGTTACCGCGGCAGTGCCAGGTCTGACCACAGCTGCACCACCGGCAATAACAGTGGAACCGCCATTACGGACGGCAGTGGCAACCCTTGGTGCCAATATTGCCAAAGCGCAAGAGGCAACGGCTTTTCCGCCCGTGCCGAAAGAAGCCGATCGGGAAACTTTGCCGATGGCTGGAGAAGAGCGGTCTGCACAGTTCAGCGGGAAACCGATAAAGATGCCAGCCAGGGGCGGACACGATCCGTTATCGGTACGCGGGGCCGAAACACCGGCACCGGCACCAGCAGCAAATGGTCAGATTTTCAACCGGCCGCTGCTGGAAGTAGTCGTGGAAGATGCTGCCACTGATCGGTCGACTGAATTGGCTGCAAAACCGGCCAAGGCTGATCTGTCGTCAGATGTGGCAACAGTAGCGAAGGCGCCGCAAACGCTGATCGGTGGTGCCGGCGTGACGAAGGGTGAACCGGCAGTACTCCCGGCAGCCGGAGAGGTGGTAAAATCACCCAGCCATGAGCAGATTCTGGCACAGGTCAAGGAACAGCTCGGCAAGGCCGAGTTCCGTGCCGACGACGGGCGGGTGGTCCTGCGGCTTCATCCCGAGGAACTCGGCTCTCTCAGAATTGACGTGAAACTTGACGACCAGCGGCTGCGGCTTCATATCGTGGCCGAGAACCCGGCAGTACGGGAAGCACTTACCGCTAACATGGACAGCCTGAAAGAAACCTTGTCCCGGCAACAGATCATAGTGGAACGGTTTGACGTTACCACCGGGCAGCGGCAGGATCAACAGCAGCTTTTCAGGGAGCCTCGGCAGCAGGTTCTGGATGGACAGGCTAATCGACCCGGCCGTATTGTGACTGAACAGGCCGAAGATGGTGACGTTGTGGACCGCCGGGCAATGACCGCCTATTGGGAACCACAGCAGGGCAGCTTGCTGGATGTCCGCTTTTAGCGGGCAGCACAAGCTGGAAAGGAGGTACGTATGGTGAATTCAGTTACAGCAACAACTAATGCTGCGGATGGCGCGGCTGCCATGAAGAAGGCAACCGGCATGAACAAGGACGACTTTCTCAAGCTGTTCGTGACCCAGCTTCAGCAACAGGATCCGCTGAAGCCTCAGGACAGCAACCAGTTCATCGCCCAGCTCGCCCAACTTTCCCAAGTCGAGCAGGCATACAACACCAACACCAACCTTCAGAGTCTATTGACGGCCCAGAATAACAACACGGTAGTATCGGCCGTTTCCTTCATCGGCAAGGATGTGTTGGCAACAGGAAACCAGGTGGCTCTCACGGCGGGCAGTCCGGCTAACCTGAATTTCAGGCTGAGCGAACCGGCATCTTCCCTGAATATCAATATCAAGGATGCGGCCGGCAACCTGGTCAGAACCCTGACTTCGGGACAGACCGCGGCCGGGGACGGCAGTATCGCGTGGGATGGCAAGGGTGGCAATGGTTCACTGCTGTCGTCCGGCACCTACTCATTCGAGGTTACTGGTACGAATGCCAGCGGCGGGGCCGTTGCAGGAACTTCGCTGGTCAGAGGGCGTATCGACGGGGTCAGGATTGACGGGAGCACCCCGATCCTTACGGCCGGTGGCATTGATATTGGCATGGGTGCCGTTCTGCAGGTGAAAGGGGTATGAACGTGATCGACAAGATCTTCATCCCTGAACCGATCCAGGTAACGACACCGCAACCGGCACGGCAGGCACCGAGCCAGTCGGCCAAGCCGACCACATCGTTTGCAACCATTCTCGGTCAGAAACTGCCGGCTCAGGGGCTCAAGTTTTCCCAGCATGCCCAGGAGCGGCTGGCGGCCAGGGGGATTTCCCTGAACGATGTCGATCTGCAGAAACTGGAAGGGGCCGTCAACAGCGTGGCGCAAAAAGGGGGCAAGGATTCCCTGATTATGATGGGCGCCGCGGCGTTCGTGGTCAGCGTCAGCAACCGGACCGTGGTTACCGCCGTGGATCGGGCCGCTATGCAGGGGAATGTCTTTACCAAGATCGATTCGGCAGTGATTGTCTGATTGGAGGGACCGGCGAGTACCGGCTCCCAACCTTGAACGTTGAACCTTGAACTCTGAACCAACAACCGGGCTGGCCCTCCTGAAGGAAGCCCGCGGGATGCCGACCGACAGACGCATCCCCCAACAGTGCTAAAGGAGGCACGAAAATGAGCGTAACATCCGCATTGTTTACCGGCGTCAGCGGCCTTTTGAACAACGGTGAAGCCATCAACGTCATCGGCAACAATATCGCCAACGTCAATACCACTGGCTTTAAATCGAGCCGCACCCTGTTTGATGACATGCTGTACACGAGCATTGGCAACAACTCCCAGGTCGGCCGCGGCATGGCCATGCAGAAGATCGACAATATATTTTCCTCAGGGTCCACCCAGAATACCAGCAGCGTGACCGACCTGGCGCTTCAGGGGAACAGCTTCTTTGCCCTCAAGCCGCCGACGACGGCGGCGCCGGTGCCCGCGCAAAATTCGGCCCTGTTGAGCAGGGCAGGCTCTTTTCACGTGGACAACACCCTGACCCTGATAAATCCGGAAGGGTATCAAGTGCTCGACACTCAAGGCAACCCGATCAAGTTCCTCGATACCGGGCTCCCTGCCAATGTGGCGACGGACTTTTCCAAGATCGTCAAGATCGAACCTAACGGTCTGATCAGCTACCTTGCCAAGGATGGTGTTTCGACCCTTTATTACAACACATCGGGTACGGTCGGTATTGCCACTACCCCTGCCAATGCCTTGACTGTCCAGAAACTTGCCATAGTTTCGCCCGTTGATCCTTCGGCGCTTGAGAAGGCTGGTGGCAACCTGTACAACCCTACGGCTGCAGCGGGGATTCCTGCAGTTGCATTCTCTCTGGCCGCCAATACCCCTAACGGCACCAGCAACAAGGTGCTGTCCAATTCGCTCGAACAGAGCAACGTGGACATGGCTACGGAGTTCGTCAACCTTATCGTGACCCAGCGGGCTTACTCGGCCAACTCCAAGACCATTACTACCGCCGATGAAATGACCCAGGAGGTTCTGAACCTTAAGCGGTAGGGGACTTGGCTATAAGTTGCAAACGGGGGGGGGCACGGCAACGTGTCCCCTTTTTTGTCGAATAGACCGCGCGGGCGGCTGAGTTGGTTGTCAAACCTTTGACGTTCGAGACCAATTACCGTTGCCACTAATGACGCAGAGAAGCCTTGATTTATCGCGGAGCACAGTGCACAATAGGCCGCCGTTACGCCGGAGTCGTGCCAGCGGCTGGCACTCTGGTTGCATAATCAGTTATTTCGGCAATAATTGCCTTTATTCATGCCCGTAAAGGAGGGGTTTAATGGCTGAGCAGGATGCAGAGGTTAAGGAATCCCCCAAGAACAAGAAGATGCTCTTCATCATCGGAGGAGCGGTCCTCGCTGTCGTGATCGCCGTGGTGCTCATGCTCACGATGGGCGGTGGCAAGAAGGATGACAAGGCTGCCAAGCCGGAGGCTGCCGCCGAAGCCAAGCCCGCTGAGAGTGGAGGCGGAGCCCATGGTGGTGGAGGCGAGAAGGGGAAAGAGGGGGCCGCCGGTGCAGCGGCCAATATCGCTTCGCTGGAACCGTTCATCGTCAATATCTACGACGGCCAGGAGATCCGTTATCTCAAGCTGAAGGTGGAGTTCGAAATGGCCAATTCGGCCGTCAAGGCGGAGCTCGATGCCAGGCAGGCACCGCTCAGGGATGCGATACTGGTTCTTCTCACCACCAAGACGCTTCGCGACATTCAGGACCTGCAGGGGAAAAACCAGCTGCGTGAGGAAATCCTCTCTGCGGTCGGGCGTATTCTCGCTCCGGGCAAAGTGACCCGCGTCTATTTTACCGACTTCGTGGTTCAATAGGTCCTTTTTGGTATGGCACGTAGCGTTGATCGACAGGTATAGCCGGGATTGATATGGAAAACATCCTTACCAAGGAAGAAATCGAAGCCCTCCTGTCGGCAGTCTTCGATGGACGGATCGACCCGGAAAAGGAACTGGCCCGGCAGGAAGGGGCCATTGCCAAATACGACCTGTTCAGTACCGAATCCCATAAGGGATATGTCCCCAACCTGGACATTATCTTCGACGGTTTTATCCGGTACAGCCGCGTCAGCCTTTCCAGCCGGCTCCGTAAGTCGGTGGAGTACCGAAAAGTAGGGTCTCAAGCCTGCAAATTCGACGATTTCCTCCAGTCGCTTCCTACACCGGTCTGTTTGGCTATTTTCAAGCTGGAACCCCTGAAAGGGGCGGCGCTTCTGGCCATGGACAGCACCCTTATCTTTACTTTTGTGGATAGTATTCTCGGTGGCACGGGCAAACCGATTGTACCGACCAACCGCATATTTACCTCCATAGAGCTGCGCCTGGTGGAAAAGCTTGCCAAGGACCTGCTCGTGGACATGGAAAAGGCTTGGCACCCACTTCAGCAGGTCCATTTGAGCCTGCTCAAGATCGAGATAAACCCCAGGCTGGTCAATATCGTGCCGCCTGAGTATCAGGTGGTATCGGCGGAACTGGAAATCCAGGTGGAGGATTCGGTGGGATCGATGCTCTTCGCCATTCCCTATATGACCATCGACCCGCTCAGGGACAAGCTCAAGGCCGGTTCGCATTTTGATATGATGGCCGTCGACCCCCAATGGTCACAGCGACTGGTCAGCGACCTGATGGATACCCCACTGGACGTTGCCGTGGAGATGGGGAGTACGACCATTACCATGGACGAACTCCTGAATTTGGCGCCGGGAGATACCATCATCATTGACAAGTCCGATCCGGCAGAGCTGACGATCAAGGTGGGGGATGCTCCCAAGTACAAGGGGATCGGCGGTGTGCGGCGCGGCAACAAGGCAGTACAGATAACCCAGGTGTTGAAGAAGGAGGGGGACGAGACATATGAGTGATACCGTACCGGCTGGGGAGCAGCGTGAATCGGTTCCCGATAGGAAAAATCTGGATTTCATCCTTGATATACCGTTGCAGCTGACCGTCGAACTCGGCAGGACCAAACTCCTGGTGAAGGATGTCCTCCAGCTCAACCAGGGGTCGGTGGTGGAACTCACCAAGCTGGCCGGCGAACCGTTGGACGTGTTCGTCAACTCGAAGCTGGTTGCCCGTGGCGAAGCGGTCGTGGTGAACGAGAAGTTCGGGGTGCGGCTGGTGGATGTGGTGAGTCCTAACGAACGGGTGGAGAAGGTGCTGTGAATTCTCTGCCTCCGGCGGGCATGATCCTGCTGCTTCCGGCAGCGGTTTTTGCTGCCGATGGCACGAGCGAGGGGTTCGGATTCCTTTCCAGCCTCGTTCAGATGATTGCAGCACTGGCGGTCGTGGTGGGGCTGATCCTGGTTCTTTCCTGGCTGGGGGGGCGCTGGCTAAATGCCGGCGGCGGTCCGGCTGTTGGTCAACGCTACATCCGGCTTGTGGAGACCCGCTATCTGGCACCCAAAAAATCGCTCTTCCTGGTGGAAGTGGCCGGAGAGTACCTGCTGCTCGCCAGTTCCGGAGAGCAGCTCAATTTTGTAAAACAGATCGACATGGTGGAAGAGATAGAGGTGATTGGGGGTATAGAAGAACGGCAAACAATTGCCTGGACCTTTTGGGAACGCCTGCGTCGGACGATCCGCCCGCTTTCCTCTTACAGTAGCGTCAAAAGCGGAACGGCTGGAAGTGAGGTCGGTCGATGAGACCTCTTTGTGTGGTCCTTTCCGTATGCGGCCTGCTGCTCCTTACAGCATCGGTAGCCATTGCCGAGCCGGTGGCGCTTCCCACCATCAGTGTAGGGGTGGGCCAGGCCACCAAACCCGGCGAAATCTCCGTTGTTCTCCAGATATTGTTCCTGATGACCATTCTGTCCCTAGCTCCGGGACTCCTCATCATGACCACTTCGTTCACCAGGATCGTGGTGGTTCTTTCTTTTCTCCGTAACGCCATCGGCACCCAGCAGGCCCCGTCCAATCAGATCATTATCGGGCTCTCCCTGTTCCTCACCTTCTTCATCATGGGACCGGTCTGGCAGCAGATCAATACCCAGGCCCTCCAGCCCTACCGGGCCCAGACCATCAGCCAGGAAGAGGCGTTCAAGCGTGCCATCATGCCGGTGCGCAAATTCATGCTCTCCCAGACCCGGGAGAAGGATCTCGCCCTGTTTTTAAACATTGCCAAGCAGCCCCGCCCCCGCAATGCAGATGACATTCAGACTATTACCATCATCCCGGCGTTCATGATCAGTGAACTGCGGACCGCGTTCCAGATCGGTTTTCTGATCTATATTCCGTTTCTTGTGGTTGATATGGTGGTTGCATCGGTCCTCATGTCCATGGGGATGATGATGCTTCCTCCGGTTATGATCTCCCTGCCGTTCAAGATCCTCCTCTTCGTGCTCGTGGATGGCTGGGGGCTGGTGATCGGCTCCCTGGTGAAAAGTTTCGGATAAACAACGTGATTGATGCTTCTGGCTTGCCAGTCACCAGTCACCAGTCACCAGTCACGGTTTTTCGAGGTTCCCATGACCCCTGAACTAGTTGTCCAACTCGCCCGGCGCAGCTTTGAGACCATTCTGCTCCTATCGGCACCGCTCCTGATCTTCAGTCTCGTTATCGGCCTGCTTATCAGCATCTTTCAGACCGTCACCTCCATCAACGAGGCAACCCTTACCTTTGTCCCGAAGATCGTGGCGGTCATGGTGGCCGTTATCATCTTCTTTCCCTGGATGATGACCTATATGACCGACTTTACGCGGGAAATATTCTCCCTGATCGCCACGATGCGAAAGTAGTGAGCTAAGGGTTTCCCAGTCACGATTCAGCAGTTACCAGCCATGGCCTTTAAATGATTCCTTCGTTGCCGTTTGCCACCATAAACGAGTTCATGGCCTTTGCCGTGGTCTTCGGACGCATGGCCGGGATTTTTTCGTCCATTCCCTCGTTCGGTGGCCGAGCCGTCCCGGTGCGGATAAAGACCGTTGCTGTCCTGGCTATGACACTGCTCCTGTTCCCTTTGGTGCGGACCAGGGTCCCGCCTCTTGATGGTGATGCCATAGGGCTCATGATTCTCATGGTCAGAGAGGCGCTCATCGGGTTTACCCTGGGGCTGTTGGCCCAGGTGATTTTTTCCGGGATCGAATTCTGCGGCCAGTTGGTGGCCACCCAGATGGGGCTCTCCATTGCGGTGCAGTTCGACCCTGCCATGGAGGGACAGTTCACCGCCATGGCGGTCCTGCAGAACCTGTTGGCCATGCTCCTGTTCCTGTCGCTGGGGGTACATCATTTCTTTTTTTCCGCACTGGTGGACAGTTATCAGACATTGCCGGTCGGTAGCTGGCAGGTGAAGGAAGAGCTGGTACTATTCATCATCGGTCTGGTGGGACAAATCTTTGTCATCGGGATCAAGCTGGCTGCGCCGGTAATGGTGTCCCTGCTGGCGACGACCGTGGTCCTTGGCGTAATGGCCCGGGCCTTTCCCCAGATGAACATCTTCGTTGTCAGCCTGCCGCTCAATATCGGTATCGGCTTCATGGTGCTCGGCTTCACCGTTCTGGCCTTCCTGAAGACGCTCCAGGGAACGTTCGGCCAGCTCCCGCTCCAACTCAAAACGATTTTCAAACTCCTTTCCTGACCACGCCATGGCCGAACAGGACAAACACTCACGTACCGAAAAGCCGACCGGCAAGCGGATCTCCCAGGCCAAGAACAAGGGGAATCTCCCCCGCAGTCGGGAGCTGACCAGTACCGCCACTCTTCTGGCCGCCATTGTCACCCTCTATGCCAGCAGCGGCTTTATTCTGGCGACCCTCAAGGGGGAAACCCACGACATCCTGGCCAACCTGCGGGTCCAGGACGTCACTCCGGCCGGGGTCTACTCCCTGATGTTGAAGTGTATGCTGATGATGGGGGCGGTACTCGCGCCCTACATGGTGGTCATGCTCATCGCGACCTTCCTGGTGACCATTGTCCAGGAGCCGTTCAGCATCTCCTGGGAGCGGATGTCGCTCTCCCTGGACAAGCTGAACCCGTTTTCGGGCATGATGCGGCTTTTCAACAAGGATGCGGCCGTCGAGGCGCTCAAGTCGGTCCTGAAACTCTTCATCGTCGGCTGGATGGCTTACCGGGTCCTGCGCGACGAGGTGGTCAATCTGGTCTACATCGTTGACAGCGATATCCTGGGGATACTGACCTATGTCAGCCATATTTCGTTCAAGATCGTACTCCATTCCTGCGGTGTACTGCTGGTTCTGTCGATTTTCGACCTGGCCTGGGTCAAGTGGCGCTTCATCGAGAATCTGAAGATGACCAAGCAGGAAGTGAAGCAGGAATCAAAGGATACCGAGGGCGATCCGCAGGTCAAAGCGAAGATCAAGCAACTCCGGTATGCCCAGGCGAGGCGGCGGATGCGAAAGATCGTTCCCACAGCCGACGTGGTCATCACCAACCCGACCCATTATGCCGTTGCCCTGAAGTACGAACGAAACAGTATGGCTGCTCCGGTGGTTCTCGTGAAGGCGGTGGACTACATGGCCCAGCAGATGAAGGAAATCGCCCGGGAACACAAGGTCATGCTGGTGGAGAACCGGTTTCTGGCCAGAGAACTGTATGCACAAGTAGAAGAAGGTCGGGAGATCCCGGAATCCCTCTATGCTGCCGTTGCGGAAGTACTCGCCTATGTCTTCAGCCTCAAAGGAAAAATCTGATCTCCTGTTGGCGCTAGTCAAAACATTGACCCCATTGTTTTCAAAATGCCGTCGCCATCCCGGATAACAGTCCGTTTCCCCTCCCCGTAAACCAGGGACGTGGCCATTAATTCGGTACATTCGCCGCGTTACAGCCTCCCTCCGTTGTTCCGAACCTGCCGTGCCGGGTGGCACACCCGTTGCACACGTCTCCTTGCGCTGAATATCGCCCGATTATCCCAAGGAAACGAAGCAATGGCTAACCCGACGGCCGAGGTCATAAACGTCAACCCCTTCCGGAACAATGCCGACATCTACATGGCGGTTGGGGTTATCGGCGTTTTGGCCCTGATGATCGTCCCCCTGCCGCCATTCATCCTCGACATCTTTTTGGCGGCCAATATTACAGCAGCCCTGGCCATTCTCCTGGTCTGTCTCTATACAACACAGCCCCTCGATTTCTCGGTGTTTCCGTCCGTAGTGCTCCTTACCACCCTGTATCGTCTCGCCCTGAACATCGCCTCCACCCGCCTCATCCTGCTCCATGGCAGCGAAGGGGCAGAGGCGGCCGGGGCGGTCATCAAGGCCTTCGGCCAGTTCGTGGTCGGTGGCAACTATGTAGTCGGCGCGGTTGTGTTCCTGATCCTGGTGATCATCAACTTCATGGTCATCACCAAGGGCTCCGGCCGGGTGGCCGAGGTCGCGGCCCGGTTTACCCTGGATGCCATGCCCGGCAAGCAGATGGCCATTGACGCCGACCTGTCCAGTGGTCTGATCAACGAAAAAGAGGCCCGGGAGCGGCGGTCGAAAATATCCCGCGAGGCCGATTTTTACGGCTCCATGGATGGTGCCAGCAAGTTCGTGAGCGGTGACGCGATCGCAGCCATCATCATCATGCTGGTCAACATCTTCGGCGGCTTCATCATCGGCGTCTGGCAGCAGGGGATGCCGCTGGACATGGCGTTACAGAACTATACCCTGCTTACCGTCGGGGAAGGGCTCGTTGCCCAGATTCCGGCACTCATTATCTCCACCTCAGCCGGTATCATCGTCACCAGGTCGGCCGACGAAAACAGTTTCGGCCGCGAGATTGCCGGCCAGATCTTCAACTACCCCAAGGCGTATTACGTGGTCTCCGGGGTCATGTTCGCCTTTGCCCTGATTCCCGGACTCCCCCACTTTGCCTTTTTCCTTCTTTCCGGCGTTGCCTTCCTCCTGGCAACGATGTCCAGCAGCCGGAAGGGGGAGGTGGCAGAAGAGTTGATGGCGCTTCCCGAAGGGATATCGCGGGAAGAGGTCGCCGAACAGGTCACCGCTATCCGGCCGCTGGAGATGCTGGAGCTGGAGGTCGGTTACGGCCTTGTACCGTTGGTCGATGCGGCCCAGGAGGGAGAACTTCTGGAGCGGATTCGCAATATCCGGAAACAGTGTGCTCAGAAGATGGGGTTCATTGTGCCTCCGGTCCATATCCACGACAACCTGCAGCTCAAGCCCAACGAATACAACATCCTTATCCGTGGTGCCAGGGTCGGTGGCGGAGAGATGGCGGGCCAGTATATGGCCATGGATTCCGGGGCTGTGTCGGGCCATGTGGAAGGGGTCAAGACCACCGAGCCGGTCTTTGGACTTCCCGCGCTCTGGATCAAGGGAAGCGAGAGGGAGCATGCCCAGCATTCCGGGTATACGGTGGTGGACAATGCGACGGTCATCGCCACCCATGTCAGCGAGATCATCAAGCGCTACGGCCACGAACTGATGGGCCGCCAGGAACTCCAGCAACTGCTCGACAATGTGGCGGCAAGCTTCCCGAAAGTGGTCGAAGAGCTGGTACCGAACCTGCTAAACCTGGGAACGGTCCTCAGGGTGGTGAAGAACCTCCTGAAGGAACAGGTTTCCGTCAGGGATCTCCGTGCCGTTCTGGAGACCCTGGCCGATTACGCTGCCATAACCAAGGATGCGGATGTCCTGACCGAGTTCGTGCGCCAGAATATGGGCCGGGTGATCGTCGACCAGTTCACCGGCGAGGACGACCTCCTGTGCATCATCACCCTCGACCGCGAGGTGGAGGAGATCGTGACCGAAGCGGTCCAGGTAACGGAACAGGGGAGTTATCTGGCCATCGAACCGGCGGTTGCCCAGCAGCTGCTAGGGGCAGTCCGCCAGACCATGGCGCAGTTCGACCAGTCCGGAACCCAACCGGTCATGATCGCATCACCCAACGTCAGGCGGCATCTGAAGCGCTTCACCGAGCGGTTCATCCCGAACCTCACCATACTGTCCCACAACGAGATTCCACCGCACGTCAAAATTCAATCCCTGGGGGTGGTAAGCATCCATGCTAGTTAAGACCTTCCGTGCCGGTGACATGGCTGAGGCCCTCAAGATGGTCAAGGCCGAGCTGGGGGCCGATGCCATGATCCTCTCTTCGCGCAAGGAGCGCAAGAAGGGGATCATGGGGATCTTCTCCAAGCCGTATTTCGAGATCACTGCGGCACTCGACCAACGCCCGGCAACGCCACGGGCCAATCCCTATCGGGAGAAAGAGGAGCGCGAACTTTCCACCAGGGAAGAGTTTCAGAATTCCATGCTGGGCCCCCTGGCCAGGGAACTGCGCGAACTCAGGGACAAGGTCGAAAAACTTACCACCCGCGAGCCGGCACCCGCCGATCCTCCTGCGGCCCCGGCAGTGGTGGAACCCGCTGTCGTACCAACTGCACCTGCTGCCGTGCCCGGTGCCGTTGCGTCACGCTTTTCCAAGGAAGACCTGGACGACATCAAAAAGTACCTGATGAATGTGGTTACGACCCGTGAAAAGCGGAGTGTCGTGCCGGTTACCTTTCCCCGGGAAGAGCGGGGGGGGGCGGAATCGATAGACGCTGACGAGCTTGGCGGCGAGTATCAAAGCAATCTGGAACGGCTTGCCGCAGAGCTCAAGTCGGGCGGCGTGGCCGATGACGCAGCAGCGGTACTGATCGACTATATTCGGCCCACTGCGGAGCGTGGCGAGGATATGGAGGAGCTTCGCTACTCCATGTTCGAGGCCTTTGCCAATACGATCAAGTGCACCGGGCCGCTGCGCCTGCGCAAGGATTCGCCGCGGATCATCGCGCTCGTTGGCCCGACCGGCGTCGGCAAGACCACCACCACTGCCAAGCTGGCAGCACACTACGCAATGCACAAAGGGGCGAACGTAGCGCTGGTAACGATCGACAACTTCAGGGTGGGGGCCGTCGAACAGCTCAAAACCTATTCCAGGATCATGGATATTCCGATTGACGTTGCCAACACTCCCGACGAGCTCAAGAGTTGCGTGGAGACCCATCGCGACAAGGATCTGATCCTGATCGATACTGCCGGCCGCAGCCCCAAGGACCAGGAAAAGCTTGAAGAACTAAGATCGTTCCTTAACTCGGCACAGGGGGTGGAGATCCATCTCTGTCTGTCGGCAACCACCAAGGACAAGGAGCTGGACGATATCGTCAGCCGGTTCAGTGGGCTCGCGGTAAACAGGGTCCTTTTCACCAAGCTGGACGAGAGCGAAACTCTCGGTTGCATCGTCAATACGCATGTTCGTCATAAACTTCCACTTTCCTACTTCACCAACGGCCAGATGGTGCCGGAAGATATCGTGGTGGCAAGCCCTCGGCGGCTGGCAAACCTTATCTTGAGAGAGAAGCCATAGATGAGTGGGACCAAGGTGCCAAACGATCAGGCCAATACCCTGCGTAAGCTGGCTCGTTCCAAAAAGTCGGGGACGATAGCCACGCCCCGTGCTCCGGAGTCGGTCGGACAGAAAGGGGTGCGGGTCATTGCGGTTACCAGCGGTAAGGGGGGGGTCGGCAAGAGCAATATGGTGGTTAATCTGGCGATCAGCCTGGCCAGGCTTGGTCGGCGCGTGCTGGTGATCGATGCCGATCTGGGGGTGGGTAACATCGATGTCCTGCTCGGCCTGTCGCCGGCCCATAACCTGAACCATGTCCTGTCCGGCGAGATGGGGCTGGGAGAGATAATCCTTCAGGGGCCGGCGGGTATCAAGCTGGTTCCGGCCGGTTCCGGGGTGCAGGAGTATACCAGTCTCGGCCAGAATGAACGGATCAAGCTACTGGACGAACTGGACAGCCTGGAAGAGAATTTCGACATTGCCATCATCGACACCGAGGCCGGGATCTCGGAAAACGTGACCTATTTCAATACCGCGGCCCAGGAGATTGTCGTGGTTGCTTCTCCGGAACCCACATCGATCACGGACGTCTATGCCCTCATCAAGCTCCTGGCCACCCGCTACGGCGAGCGCTATTTCAAGGTGCTGGTCAATATGGTGAACGACACCGGCGATGCCCTGGAGGTCTTTGCCCGTCTGTCAAATGTGACGAGCAGGTTTCTGGACATATCACTGGATTACCTAGGGTGCGTGGTCTGGGACGAAAAGCTTGTTGAGGCGGTGAAACGGCAACGGGCGGTCTGCGATCTGTTCCCCGAGGCCCAATCCTCCAAATGCTTTGCCAGTCTGGCTCGTCGGGTCCTGGAAAGCGAACGCGACACGCGGGTGAAGGGGAATATTCAGTTTTTCTTTCGCCAGAAATTTGCTCCGGCACTGGGATTGGAGATGTTATGAACTGCGTGGTCAAGGCCTACCAAGAAGAATCACAGCGTGCAGCCAACGCCAGTCGCGACGAGCTGATCGTATCACACCTCCCTCTCGTCAAGTTCCTGGTCGGCAAGATCGCTTCACAACTCCCCCCGCACCTGGATCGGGATGACTTGATTAGTGCCGCCATTGTTGGGCTCATAACGGCTGCCGAGCGTTTCGATCCGACCCGTGGTGTTCAGTTCAAAACTTTTGTGGAGCAGCGTATCAGAGGAACCATCATGGACGAGCTCCGCGCCCAGGATTGGCTGACCCGGTCGCTGCGCGACAAGTTCAAGCGTCTGGAGCGTGCGTTCGCGATCCTCGAACAGCAATTGGGGCGAAACCCTTCCAGCGAGGAAGTGGCCAAGGCGATGGGGATAGAGTTGCATGAGTACTTCCGGCTCCTGGAAGAAGTACACTTTCTGTCGGTGGTAAGCCTGGACGATTCCTGGGAGGACGAGGACGGGAGCCCGTTCGGTCTGTTGGATGTCATCGAGGATAAGGCGATCGACAATCCCCAGAACCAGTTGATGCAGCGCCAAACCGTGGAACTGCTGGCGGAGGCGATTGATACTCTGCCGGAGAAGGAACGAATTGTCGTGACGCTTTATTACTACGAAGAGCTCAACCTGAAGGAGATCGGTGCGGTGCTCAGTCTTACCGAATCCCGCATCTGTCAGCTCCACAGCCAGGCAATCCTGCGCCTGCGCACCAAGATGAAGCAGCACCGATAGCAGAACCGGGTCCGAGGTTGTTGTCCTCGATCCGGAAGCCGACGAAGGAGGTCTTTATGAACAGTGGGTTGTATACGGCGCTCTCGGGCAACCTTGCAGCAATGCGGCGTCTGGACGTCATCTCCAACAATCTGGCCAACGCCAATACGGCAGGGTTCAAAAAGGACCGGGTTGCCTTTGAGAGCCTGCTGGCGCTGCGTGCCGGTGAAGCGCCGGAAAAGGCCGGGCTGGTGCAGGCCGATAATATCTACTTTACCGACTACAGTGCCGGTCCGGTCAAGCAGACTGGCAACACCCTTGATCTTGCCATTGACGGTGACGGTTTCTTCGCGGTCAATACCCCACAGGGGCGTGCCTACACCCGTCAGGGGAATTTTCAGCGCAATGCCGCCGGTCGGCTTGTGACCAATGACGGGTATGAGGTCGTCGGCAGTGGCGGACCGATCACCATAAATGGCAGCAGGGTCGAGGTCAGTGCCCGTGGCGAGGTTATGGTTGATGGCGCGCAGGTTGCTACACTGGAAGTTGTCGATTTTCCCAAACCGTACGCACTCCAGAAGGCGGGGAGTGCGCTGTTCGTTCCCTCCGACCCCCAGGCTGCCCCGCAACCGGTGCTCACGGCTTCGGTCAGGCAGGGACATCTGGAGGATTCCAACGTCAGTGTGGTTCAGGAAATGGTCCAGATGATAGAGGCTAACCGCTACTTCGAGGCCTGCCAGCGGGTGGTCAAGAGCTACGACGACGCTGCCGGCAAGGCTGCCAACGACATTGGCAGAATCTAGAAACTGTCAAGTCAGTGGTGAAAGACCACTCAACCACTCAACGAATCAACAGGAGGTTTTTCCATGATCAGGGCACTGTGGACCGCAGCTTCGGGGATGCAGACTCAGCAACTCAATATCGACGTGGTGGCCAACAACCTGGCCAACGTTAACACTGCCGGTTTCAAGAAGAGCCGGGCCGACTTCCAGGACCTGATGTATCAATCCCTGAAGACTACGGGAGCCCCGTCCACCAATGCGACCCAGATTCCGACTGGTATCCAGGTGGGACTTGGTGCCAAGCCGGCCAGCGTCACCAAGCTCTTTACGCCGGGCAACATCAATCAGACCGGTAACGAGCTGGATGTTGCCATTGAAGGTGATGGCTTCTACCAGATTCAGCTTCCGGACGGGACAACTGCCTACAGCCGTTCCGGAGCCTTCAAGAAGGACAACCAGGGGAGGATGGTGAATGCGGACGGCTATCCGGTTCTTCCCAACGTGGTCATCCCCAATAATGCGACCAAGATAACCATCGGTAACGATGGCACTGTCTCCGTCATGCAGGCTGGGCAGAATACCCCGACCACAGTCGGTAACCTTCAACTGGCCACCTTTTCCAACCCCTCCGGCCTCTCTGCCATTGGTCACAACCTGCTCCAGGTGAGCGATGCTTCAGGCGTCGCCACCACCGGCACGCCCGGGCAGACCGGAATCGGCACCCTTTCCCAGGGTTTCATCGAAATGAGCAACGTGAGTGTTGTGGAGGAGATGGTCAACATGATCGTGGGCCAACGTGCCTATGAGGTGAATTCCAAGGCGGTGCAGGCTGCGGACGAGATGCTGCAGCAGGCCAATAACCTGCGACGCTAGGAATGATGAACGGGCGGGTACGACGGTTCTTGACTGACCGTACGGCACGCTTTGGCGGTGTTAAAGGTATGACCATGAAAAGACTCGTTTGCATTCTCGTTGCTGCTTTGTGCAGCGTCATCTGTACGAATACCGCTCCTGCGGCGCCTGGTAAGGTGGTGAAGGAGGCCGAGGTTCGACGGATTATTGTCGATTTTATTCGTGATCGGACGGTTGGCCTCGGTGTTGAGGTGAACGTGAAAAAGGTCGGTTTTTATGGTGATCTTGCTCTCCCGGAAGGGAATGTGAACTATGAGGTGAGCGCTCCACGCCAGTGGGAAGGGTGGGGGCAGGCGAGCCTGGCCCTGATCGTCCGGGTCAATGACAGGGTCGTGAAGAACGTGCCGGTAATGGTGGATGTGGAGGCCCTTGCCGACTTAGTGGTGACGACGCGACCGGTTGAGAGTGGCGAGATTTTGACGCTGGCAGATGTGGCGGTTCAGAAACGTGATCTGGCGGCAAGCGGTGGGAAGGTGGCCAGGACTGCTGCCGACGTGGTGGGGCTTAAGGTGAGGGTCGGGATGCGTGGCAATACACCGCTGCGAACCGACTATCTTGAGCGGATTCCGCTCGTCAAGTCGGGCCAGTTGGTGACGGTGCTCCTGGAGAGTCCCGCTCTGCGTATTACCACTACCGGCCGGGCAAAGGGGGCCGGTACTGCCGGCGAGCTGATCACGGTACAAAACATTAGCTCCAATAAGGATTTCCCGGCAAGGATAGTGGATGCCGGTACGGTTCGGGTCGACTTCTGACCTGACGCAGATGCAGGAGAAAACGATGTATACCCAGAAGAATCTGTTTGTGACTGCATGCCTCCTGCTTACTGCATGCACGTATCAAAAAAGCGAGGTGCGGACACCCACCTTCGATGAACAGCTGCCACCACCTGCTGTTTCCTATGCGAACGGTTCCATCTGGCAGGCATCATCGGCAGGACTGGTGGAGGACCACAAGGCCCGCCGGAAGGGTGATATCGTCACCATTCTCATTGTCGAACAGGCGAGCGCCAGCAAGCAGGCAAGCACCGGCACCAGCCGCAAGGCGAGCACGACTGCCGGCATTCCCAAGCTGCTGGGGCTCGAAACCAATATGACCGGAATCAGGAACTGGATGGACCTGGCCAACCTCATCAGTGCCAGCAGCGATCAGAAATTTGACGGTACCGGTTCAACGACCCGCAAGGAAAATCTGAGTGCCACCGTCACCGCCAAGGTGGTGGAATTGCTTCCCAACGGCAATCTCAAGATTGCCGGTCGCCGCAATGTACAGGTGAACAACGAGGACCAGCTGATTATCGTGGAAGGAACGGTGCGCTCCAGGGATATATCCACTGACAACATCGTCAGTTCGGCCCAGGTTGCCGATGCCCGGATCACCTATGCGGGCATCGGCATTATCAGCGACCAACAGAAGCCGGGGTGGCTGACGACCATCTTCAGCAAGATCTGGCCGTTCTAAACGTGAGACGCGGGATGCGAGACGTGAAGCGAGAAAAGATAGCGTACACGATGAAAAAATTTGCACTGACAATCGTGCTTGGGTTCCTGTTGCTGCCAGCCCTTGCCCATGCCTCCAGGATCAAGGATGTGGCAGCCCTGGACGGAGTGCGGGAAAACCAGTTGATCGGTTACGGGCTGGTGGTGGGGTTGAATAACAGTGGCGACAGCAACCAGGCAAAGGTGCAGACTCAATCTTTGGTCAATGCGTTGGAGCGGCTGGGAGTCACGGTAAATCGGGGAGACCTGACCATCAAGAACGTGGCAGCGGTCATGGTGACTGCCACCCTGCCGCCGTTCGCCAAGCAGGGGACCAAGCTGGATGTCCTGGTATCATCGGTCGGCGATGCCAAGAGCCTAGCCGGAGGAACCTTGCTCATGACTCCGTTGAAGGGGGCGGACAGCCTGGTGTATGCCGTGGCGCAGGGGCCGGTATTGACCAATTCCTTCTCCTATGGCGGACAGGCAGCCACTGCCCAGAAGAACCACCCAACTGCCGGGAGGGTACCGGAAGGTGCCCTGGTCGAACGGGAGTTGCCGAACGTACTTGCCGAACGGAGCAAGCTGCGCCTCAACCTGAACCGTGCCGATTTTACGACCGCAGCCAGGATTGCAGCAACCATCAACGAGGCGTTCAAAGACAATGGTGTGGCGGTCTGTGCCGATGCCGGCACTATTGAATTGCAGCCGCCGGCACGGTACAGTGGCCGGACCGTGGAGTTCGTTGCCGAGTTGGAGCGTCTGGACGTCAGACCTGACACGCCTGCACGGGTGGTCATGAACGAGCGGACCGGGACCATCGTCATGGGGGAGAACGTGCGGATAGCCACCGTGGCCGTTTCCCACGGCAACCTGACCCTCCTGATAAAGGAGCGACCTGAGGTTTCCCAGCCTCCACCGCTGAGCGGCGGTGAGACCAAGGTGGTGCCCCGCACCACGATCAAGGTGACCGAGGAGACCGGCGGACTCGCCCTGGTTCGCGAAGGAGCCACGATCAGCGACGTGGTGAAGGCATTGAACGCCCTTGGGGTCTCCCCGAGGGATCTGATCGGCATCATGCAGGCGATCAAGGCAGCAGGGGCCTTGCAAGCCGAACTCACAATTCTCTGACGGAGCGTGCCTATGGACAGGACAGAACTCATTACTTCTCCGCTTCCGCAGCAGCAGCTCAAGGTAGGAGGTGCGGTTACCGATAAGGATAAGGTCGCGGCCAGGAAGGCGGCCCGCGAGTTCGAGGGCCTCTTTGTCGGGATGATGCTTAAGTCGATGCGGGAGACGGTTGGCAAGGATATGCTTGCCGGTAAGGGGCAGAGCGACGAGATTTACCGGTCAATGCTGGACCAGGAATACGTCAAGGCGGTTGTCGAACGGGGGGGGCTGGGGTTGGCAAAAATGATCGAGGCGCAGCTGATTAAACAGCCGGATATTAAGCAGCGCCCGGGCGAGAAAGCCGAAAGCGGTACAAGCCAGCTTCCTGCGGGAGAATGAACATGGCGAAGAGTGTCCAGGAGTTGATTGGTCTCTTGACGGATAACGACCGAATCGTCGGGGAGCTGTTACAGCTTCTCGAAGAGGAGCAGGAGAGCATTGCCCGGCTCAAAGGGGAGCGCGTGGAGGAGATGGCTGGCAGGATCCGTGACCTGGTGGGTCAGCTGGAGTCGGCTGCCAGAAATATCCGGCAGCTGATCCTCCGTCTTGCCGAAGAACTTGGGTTGCCGTCAGGTGCGACGCTCTCACTGGTTATCACCAAGCTTCCCCTTGGGCAGAAAACGACCTTGGAGGAACTTCGGTCGAGACTTCTCGAAAGGGGAGAGATGATCAACCGTCTCCTCGAATTCAACAGGGAACTGCTCGAGGGTGGACTTCAGGCGGTCAACAACTCTCTGCAGTTCTTCAGGGCGGTCATGACCCGCAGCAACACGTATGGTGGTCAGGGGCAGCTGGTCGACGGCAGTGCAGGCATACGGCTGGTCAACAGGGAGGCATAAATGGGCGTCAATGATATCTTCAACATAGGGGCCAGCGGCATAGCGGCTTATCGTCTGGGTGTTGAGGTCACCAGCGAGAACATGACCAATGTCAACACCCCTGGCTATTCCCGCCAGGTGACCATTTTCGAAACCGGCAATACAACGACGTCGAGAGGCTTTGCCCTGGGATCAGGGGTGAATGTGGCAGCCGTGCAGCGCTCCTACGATTCCCTGCTGCAGCGGCAGATCGTCGATGGCAACAGCAGCTACCAACAGGCCCTGACCCGGCAGAAATCCATGGAACAGGTGGAACCCCTTTTCAACGAGCTGACAACCAACGGCATCGGCAATGCGGTCCAGAAGTTCTTCGGCGCCTGGCAGGACCTGTCCATCAATCCTTCAGGGGCGCCTGAGCGCCAGTCTCTCATGGCTCGCGCCCAGATCCTGGTGGATGCCTTTCGCCGGACGAATGCCAGTCTGCAGAATGTGCGGAGTTTTGCCGACAACTCCCTGACCGGGATCACGGCGGACATCAGCGACAAGGCGAAGAACATCGCCTCCCTGAACCAGCAGATTCTCGTCACGGAGCGGCAGGGTGTGAACGCCAACGAACTACGCGACCAGAGGGATCTGTTGGTCCAACAGCTGGGCCAGAAGATGGGGATTAGTTACACGGAGAACACGGACGGAACGGTAACGGTAAGACTGCCGACCACCTCCGCTGGCGGTGGCCAGACCCTCGTCGACCATGGCCAGTATGCGACTGTCTATGCCGACAATGCGGGTGGAACGACCCTTAATAACATTTATATCACTGCCATCGGCACTCCTCCACCTGCCACCAATCCAGCTGTTGACACCATGGTAACAGCGACGATCGGTGGTCCCAACGATCCGACAAAGGCCCCTGACAACAGCCTCGGTCAGATCGGAGGGGTGCTGTATGTACGGAACACCCTCGTGCCGGGGGTGCTCGCCAATGTGGACGAACTGGCCTACAACCTGTCGAACCAGGTGAATACCCAGCATGCAGCCGGGTTTGGCCTGAACAGTGCGACAGGGAACAACTTCTTCACCCCTGCCGCACCCGGACCTTTACCGGCAGCGCCGGCAGCCTTTGCCAACTACAGCGCCAACATCGATATCAACAATACCCTCAAAACCAATCTTGATGCCATTGCCGCCGCCAATGTGGACCCCGCCGTCGGCGGGAGGGCAAACAACAAGGTTGCCCTGGCCATTGCCGGCCTCCAGTCGACGCCGGTATCCTTCACCAGCGGCAGCAGCACTCTGGGCAGCTACTATAACGCACTGGTCAGCACGGTGGGGGTCAAGAAACAGGATGCGGTTAATGTCGCCACCCACGGGGAGAGCTATCTTCGTCAGTTGAACAGCCTGAGGGAGTCCAACTCCGGCGTCTCGCTGGATGAGGAACTTACCAACCTGGTCAAATACCAGAAGGCATTCGAGGGATCGTCCCGGCTCATCAGCACTGCGACCCAGATGATGGATACCATCCTCGGGCTCGTCCGGTAAGGAGACTGCCATGCGTGTGACAACCAATATGACGGCCAACAATGCGCTCTATAACCTGCAGCAGGGACGTTCCAAGCTGGACAAGCTCCAGGGAGAGGTCGCCTCAGGCACGCTCATCCAGAATCCCTCGGATGACCCGATCGCCACCCGTCAGCTGCTGGATCTGGAGGAGA
>JAJZTK010000060.1 GCA_021849045.1 Deltaproteobacteria bacterium | reverse complement strand
TATAAATAAATAATAAAAATAAATCTATATAAAACAATATGTTGTATGTTTATCGGTGTTGGTTAAACGGTAAAACCATGTTCTGGCATGTCATTCGCTAACTGTTGATTATCAGAATGATAGCGACAGTCCTAGAGGACCAAGAGTTCCTTATTAGCAGCTGTCCTTTCTGCCTCACCCAAATAAGGTCGAAGACGCCATCAAGACCGTCAGCCACGAAGGGGAACTGATGGTTAAAGACCTTGCTGAAATCGTTGCTGCACGACTCTAGGAAGAATCTGTGCGGGTTTGCTGCCGTACTCCTTTTGTTGCTGTGATTCAAGGGGTGGGACGCCACCCCGGTGTTTTCCCTGCGGCAGATGAAAAGCCGGTGACAGCGAATAGTGGAAATTCGATACGCAAATAACAAGGAGAAACCAATGAAGAAGACAGTGATCGTCAGCGCGGCTCGTACTCCATTCGGAAAGTTCGGCGGCGCTCTGCAAAGTGTATCTGCAGTCGAATTGGGGGGCATTGCCCTGAAAGGAGCGCTTGAGCGTTCCGGATTGGCGCCCGACCAGGTTGAGCATCTGTACATGGGGATGGTTCTCCAGGGAGGTGCCCGCCCGATCCCATCCCGTCAGGCGTCGAGGCATGCAGGTCTCCCTTGGGAGACAACCTCAGAGACCGTCAACAAACTATGCGCTTCCGGCCTGCGGGCGGTCTCCATGGCGGATCAACTCATCCGCGTGGGTGAAGCGGATATCGTCATGGCTGGCGGAATGGAGAGCATGAGCAACGCCCCCTACCTGCTGACCGGGACGAGATGGGGGCAGAGGATGGGGGATGGCAAGGTATACGACACTCTGCTTTATGACGCCCTCAACTGCGCCTTCCACGACAGGCACATGGCTGTCCATGGTTCAGTGGTGGCCGCCGAGTATGGCATCTCCCGCGAGGAGCAGGACGAATGGGCATTGAGAAGCCAGCAACTGGCCTGCAAGGCAATCGCCTTGGGAAGATTTGCCGAGGAAATTGTACCCGTCCCTATTCCCCAGCGTAAAGGAGAGCCGGTGATGGTCAGCAAGGATGAAGGGCCGCGGTCGGACACGACCCTGGATGGCCTGGCGAAGCTGCCGCCGTTATTCATGAAGGACGGTACGGTGACCGCCGGCAATGCCCCCGGCGTCAATGACGGGGCCGGCGCCCTACTCCTCATGAGCGAAACAAAAGCACGGGATCTCGGCCTTAAGCCGTTGGCGACCATTGTCGCTAATGCCATGGTGGGTGCCGAGGCCGCGTATATTGCCACCGTTCCGGGTCTGGCCGTCAACAAGCTGTTGGCCAAAACAGGGCTGAACATCGACCAGATAGACCTGATCGAGGCCAACGAGGCCTTTGCCGCGGTCTCCCTGGTAAGCGGCAGCATTGCCGGCTGGGACAGCAACAAGGTCAACGTCAACGGTGGTGCCATTGCCCTGGGGCACCCGGTCGGCGCGAGTGGCGCCCGTATCCTGATGAGCCTGATTTTCGAATTGCGGCGCCGTGGGGGCGGACGCGGAATTGCCACCATCTGCAGCGGCGCCGCCCAGGGGGATGCCATGCTGGTTGAAGTGAAGTAGCTGCTCATGGCTACAACAGGGAGAGGAAGCTTATGGAATTCGAAAATCTGTTGGTCGAAATCAGCGATGGCGTCGCTATCGTCACCATCAACCGCCCAAAGGCACTCAACGCCTTGAATGCCGAGACCCTGGAGGAGTTGCTCCGCGCGTTCACCAACCTGGAGACGGATCAGCAGGTCAAGGCCATCATTCTTACCGGCGCGGGTTACAGGGCCTTTGTTGCGGGGGGGGACATCTCCTACATGCAGAACCTGCAGCCGGTCGCTGCCCGGGAGTTTGCCCGACTCGGACAGAAGGTGTTCAGGGTGATCGAAACCCTGGAGAAACCGGTGATCGCCGCTGTCAACGGCTTTGCCCTCGGCGGCGGCTGCGAACTGGCCATGGCCTGCGACTTCCGTCTGGCAGCTGAGAACGCCAAGTTCGGCCAGCCCGAGGTCAATTTGGGTGTCACCCCCGGCTTTGGCGGTTCACAGCGCCTGCCCCGTCTGGTCGGCAAGGGGCGGGCCAAGGAGCTCCTTTTTACCGGCGACCTGATCGATGCCCTGGAAGCGTGGCGAATCGGCCTGGTGAACCGGGTGGTGCCACAGGAGTCATTGCTTCTGACCGCACGGGAGACGGCCCGAAAGATTGCCGTCAGGGGACCACTGGCTGTCCGCCTCTGCAAGGATGCGGTCAACAACGGGCTGGAAATGGAGAGTGACAAGGGGTGCGCTTACGAAGCGGAACTGTTTGCCCTCTGCTTTTCCACCGAAGACCGGGCCGAGGGGATGACGGCCTTTATCGAAAAACGACCGGCCAATTTTCTGGGCCGCTGACAGACGAGGAGGATGACATGTATCTGGAGTTGACCGAAGAGCAGAAAATCATACAGGAAACGGCGCGCAACTTCGCTGTTGCCGAGTTGGAGCCGGTTGCTGCGCAACTCGACCGGGGTGGCGATCGCCAGATCTATCTCGACAACCTGAAAAAGCTGGCTGAGCTGGGATTCATGGGGCTCAATGTCAAGGAGGAGTACGGCGGGGCTGAGGCCGGGGTCGTGGCATTCAGCGTGATGATGACAGAGATCGCCCGGGCCTGTGCAGCCACCGCGGTGACTGTTACGGTCAACAACATGGTCAGCGAGGTCATTCAGGCCATCGGCACAGAGGAGCAGAAAAAGAGGTATATCCCCAAGATCGGTTCCGGGGAGTACTTGGCCGGGGCCTTCGGGCTCACGGAACCCGGTGCCGGCTCCGACCCGGCCGGAATGACCACAACAGCGGTGCCGGACGGCGATGGATGGGTACTGAATGGTAGCAAGATATTTATCTCCAGTGCCCCCTATGCCGGTGTGTTCGTGGTCTGGGCGGTGACCGATAAGGAAGCGCCCAAAGGGAAAGGTATCAGCTGCTTCCTGGTGGAACCGGGTATGCCCGGCTTCGTTATCGGCAAGGCGGAGGAAAAGATGGGACAGCATGCATCCTCCACCAACGAGATCATTTTCCAGGACTGCCGCATCCCCAGGGATGCCCTAATGGGAAAACTGAATGATGGTTTCCGAATCGCGGTGACCGAATTGGCCGGTGGCCGTATTGGGGTGGGCTCACTTGGGCTTGGTATCGGTCTGGCGGCCATGGATTTTGCCACCAAATATGCGTCGGAGAGGTCGCAGTTCGGGCAGAAGATCACCAACTTCCAGGCGATCCAGTGGAAGATTGCCGACGTCTACACGGAACTTGAGGCAGCAAGGTTGCTCCTCATGAACGCGGCGTTCCGCAAGGAACAGGGGAAGCCATTTGCCAAGGAGGCTTCCATGGCCAAGATGTACGCAACCGAGGCGGCGAACCGGGCCTGTTACGAGGCACTGCAGATACTGGGCGGTTACGGCTATACCAATGATTTCCCCGTTGAGCGTTTCTATCGCGATGCGCGGATCACCACCATCTACGAAGGGACCAGCGAGGTACAGAGGATGATCATTGCCAGGGAGACACTGAGGCAGTTTTCCTGACGAGTGGTCTTGTTCCGGGCCGATGTCAAAGGGATGAAGGGAGACGTTATGAAAAACAAGAAAATTACCATACAGGAAGCGGCTGAACTGGTCAGGGACGGCAGCCGTCTTACCTTTGCCGGATTCACCATCTGGCGCAAGCCGTTTGCCGTGGCCTACGAACTGATCCGCCAGCAGCGCCGGAATCTGCACCTGATCGAGGTCGGCGGCGGCTCGATCAGCGACTGCCTGATCGGGGCCGGCTGTGTCAGCGTCTACGAGTCGTGCTGGGTCGGGCACGAACTGTACGGGAAATACGGTGCCAACCTTTCCCGCAAGGTCAAGAACAGAGAGATCCTCATGGAGGATTACAGCCATGGGGAGATGATGTTTCGCTTTGCCGCCGCCGCTGCCGGAGTGCCGTTTGCCGTCAGCCAGTCTTCCCTGGGCACCGACATCCACAACCCCGAGTATGACATGCTGGGCCGGGCCGGACTGCGCGACGGGGTGAAAAATCCCCGTTCCAAGTACCAGTTCATGGATGATCCCTTCTATAACGGCGGCAAGTATGTACTGCTGCCTGCAGCCAAGGCCGATGTGGCGGTACTGAGCGTGCAGCAGGTCGGCGAAGAAGGGACGGTGCGTATCGAGGGGCAATGCTACTGCGACCCGACGGTTGCAAGGGCGGCAGACATTACTATCGCTATTGCCGAGGAGATTGTTCCGGAATCGTATCTGCGTCAGGACTCGCACGTGAACACCATACCGAGCTTTGAAGTCGATTATATCGTGGAATGTCCGTGGAATGCCCATCCTTCAGGGATGTTCGGCCGTTACGATGTTGACGGGGACTTTCTGCGCAACTTCTTCCAGCAGACCCGTTCCCAGGAAGGGTTTGATGCCTTCGCCAGGGAGTGGATTTACGGGCTCGACCATGACAGCTACCTGGATAAGCTCGGCGTCACGCGTTTGCAACGGCTGCGGGCCAATACGGTCCTGAAGTACAGCACCAGCAGGGGAAAGGGGAAATAGCCATGAGCTTGAACAGCGACTATGCAAAACCGGAAGAGTATGGGCTGGCGGATCTTCTCTGCTGCGCCGCTGCCCGCGAAGTGCAGGACAACGAGGTCGTTTTTGTCGGCACAGGGCTCCCCATGGTTGCCATCCTCCTTGCCCAGCGGACCCATGCCCCGAACCTGAAGCTGATCTTCGAGGCTGGCACACTGGACGGTCGCCCTGCCGAGATCCCTACGTCGGTGGGGGATGCCCGCTGTGAAGCCGGCTCCTCCCTCGCCTCCGGCCAGTATGACGCCTTCAGCGTGGCCCAACGCGGTTACGTGGATCTCGGCTATCTGGGGGGTGCCGAGGTGGACGAATACGGCAATGTGAACACCACCTGCATCGGCGACTATCTTAATCCTGAGCTGCGCCTTACGGGGAGCGGCGGCAATCCGGACATCAACTCCTTTGCCCAAAGGACGGTCTTCATCATGCTCCACGAAAAGCGGCGCTTCGTGGAGAACGTCAGTTACATCACGAGCCCGGGATGGCGCCTGAAAAACTGGCCGACGGGCGAGTGGGTGCACCGACGGGAGATGTACGGCGCGTCATTCCGCGGCGGGCCCTCGGCGGTCATCAGTACCTTGGGGGTGTTCCGCTTTGCCGAGGATACGGGGCGTATGTACTTGGATACCTACCATCCGGGGACAACGGTGGAGCAGATCCTGGAGCAGTGCCAGTTCAAGCTGGACGTATCCCGTGTCTCCGGTGAGACGGCACCGCCGACTAGGGAAGAACTTCACCTAATCCACGACGTGCTCGATCCGGAGGAGATATTCATTCCCAAGGGAAAAAAGGGATGAATGTCGGCGGACGTGGAAAAAATCAAGAAATAGGAGGAGACCATGACACAAGAACAGACCGACTGGGCGGCAATCGCTAATAGCCCAAAATTTATCGAGCTTCACCGCAGGAAGACCACGTTCCTCTTCAGTTGGTGGGTGGTCGGCTCCCTGTCGTACTTCATCCTGCTTCTTGCCGCGGCCTGCACCCCGGAAATATTCAGGGTCAAGCTGGTGGGCAATATCAACTGCGGGTACTTCTTCTGTCTGTTCCAGTTCCTGCTTGGATGGGGGATTGCCATGTTCTATGCATACAAGGCCAACAAGGACTTTGACCGCCTTACCGAAGAGGTGATTGGAGAAATTGAAGGGGGGATTAGCTTATGAGACATCTGTTGATCCTGATGACGGTCTTCCTGTCACTGGCCGGCACGGCATTTGCCGCCGTGCCGACAACCCCTTCCGATTCACCCGCCACTGCGGCAACCAAGAACAGAGAGGTGTCGGCTCCCGTGGCCGCCTCCCCCGCTCAGTCGACACCTGCTGCCGCCCAGCCAAAAGCTGCCGTTCCGGCGCCAGCCCCGGCCAAGATCAAGACCAACCGGCTGATCACCGTGAGCATGTTTCTGGCAATAATTGCCTTCACCATGGGGATTGTGGTCTGGGCGGCACGTAAGACCAAGACCGCTGCCGACTTTTACGCCGCCGGGGGAGGGATTACTGGCATGCAGAACGGCTGGGCCATCGCCGGCGATTACCTGTCGGCCGCCACCTTCCTCGGTATTACGGGACTCATCTCCATTCGCGGGATTGACGGCTTTCTCTATGCGGTCGGTCCCATGGTCTCGTTCATCACCATTCTCCTGATCATTGCCGAACCATGCCGCAATGCCGGAAAATTCACTATGGGAGATATCCTTTGCTACCGGTCATCTCCAAAACTGGTACGCGGCGCCGCCGCCATCTCGACGGTAGCCGTTTCCATCTTCTACCTGCTGGCCCAACTGGTCGGGGCGGGCAAACTGATGCAGGTGCTTCTCGATATACCTTACCAGGCCTCTATCATCGGTGTGGGCATTCTGATCATCGTGTATGTCGGCTTTGGCGGGATGAAAGCAACCACCTGGGTGCAGATTATCAAGGCGTCGCTTCTCATGTCCTGCGGGGTCGTATTTACAGCCCTGGTGCTCTGGAAATCCGGGATGAACCCCCTCCGCTTCTTCGCCGACATTGTGGCGAGCCCGGCGGTGCAGGACCATGTGCGTGGACTCCTGAAGCATGCCGCCCCCGAGCCCGGTTTCGACTACGGTCAGCGCTTCCTGGAGCCAGGTTTGTTCCTCAATAATCCGCTGGACCAGATATCGCTGGGGATCGCCTGGCTCCTTGGCGCCGCTGGACTGCCCCATATCCTGATGCGCTTCTTTACAGTCCCCACCGCCAAGGCGGCCCGCAAGAGTGTCATTGTTGCCATGTTTCTCATCGGTTTCTTTTTTATCATGACAACGGTACTCGGTTTTGGCGCAGCCATCCACATCACGCCGCAGAAGATCAGCGCCATTGACAAGGGAGGCAACATGGGTGTGCTGATGCTGGCGCAGCAGCTTGGCGGCGGAGCCGGCACCATCGTTGGTGACCTCTTCCTGGCGTTTGTATGTGCCGTTGCCTTTGCAACCATCCTGGCGGTAGTTGCGGGACTGGTGCTGGCATCCTCGGCAGCCATCTCCCACGACGTCTATGTCAACATCATAAAAGACGGCAAAGCCACACAAAGGGAGCAGGTCAATGTGGCACGGGCGGCATCACTGGCGGTGGGCATTGTGGCCATCTGGATGGGGATTGCGGCTGAGAAGCAGAATATCGCTCACCTCGTTGCCCTGGCGTTTGCCGTGGCTGCCTCCAGCAACTTCCCCGTGATCATGCTCTCGCTGTTCTGGAAGCGTTTCAATACGGCCGGCATTGTGTCCGGTCTGGTGGTGGGAACCGTCGCTGCGATCGGTTTGGTCATGGTTTCACCCAACATGACCTATCCGAAGAAGGTTGCCGCCGATGCCAGAAAAGTGGTCGAGCCCCTGGAAAAGAAACAGGCCGACGGGGTCACCCTTGCGGAAAAGGAGCTGAAGGCTTTGGAGAAGGCACGGGCAGATTTCGCCCAGAACAAGAATGGCACATCGATCGTCGGTCTCGATGCACCGCTCTTTTCACTCAAGAATCCGGGCATCATCTCGGCGCCTCTTGGTTTTCTCGCCGCCATCATCGGCTGTCTGGCGTTTCGTGAACGGCGGTCTGAGGAGCTGTTTGACGAGTTGTATGTGCGGCAGAACACCGGTTACGGCATGGCAAAGGCGCAGGATCACTGATTTGGCCAATTATTACATCCCCAGCAATTCCCCCGGCGCAAGCGAACGATGCGAGCCAGTCGGAAAAAACAGGGAACGGAGAAACCATGAAATATATCGACGGCATACGTGTACTCAATCTTGCGGTAAACCTTCCCGGCCCTGCTGCAGCGCGCAAACTCCAGCAGTTTGGAGCAGCGGTGGTGAAGGTCGAACCCCCGAGTGGGGATCCGTTGGAGCAGTATCATGCAGGCTGGTACCGGGATATGGCCAAAGGCCAGACGATTGTCACAATCGACCTGAAAATGGCCGAGGGATGCGCCAGACTTGACGAGCTCCTAGCCGGGACGGACCTGCTTATTACCGCTACCAGGCCTGCGGCCCTGGAGCGTCTCGGACTCGGCTGGGCGGAACTGCACCGGAAGTATCCCCGCCTGTGCCAGGTTGCGATCGTCGGCTACCCGTCGCCGCGGCAGAATGAGGCAGGGCATGACCTGACGTACCAGGCGACCTTGGGACTCTTGAACCCACCCCACATGCCGCGCACTCTCATGGCGGACATGGCTGGCGCCGAGCAGACAGTGGGCAGAGCCCTGGCCCTGCTCCTGGCCCGTGAGCTGGGCAACGGGAGCGGCTACGCCGAGATAGCCCTTTCGGAGGCCGCGGCGGAGATAGCAGAGCCTCTCACATATGGCACCACCATGCCGGGGGCGCTTCTTGGGGGAGGCATTCCCGAGTACAACGTCTATGCGGCGAGCGACGGCTGGGTGGCGGTAGCGGCGCTGGAGCCTCATTTCAAGATGCGCTTGGAGGAGTCGCTCGGAGTAAGAACCATCGAGGAATACCGGACCGCTTTCGGGCAAATGAACGCCGACTACTGGCAAGAATGGGGACGGGAAAAGGACGTACCCATAGTTGTTGTCCAATAATCGTTGGATAGGTGCTCAAGTAATTCAAGACGGAAAGGAAGGGAACAATGCAAATCAGCAAAGCTACATTTATCATCACCGGTGCCGGATCAGGTCTTGGAGCCGCGACTGCCCGTTCTCTGGCTGCGGCTGGCGGCAATGTGGTCATAGCCGATGTGAACAGTGAAGCTGGAGAGAGAATAGTTAGCGAACTTGGCGCCAGTGCCCGTTTCGTCCAAACCGACGTTGCCAGTGAGGAGAGTGCGAAGTCATGTGTTGCCGCCACAGTGGCGACCTTTGGTGGCCTGCATGGCCTGATAAATTGTGCCGGGATTGCGCCCGCGGAAAAGGTCGTGGGCAAGGATGGGCCCCACCGGTTGGAAACCTTTGCCCGCTGCATCACCATAAACCTGATCGGTACCTTCAACATGATTCGCTTGGCTGCTGAGGCGATGCTGAAGAATGAACCAAATGAGAACGGCGAACGGGGAATTATCATCAACACCGCGTCCATTGCTGCATTCGAAGGTCAGCTGGGGCAAGTGGCGTATGCTGCCTCCAAGGGGGGAATCGTTGGCATGACCCTTCCCATTGCCCGGGAGTTTGCCCCGAAAGGGATTCGCGTCATGGCCGTAGCCCCAGGGATATTCGACACGGCCATGATGGCCGCCATGCCGGAAAACGTTCGCGATTCACTGGCGCAGATGATCCCTTTTCCTTCACGTTTTGGCAAGCCAACGGAGTATGCTTCCCTTGCGTGCCATATCATCGAAAACGTGATGCTCAATGGAGAGGTTATTCGTATCGATGGGGCCATAAGGATGGGAGCACGCTGAACAGTTCAGCGGATTGCAGGTTGAAATTCCCCTCTCTCAAAGAACGCTGAAGCCAGTTGCTTGAAGGCGGCAAATGTAGGTAAGGGTCTCGGTCCAGGGGGAGGGGATGCCCTCCCCCCTTCTCAGTAGTTACAGCGATGAATCGCTGGGCTACTGGCGTTTCACCCATCTGATATTCTCCCAATTCCCCCGTCAACACGTACCTCAATTCCGTAGATCCCCGCCGCTCTCTTCGCCCCATGCCGGCCTGTGGTCGTGCGCCCCGGTCGCTTTCAACTGCCGTTTCACTATGAAAATTCTTGTTGACACGTAACAAGAACTTATGTAGACATATATACAAGTGATTTAGTATGCAGGTTTGGCGCTGATTTACGGCAGTTGACCAGTGATTGATGGCAGTTTCTTTGTGGTTACACGCGGTTCCTCTCAAGATTCGTCCGCCAGGTGGAAGCTAAACAAAAAGACTCAGGAGATATCTATGTCATACCCTTCCGGAATGAGAACTTCAGTTGAAAAGGTGGAGCAGACGAGAAAAGCACGTCTGAATAACGAATTTCCAAGGCTGTCCGTGGACGACAAGGCGGCCCTGCTCAGAAACCATCATCCCGATTTCAGGGAAGGCGACAAGCTGAATCTCCGGTGTGGAGTGAACAAGGGGGAGCGCGTACCAAAGGTGCTGGCCGAACTGATCGAGTCGCCGAGCCGGCTGAATCTGGCCTCGCTGGACCTGACGAAGCCGGACTACAAGACCGATGTGCTGGTGATCGGTGGCGGCGGCGGTGGCGTTACCGCTGCCCTGACCGCCCATGAGCATGGCGCCAAGGTCATTCTTGCCACCAAGCTGCGTCTGGGTGACTCCAATACGATCATGGCTGAAGGCGGTATTGCTGCCGCAACGCTGGCAGAGGACTCTCCCGCGATCCATTACATCGACACCATGGCCGGCGGCAGGTTCAAGAACATTCCCGATGTTGTCGAAGCCCTCGTGAACGATGCACCATTCATCGTGGATTGGCTGACGAAGCTGGGGGTCGTTTTTGACCGGAAAGCTGACGCCAACTATTTCACCCATATGCCGGCAGGTCATTCGCGCAAGAGATCCCACTCCATCAAGGACCTGACGGGCCTGGAGATCATGCGGGTCCTGTGCGACGAGGTCCGCAACAAAGGGATCGAGGTTCTCGAATTCAGCCCGGCCGTCGAGCTGATCCTGGATGCGGATGGACGGTGCGCCGGAGCGGTTCTCGAAGACCTGGATACCGGCAGGAACATCATCGTCGAGGCGGGCGCGGTTGTCATGGCGACCGGCGGCATTGGCCGCCTTCATCCCAATGGTTTTCCCACCTCCAACCACTACGGTGCTACGGCCGATGGTATCGTCATGGCGTCCCGGGCCAATGCCAAGCTGCTGTATATGGAGTATATCCAGTACCATCCCACCGGCGTTGCCTGGCCCGAACAGATGCTGGGACTGCTCCTTTCGGAAGCGCTCAGAGCCCAGGGTGCCTATGTGGTCAACTGTGACGGTGAGCAGTTTGTCAACCGGCTTGAGACCAGGGATGCGCTAGCGGCGGCAATTCTACGTGAGTGCGGTCCACGCGGGAAAGGGGTGGAGACCCCCACCGGGATGGTTGGGGCCTGGCTGGATACGCCGATGATCGATCTGATCGGCGGCGAAGGCACCTTCCTGCGCAGGTTTGCCGGCATCGATCACCGCTTCAAGAAGTACGGCATCAACCCTGCCAAAGAACCCCTCCTGGTCTATCCGACCCAGCATTATCAGAATGGCGGGGTGGCCATCAATGTCCACGGCGAGACCAATATCCCGTACCTCTACATGGCCGGCGAGGTTGCCGGCGGGGTCCACGGACATAACCGGCTCGGGGCGAACTCGCTGGTGGATATCTTTGTCTTCGGTCGCCGGTCGGGCAGGCACTCGGCGGAAAACTACCGCAAAAAGCCGGCTGAAAAGCTGTCGCTCGATCATGTATCTGCCCATCAGGAGGAGCTGAAGTCGCTCGGGATCTCATCCGGCATCACATCACCCATGATCCTGCCGGACTATCGGTTTGAAAAAGCGTTGACCAGCACCCAGTACGTTAACGAAATTGTCGAGGCCGAATAATGAAAAACAAAAACGTGACCATGATTCCGATTTATGTGATGGGAAAGAAATTCGAGGTTCCCGAGGATCTGACCATACTCAAGGCGCTGGAATTCTCCGGCTTCAAGATTACCAGGGGGTGCGGCTGCCGCGGTGGGGTCTGTGGTGCCTGTGCCACGGTGTACCGGAAAAAGGGCGACTACCGCATCATGACCGGCCTGGCATGCCAGACCGTCATCGAACCGGAGATCAGCCTGGTGCAACTGCCGTTCATCTCGGCACGCAAGGCCCAGTATGCGGTCCGGGACATCGATACGGAAAGTCTGGATCTGGTAAAAACCTATCCCGAACTGATGCGCTGCATGGGGTGCAACACCTGCACGAAATCGTGTCCGGTGAACATTTCCGTGATGGACTACATCTCGGCGGCAATCCGCGGAAACCTGGAGGAAGTTGTCGAGCTGTCCATCGAGTGTGTCATGTGCGGTCTCTGTGCAGCCCGCTGTCCGGCCGAAATCACCCCGTACAACGTTGCCCTGTTTGTGCGTCGCCTGTATGGAACGCACAAGCTGAAGAAGTCGCCGATGCTGGAACAACGTCTGAGGGATATCGAGAACGGTACCTACAAGGCGGAGATTACCCAGCTGAAAGCGACTGACGTCAAGAAGCTGCAGGAGACGTTCAATGAACTGCAGGCCAACAAGGGTGCTTCGGTATGAGTGAGAAAACGGAACAGGCCAGGGTGATCCGGCTCGAAACCCCACTTTCGGATGACGTGATCAGGAAGCTCTCGGTCGGTGATTTCATAGAGATCAGCGGTACGGTCTTCTGCGGCCGCGACGCGGTGCTGCCCAAGCTGGAAAAGCTGGTCGAAGCCGAGGACCATGAGGCTATCTGCTCGATGCTGAACGGTTCGGTCATCTTCCACACCGCGGTCAGCCCTGCCGGGATCGGGCCGACGACCAGCAACAAGGTTGAGATCGAGGGGAGCATTCCCGCTTTGTCCAAGGCCGGGGTCAAGATCCACCTGGGCAAGGGTGCCCTGCATCCGGAAACGGTGGCAGCGCTGACGGAGCACAACTCGGTCTTTGCCATCACCCCTCCTACAACCGCCATCTTTTCCGAGAAGATCGTCTCCAAGAAGGTGGTCATGTTTCCTGAAGAGGGGATGGAGGCGTTGTACGAGGTCGAGGTGAAGGGGTTGCCCGCGATCATCGCCATTGCCCACGGCAAGTCGATTTTCAGCTAATCTGCTGCACGAGGTTCATATGATACGTTTTGAAACAATCCGCGAGGGGGTCAGCAGATGCCTCGTGAAGGCTGGTACGACATTCAGGGCAGACCAGATTGAGGCCTACAAGAGTGCGGTCGAAAAGGAGACGAACAGGAATGCCCGGTGGGTGCTTGAGCGTTTGCTGGAGAATGCGGAAATAGCGGAGAAGAACGGGTTTCCGCTCTGCGACGATACCGGCATTCCCCATCTGTACGTCGAAATCGGTAACGAGCTGCAGCTTCCGCAAGGGTGGCTCGCAGCCATCCATGAAGGGGTGGCCAAGGGGCTGAGGACCATGCCGGGGCGGCCGATGGCCGTCAAGGGCGATGACATCGAACGTGTGGAACAGTCCCAGGGACTTTCCGAAGATCCGGCCGATGTCCTGCCTGTTCCGGTGATCACCAAGCCGGTCCCCGGCAACCGCCTGGGCGTGACGGTCCTGCTGCTGGGTGGCGGGCCGGAGATCCGGGCAAAAACCTATCGTGTGTTTCACAAACGGAGCATCAAGACGGTGCTGGATGAGGCTGCCTCCTGGATGCTGACCGAAGTGAAGAGCCTGGGGTGCACCCCTTCAATTCTGGCGATCGGGGTTGGCAGGTCGCACACCGAGGCGAGCATGCGGATGATCGAGGCGATGAAGAGTGGCGATCTGCGAAAGCAGAGTATGTGGGAGCGAAAGATTACCGAACGGGTCAACGAGGAAAAGGCAGGAGCGCTGGGCCTTGGAGGCGACTTCTCGGTCCTGGGGACCTTCCTCAATATCGGTCCGCTTCGGGCCAGCGGCGTCAGGATAGTGAGTGTCCGGCCGTGCTGCTGTGTGGAGCCGAGGCGGGCAACGGTCTTCTTTGAACCGGACAACACGGTTACTCTCGATTGATATTCTCCCGGTAGTACGGTTATAACAAAGGCGAGGTTCCGCTATGGCAGACGATTCGAAGCTCAATGCTATTCAAACAAACTATCTGTTGGATGACGCCTGGAGTCCGGTGGCGAGGTTCAGGCTGCTGTCCCGCGGGATCAATAACAACACACGGTTGGAGAATTATTCACAGGTGACCGGGGATCGGGCGTGCCTTGCCTGCGGCAACTGCGTCGACGCCTGCCCGGTTGTCAAAGAGAATGTGGGGCTCGTCTTCGATCAGAACCAGCGGACATCCATGGCATTGGAAAACCATGTTCAGGATGAATGCCGTCGCTGTTACCGCTGTGTCAACTCCTGTCCGCAGGTCGGCAAGGAGCTGAAGGAGTATGTGTCCGGCTTCAGAAGGGTGGAGAAGATCGTTCATATGCTGGCTGCCTTCACCATCATCTCCCTTGCCGCAACCGGCGTGACCCATTCCCATTATGCGGATGCCTTGGGCGGTTTTGAAGCAAATCTGCTGAAGTATGCCCACCGGACGATTGGCGTCATATCGATCCTGCTTCCGGTCCTGTATTACAAGCTGGATATCAAACATTTCAGACGGACGGTGAAAAAGGTTTTCAGTTGGGGTGAAAGCGACACGCAATGGTTCAGGAATAGCCTGTCACATATCTTTTCGGCAAAGAGTGACAAAAAGATCGTCCGGTACGAATTCAATCCGGTTCAGAAGATCTGGTACCTGTTCATCATGTCACTGTTCCCGCTCCTCTATCTATCCGGACTGGGCACCATGTTCATGGGCAAGGCGGAAAGCGCCGGCCTGATAACCCCCAAACTGTTCCATATGGTCTTTGCCCTTTCTTTTGACCTGATGTTGTTCATTCATGTGTATATCAAGTTCATCAGGGAATGGTTCAAGACCAGCTTCAGGATGTTCAGGAACTACCAGGAGACCGGGTCCTTCGTGTTTACCAGGGGCAAACTGTAATATTCCGACTACCTACGCGAGGATACATCATGATCAATGAACCGGTTTTTGCAGGCAACAAAGGGAAGGATGTTCGCTCCGACTGCCATGTCACACTGGAGCTCACTGAGACGGGCGGCATCGATCTGCGCATCGACAGCAAGGTAGGGGCGCTCTATGGCAACGCCATCGAGACGTTGTGCCGGGACATCCTCTCCCACTACAACATTGAACACGCCTCCATGCTGGTCGAGGACAACGGCGCCTTCGACTTTGTCATTGCCGCACGGGTGGAGGCATGCATCCGCCAGCTGATCCCGACCGATGACGCCTATCTGCCAGACCTCATCCCGGAAAACCGGTACTCATCCTGTGCGGAGAGGATGCGCTTCTCCCGGCTCTACATACCGGGCAACTCCCCGAAGATGATGATCAATGCCTGCATCTACGGTGCGCACGGCGTGATCCTCGACCTGGAAGATGCCGTTGCCCCGCAGAAGAAGGACGAGGCCAGGCTGCTGGTGCGAAATGCCCTGCGCCAGGTCAATTTTTACGGCGCCGAGCGGATGGTACGGATCAACCAGTTGCCACGAGGGCTGGACGACCTGGAAGAAATCATTCCCCATAACGTCCACGTGATCTTGCTGCCTAAATGTGAATCAAGGGACCAGATTGCGCAGGTGAACGAGCGGATCCGGTCCATTCAGGAGCGAAAGAACCTGAGCGGCGATATCTATCTGATGCCCATCATCGAGAGCGCCCTTGGCGTCATCAGAGCCTACGAGATTGCAACTGCGGCGGACAACGTCGTTGCCGTTGCCCTGGGACTCGAAGACTACTGCGCGGACATGGGGGTGAAGAGGACCACCGAGGGGGCCGAGTCACTGTATGCCAAGAGCCATCTGGTCAATGCCTGCAGGGCAGCCGGAGTACAGGCGATCGATTCGGTGTTCTCCGACTTCCAGGATGAGGGGGCCTTGCGAAGAATTGTCCTTCAATCCAAGTCGTTGGGCTTTGAAGGGATAGGGTGCATCCACCCGAGCCAGATCCAACCGGTGCACGAAAGTTTTGCCCCGACTGATGCCGAAATCAGCAAGGCAAAAGAGATCGTTCTCCTGTTTGAACAGGCCGAAGAAAAGGGACTTGGCGTTGTTGCCCTCGGTTCGAAGATGATTGACCCGCCTGTTGTCAAGCGGGCAGTTCAATCGATTGATCGGGCCATTGCGTTGGGAAAACTTTCCAAGAACTGGAGGTCAGAAGGTGAGTGAGAACAGCCTGGTAACTAACGCAGTCGGCCGGACCGTGCCGACGCTCATCAATAATGTCCCTTCGGTGCCGTTCAAGGGGGTGGGCAAACATCGCCCCACTGGCCGCAAGCACAGCATCGTCATTCCTTCCTGTGCCGACTATCCCGAAGACGGGAACAAACTGGTCCCCTCCCTGAAAGAAGCCCTGATCAGGGCCGGCCTGAAGGACGGGATGACCATTTCGACCCACCATCACTTTCGTAATGGCGACCTGATAGCCAACCAGATCTTCGCCATCGCCGCTGAGCTTGGGGTCAAGGGGCTGGTCTGGGCCCCCTCGGCCTCCTTTCCCTGTCATGAACCGATCATCGGGCACCTCGAAAGCGGGGTCGTCCACCACATCGAAGGGAGCATGAACGGTGCGCTGGGTCGTTACTGCTCAGAGGGGAAGATGGCGGGGCTGGGGGTGCTGCGTTCCCATGGGGGGCGGTACCAGGCGATCCAGGATGGAGAACTGCATATCGATATTGCGGTCATCGCCGCGCCGGCAGCCGATGCCTTCGGGAATGCGAACGGTCTGTACGGCGAAACGGCCTGCGGGTCGCTGGGTTTTGCCCTGGCCGATTCCGAATACGCCGACAGGGTCATTGTGGTCACGGACAATCTGCAGCCGTTTCCCTGCATTCCCTGGCAGATCCAGGGCAACAATGTCGACTATACCGTGGTGGTGGACAAGGTCGGCATCCCGGAGAAGATCGTTTCCGGCACCACCCAGGTGACCCGCAGCCCGGACCGGCTGTTCCTGGCGGAGATGACGGCCAGGTTCTGCGAAGAGGCTGGCCTCATCCGCGAAGGGTTTTCCTTCCAGGCAGGTGCAGGGGGGACGTCCCTGTCGATCGGCATCTACTTTGCGGAACTGTTGAAGAAGAATGGGCTGCGGAGCCGCTTTGCCCGGGGCGGGAGCAACAAGTACCTGGTCGAGATGCTGGAGCAGGGGCTGACCGAGTACATCCTCGACGGCCAGACCTTCGACCTGGAGGGGGTACGGTCGCTGCGCGAGAATCCGAACCACGTGGTGACGTCGCCGTTTACCAGTTACAACTACCACGGCAAGGGCAATTTCGCCTCCATGATCGATGTCGTTATCCTGGGTGCGACGGAGGTCGACCTCGATTTCAATGCCAATGTGGTCACGCATTCGGATGGCTATCTGTTGCACGGTATCGGCGGGTGGCAGAACTGCCTGGCTGCCAAGTGCGTCATCCTGCCGCTGCCGTTGTTCAGGGGACGGGTGCCGGTCATCAGGGATGCGGTAACCACCATCTGCGGGCCCGGCGAAATGATCGACGTCATCGTGACGGAACGGGGGATCGCCATTAATCCGCAGCGGCAGGACCTGCTGGATGCGGTGAAACATTCGTCCCTGCCGGTAAAGAGTATCGGGGAGCTCAAGGAGGAGGCGGACCGCATCTGCGGGAAACCCGCCCAACCGGTCCTGGGTGATGAGATCGTTGCCGCCGTAAAGTGGGTCGATGGTACGGTCATCGACGCGGTCAGGAAGGTCATTGCCTGAGCCATGAACCGGTAGCGGACGCTGTGCGTTACGTGATGGTAAAAATGAGTGGTAAAATTAAAGTCGTATTGCGGGATAGATGCCCGGATGACTGGTTGTGAGGCATTTGCTGGTTGACCTGATGGCAATTTTGGGTTTATGTATGCTAACTACTTACTTGATGCAGGGTCCTGATGGTTTTTCAGGAAAGCACCCATTGGAGGTACTATGCCACCGCTCCTTCCCATTTATTATCAGATAAAGAACAAGATTCAGGAATGGATCGTCTCAAAGGAGTACAGCCCCGGAGAGCAGATCCCTTCCGAGACCGAAATAGCGAAGATTTTCGGTGTAACCAGGATGACCGTGCGTCAGGCGATTTCCCTCCTGATCCAGGAGGGGCTTCTGTATAGGAAGAGGGGCGCGGGCACGTTTGTGACCGATGACCCTAACCTGTTGGGGCGATTGGGTCTGGACTTCACCGGGTTCATGGATGAACTGTTTTACCAGGTTTCCAAGTCGAAAACCTTGGCCGCAAGAATTGAACGAGTCAAAACTCCGAAAATAGTCAAAGAAAAACTGAATACACAGGACGATGAGATAATCAAAATTGAAAGGGTCAGGACACTGAATGGGCGTGTTTTTGCCTTTACCGTAAATTTCTTGCCTGAAAGTATCGGCAGCAGAATAGATGAAGCTATGTTGTATGAAAAACCATTGTTGAAAATACTGGAAGTGGATCTCGATATAGAGTTTGACGAAGCATTCCAGACAATTGAAGCATCGTTCTCTGATCAATACGTTTCTGAAAAACTGCAGATTCCCAGCGGGTCACCGATTCTGTTTGTAGAGAGAATCATGTATGATAAGAAGAAAAAGCCTTTTGAGCTTGTTCAGACTTCTTATCGTGGGGATATTTACAAATATGTTGTCAGGCTTAAGCTTGATAAGATCAGTAAGGATAAAAGATGGGTTCAATACGATAAATAATCCAGTCCAAGCCATCCCAGTATTATGCAGTAGCGTTACCTTGACCAAATGTTGTTGGACTGACAACAGGTAACCAGTTGAAATAGTTTACATATGATGCGTGCGTATACGTTGCCACATGCTGTCCAGATCTGGCAACCGTATCATTCCTGCCAACTTTTCCCTTTTCTTCCCAGACAAGCCCGACTGACCGCGTTTTCTGCTCGCGGAGTGTTGCCTCCGCTACACCCCGGGCCTCGGCCCCTTGTGCCTTTCCATGATTGTCGCGCAACGCACGAACCTGGTTTTTTAGCCAAAACAATTTTTTATTGACAAGCAAAGGTATACTTGTGTATACATATATCACGTGATGGTTCTCTGGTGTCGTACCGTCGGGAAACCGGATATGCCCGGCAGGCTTTTCGGGTTAGAAGCTTGCTGGTGGCGCGATGGCGGCGAGTGGTGGATGAATGGTCTGTGGGCGTCAGTCGTGGAGATGAATAACCGTTTTAAAATAATGTAGATGGACATGAAGGATTTTGTGTAAATCGGGAACTGTATCAAACAAACCATGGGGGTGGCTATGAGAGTTGGTAGATATGTAAAAGGCCGTGTGGGAGTAATGCTGACCGCTTTATCGTTGCTGCTGTTTTCCTCTGTCACGCCGTCGTTTGCCGCGGAGACCATCAATGTCGGATTTACTACCGACTTTTCCGGGCTTGATGCCTCGATGGCAATGCAGGAGGCGCCGGTTGTCGAGATGGTGGTGAAAAAAATCAACGCCGCGGGCGGGATTAACGGCAGGCAGATCAACCTTATTACCCAGGACAATGGGTCAGACCCGGCAAAAGTGATCGGGATCGCCAAGATGTTCAAGGAGAAATACAAGTGCAAGGTGATCATCGCCGGGCCCACCTCATCGGTATGTATTGCCCTCAAGAACTGGGCGGATCAGAACCATGTCCCGGTCATTGCGATTGACCCGCAAAGTGACAAGCTTTGGGTGAAATCCGGGAAATCATGGTTTTTCAGGAGCGAGACACCTGCATCCCCTCGGGTGGAGGCCATCCTGGCCAGGCTGAAGAAGCTCGGTCATACCAAGGTTGCCTTCGAAGGGACTACCCTGGCCTGGGGGACTGATACGCTGGCCAGCTTCAAGGCAAGGGCACCCTCATTCGGGATCAACATAGTGAGTGAGGTTCTTGTCGAGCCCAAATCAAAAGACCTCTCGATCCAGGCCAAGAAGTTGAAGGATTCGGGAGCCAAGGCGGTGATCTGTGTCGATTATGATGCGGAGACAGCGGGCTTGGCGCGGGCTATGAGCGCCATCGGGTGGAAACCGTACGTAATTCACACGAGCATGGCAAACCTGACGGCATCCATGGGGCTGATCCCCACTGAAATGTTCAATGGCTGGGAGGTCATTCAGCAGATCGATCCCACCAAACCGCTGATTAAGCAGATATGGGCCGATGCCAAGGCGTACGGTGCCAAAAACGTCGTTGAGGACGAGAAGGGGCCACGGGCGTACGATGCCATCAACCTCCTCGTTGAAGCTGTGAAGCTGAGTGGAAACCCCGATGACTCTACCGCCATCCGTGATGCCTTCTACAAGATCAAAACGTACGAGCGTGCATTGGGACCCAAAGGGGGCAAGGGCGGCTATACGGAGGGGAAGAATCACCTTCTGGATTCAAAAGACCTGCTGTTTGCCGCTGTCAAGGCGGGCAAGCTGACAACGGTGAAATAGGTAGCCGACCGGTGACCACAGCCCCCCGGTCAGGCGCGGATACCGCCTGACCGGGGGGCTCAACCAAGAAGGCGTGGGTGAGAAATGGACAGTTATCTTTCGGACCTGGTACCGATCATCATCGTTGGGCTGTCGCTGGGGAGCCTGTTCGGTCTGGTGGGTCTGGCGTACACGGTGATCATCAACGCGACCCAGCTGGTTAACTTTGGCCAGGGTGACTTTGCCATGGTAGGGGTAGCGGTCTGCTGGGCATTGATAGCCAAGCTGGGACTGCCGCTCTGGGTAGCCTTTCCCCTGGCGGTCGTAGCCGGCGGGGCCATGGGGTTCATCACCAACGCGATCATCGTCACCCCGCTGTTGAAAAAGGACGTGCACCCGTTCTACCCGATCCTTGGCACCATGTCGGTGGGGACGATAGCGGCCGGGGCGGTCGGGATCTTCACCGGGTTCTACTGGATGCCGATCGAACACTTCCTGGGGAACGAACCGCTGAAAGTGGGCGGCATCCCGATGGACACCCAGGGGCTCCTGATCATCGGCACCACCGTCGCCATCGTTACCGCCTACTGGTACCTGCTGCACAAGACCCGCCTGGGGCTGGCGCTGCGGGCCACCGGCTTCAACCGTGAAGTATCGCTGTTGGCCGGGATCCAGGTCGGCAAAATGGCGAGCCTCTCCTTCGTCATCAGCGGCATCATCGCGGCCATCGCCGGGGTGCTGTGCGCGCCGTTCTCCGCCTTCACCGCCACGGACGGCATGATCCTCGGGATCAACGGCTTCATCGCTTTGATCGTCGGCGGGTGGGGCAACCCGTATGCCGCGTTGCTGGGCGGGGTCCTCGTCGGCATGATCCGGGCGTTGATCGTCGGCTACATCTCCTCGGCCCACGCGGAACTGGCCACCTTCCTGGTGCTCATGGTCGTCCTCACCATCAAACCCCAGGGACTGTTTGCCGGCTTCATGATGCCCAAAACCATGAACAGCGCGAGGTAAGGAAAAGCTATGTGGCGTAATCGGAAAAGAGACCTGATGATCATCTGCGGGGTCGCCCTGATCGGGGCCTTGCTGCCCTTGGGCGTTGCCGACTTCTTCCGGTACCTGGTCGTCCTGGTCAGCATCTACGGCATCGCGGCCCTGGGGCTGAACATCTTCATGGGGTACTGCGGTCAGATCAACATGGGAAGCGCCGGCTTCTTCTGCATCGGGGCATATGTTCCCACCATGCTGCAAGTCAAATACGAGCTCCACTACCTCATCGGCTTTCCCCTCGCGATACTGTTTTCCCTCCTCGTCGCCTGGCTGCTCAGCTACCCGCTGTTGCGTCTCAAAGGGCACGCCATGGCCATCGGCACCCTCTCCTTCGGCATGGCGGTCTACCTCATCGCCGAGAGGTTTCCGGAGCTGACCGGCGGCGCCGACGGCATCACCGTCCCGGCCATGACCATCCCCGGCGTCGAAGTAGGGGACAAATTCTACTACTACCTCATCCTCGCCTGCTTCCTTTTCTCCTACCTTGGCTGTTACTTCCTCATGGACTCGCGGATCGGCCGTGCCTTAAAAGCCATTCGCGACGACGAAGACGCCGCCCTGGCCCTTGGGATCAACATCGACCAGTACAAACGCTTTGCGTGGCTGGTGAACAGCGCCCTCATGAGCGTCGCCGGCTCCCTGTTCGCCCAGCAGGCAGGGTTTTTAAGCCCCTCCACCTTTGCCCTGTGGACCAGCATCTCCGTCCTCGTCATGATCTGCGTCGGGGGGCTTGGCACCAACCTCGGCTCCGTCCTCGGCGCCGCCATCATGACCTTATTGCCGTACATCCTGGTCTCCATCCAGGAATACATCATGCTCACCCAGGGGATCATCCTCTTCTGTGTCCTCAGATTCATGCCGGACGGGATCGTCGGCACCCTGCCCAAACTGATCAGACGCAATGGCCGGAGTAAACAGGCCGTAGCTGGCAGCGGGGAGGTGGCGCTATGATCCTTGAACTGAAAAAGGTCTCGAAATACTTCGGCGGGCTGCGGGCGCTAAGCGACATCAACATCGGGGTCGAACAAGGCACCATCACCGCGCTCATCGGCCCGAACGGGGCGGGCAAATCGACCATCATCAACGTCATCACCGGCGTGCACGCCCCGAGCCAGGGGGAAATCCACTTTGACGGCAGCAACGTCGGCGGCCTGCCGCGGCACCAACTCGTCGAAAAAGGACTCGCCCGGACCTTCCAGCTCACCAAAATGTTCCACGGCATGTCGGTCCTGGAAAACGTCATGGTCGGCGGTCACCACTGGGCGCACAAAAGCACCTTCATCCCGGTCATCCTGAACCGGAAAAGCGTTCGGCAGGAAGAAGAACAGATCCACGACTACGCCCTGGAAATGCTCCGCCTGGTCGGGCTGGACAAAGTCGCGCACGAATCGGCCGGCACCCTGCCGCACGGCCAGCAGCGGCTCCTGGAAGTAGCGCGTTCCATGGCCACCCGTCCGAAACTGATCCTCCTTGACGAACCAGCCGCCGGCCTGAACGGCAGCGAAGAAGACATGCTCAAAGACGCGCTCAAGGCGATCGTCGGCAAAGGGACCACCGTCTTCATGGTCGAACATCACATGAAACTGGTCATGAGCGTCAGCGACAACGTCCACGTCATGGACGTCGGGACGAAAATAGCCGAAGGCGCCCCCGGCGAAATCGGCAAAAACCCTGCGGTCATCAAAGCGTACCTCGGGAAGGAGTATT
>JAJZTK010000059.1 GCA_021849045.1 Deltaproteobacteria bacterium | reverse complement strand
CCCCGCCCCCCTCCCGTCAAGGGAGGGGGAGAGTGTGTTGCGGAAGATTGGTACTAATCATTATTTTTTGCATCTCATTTCTCCTTACACATGCGTCACTTTGGATTCACCTCGTGCACTTTTCCAGAGCAGGAGCATTTTTCATCATCTCCGTCCTGTCAACATCAGTGGGCAACCCGGCGCGATGGCTCAGAAAAACCCGGGTAGCTGCAGTTGGTCAGGGGATGTGATTGATCTTCACTTTCGGTTTGACGGGGAAACCGGTCCTGGGGTCGTGTCCTGCCATGCCGACTGCCAGCGTGTAGACGTTCGACTGCTGCGGGGCCAGGACGCGCGGTCCCCAAACGAGCCCAATAAAGCGCGTGTCGCTTGCCAGGGGAACCTTCTTGCCGGAGGTGTCGTTGAGGATACCGGTGTCGTTGGAGAAGTAGACCATTGGCCGGTCACTGCCGAACCATTCGATGAAATTGGCAGTCCCGGTGAAATGATGTTCTTCGCCGGCCGCGCTGTTGCCATAGTCATAGAAGCCGGCGTAGGAATACTTGGTGCTGTCCAGCCGGGTCTCGTATTCTATGAGTCGGTCCTTCACCCATCCGACGTTTCCCCGTGATGTCCCGTAGTTTCCCACCCACGGCTCATCGCCGTAAAGATAGGTGTACGTTGCTGGTGCGGTACCGATGTTGGTTACCTTGATCGTCAGGACGAAATAGGTGTCCCCGGCGTTGAGATAGACATGCCTGTCGATGCGCAGTGGCACCCCGTCCACCTCAACCTCGTGATGGCTGGCGATGGCCAGGGTCTTGACGCTTTCATCAATGACTTTGCTGCCGAGGAATTTCCAGCTGGAAGGGGGGAACGGCTGGCCTGTTCCCGAAATGATTCCTTCGTTCACGTTGCACCAAACGTGATGCCAGCGGGTCCGGTCGTAGTAAGCCATGCCGGTTTCGTCCATGAAGACGTTGTCCCCGCCGGTAACGCTCGCCGGAAGCCCGCCGCCGACGAACAGGCCGTGGACGTACACTTTGTCGTCATCCATGTACCTGCCGAAACAGGTGAGTATCTGGGTGCCGTCACCCAGGAAATTCCTGATGAAACCGCTGCCGTCCTTGGCATCCCATTCGTAGTAGAGATGCGCCTCCCCCGGTTTGAAGGTGTGGATGTTCTGGAACAGGCGGAAGCCGGGGTCGTCGAAATCCATGCTCCAGATGACCCGGTCCCCGTCGCCGACGTAGAGATCGTCCTTCAACTCGTACTTCCACCCCTCACGACCCTGGAGCAGAAAGATGCCGTCGAAGTGCCCCTTGATGTCGAAACGGACCGTGCAGAACGTGACCGTCAGCAGTAGGGCCAAGATACCGAGTGCCGTGTACCGCCATTTTCTGTTGATGTTGCGGATAGAGGGGAATGTTTTCCCGGTCATTTTTCCATCCTCTTTTATGACACAGTGGGCGTGCGAAGCATTAATTCACGCGATCTGCGGGGAACCGTCCCAAAGCCTGACTACTCCTCCACCTGGACAAATTTCAACAACAGCGGTGTGATGAGCAGAATCAGCGTCGTTCCCAGCAGCATTCCCCCAACAACGACGATGGCGAGTGGCCGCTGCACCTGGCTGCCGATGCCGTGCGCCATCGAGGCGGGCAACAGCCCCAGGGCGGCGACGGATCCACCCATCAACACCGGCCGGAACTTGTCCTTGACGGTTTCCATGATCGCCTCTTCCCTGCCGAGCCCTGTCAGGGAGAGCCGGATGTAGTGGCTGATGATGACGGAAGAGTTGAGGATGGAGACGCCGATGATGGAGATGAAGCCGACCATGGAGGAGACACTCAGCGACTCGCCCATGATCAACAGGCCGAGCAGGCCGGCAAAGACCGCGAACAGCGGCGCAGCCATGGTGATCAGGACGTTTCTCACCGACCGGTAGAGGAGATAGAGGGCGGTCAAAATGAGGAACAGTGCTATCGGGATGGAGATCATGAACCGCTGGAACGACTTCTTCATCTCGTTGAACATGCCGCTCCATTCCATGTAGTAGCCGTCCGGAAGCTTGATCTTCCTGGTGAGTTCCTGGGCCTTGGCCACGGTCCCCCCAAGATCGTTGGAGGTGACGCTGAACTTGATGGGGATATACTTGCGGTAGTTTTCACGGTAGATGAACGAGGCCCCGGTGTCGTAATGGACGTCGGCGATGCGCGACAGGGCCACCACCCCGCCACTCGGCAGGACGATCGGGATGTTCGGGATCTTCTCCGGCTCCTTGCGGTACTCGGGCGGAAAGCTCACCTGGAGGGAGAAGTTCCTGGAGCCCTCGATGATCTGGCTGATCTCCTTGCCGCCCAGCGCTGCCGCCACCGTATCGAGCACGTCCTGGACAGTGAGCCCAAGGGCGCTGGCCGTTTCCCGGTGCACGTCTATGATCAGGTTCGGCTGCCCCAGCTCCTTCATGATTCCTTCATCCGCAATGCCGGGCACCCTGGTCAGCGCTTCCTTGACTTCCCGTGCGATCCGGTCGAGCTGCACCAAGTCGTCGCCGAAGATCTTTACCGAGTTTTCTCCCTTGACCCCGGACATCATCTCCTCCAGGTTGTCCTGGATGTACTGGGAAAGGTTGATGTCCGCGTTGGGGAACTGTTGTGCCAGTTTTTCCCTGACCTCATCTTCCAGTTCTTCCTTGGTGAGCCTTCGTTTCCACTGGTCATACGGTTTCAACAAAACGGTATAATCGGAATTGAACGGGCCGTTCGGGTCGGTACCGTCCTCTGGCCGGCCGATCTTGAAATCGACGGTTTGCACCTCCGGGAAACCGAGGAAGAGTTTCTTCGCCTCCCGGGCATGTTCGTAGGTCTTGGTGAGGGAGATGGTGTAGGGGAAGACGATCCGCGCATAGATGTTCCCCTCGTCCATTTTGGGGAGGAACTGACTGCTGATGATCTTCAGCCCGACGACGAGGCCGATCGTTACCACGGCAAAGGTTGCGGTGAGGACCTTTCTCCGGTGCCCGAGGAGGAACCAGACAATATTCAGATAGTTCCTTTTCAGTTTTTCCAGGAAGCCGAACTCCCGGTCGCAGGCCCCCTTGAGCAGGCGATGTTTGGCAGCGACCAGATAGCTGAAGGTCAGGGTCAGGGTGAAGAGGATCGCATAGAGGTAGGTCTTTGCCATGGGGGCGAAGATCTGCGCCTCCGCCCCCTTCATCATGAAGATCGGAATAAAGGCGAGCAGGATGATCCCCACTGAGAAGATCATCGGCTTGCCGATCTCCTCCGCTGTCCGGACAATGGTCATGGCGCCGGAGCCGTGCTTTCTCGACAGCCGGAAGTAGTCTTCGATGAGCAGCAGCGGAATGTCGGCGATGATGCCGAAGTCGATGGCGCCGATGGAGAGGAGGTTGGCCGATTCTCCCTTGAGGGCCATTACCGCCAGGGTGATGAGGAGCGATACCGGGATGATGGCGGCGGTGATGACTGCGGCCCGGATATTGCCCAGGAAGAGGAAGAGGGCGACGGCGACCAGGACGATGCCGCTGGCCGCGGTCTCCATGACTTTCTTGATGACCGTGACTATCAGGTCCCAGCGCTCATAATAGGGAACGACCTTGATCCCTTTTGGCAGGATGCGGCTGTTGAGTTCATCGATCTTTTCATGCAGCGACCTGATCGAAGGGATGCTCTTGGCGTCCCGCCGCAGCACCACCGTCCCCATGACGATATCGTCCCTGTCGTTCAGGGCGACGATGCCGGTTCTTGGGATATTGCCGATACTTACCTGGGCGACGTTTCTGACCAGCACCGGTTTGCCGCTCTTGACGGTCACCAGGGCATTTTCGATGTCGGCGAGGCTCTTGATGAGCCCCAGTCCCCGGACCATGTAATACTGGTCGCCCTTTTCGATGGCCCTCCCCCCCACATTCAGGTTTGCCTTGGACAGGGAATCGATCACCTGGGCCAGGGTGATTCCGTACTTGATCAGGTTCTCCGGCTGGACCACCACGTTGTACATCTTTATGAAGCCACCCTCGCTCGGCACATCCTCCACGCCGTCGGCAGTCTTCAGGTGCCGCGCGACGGTCCAGTCCTGCAGTCCGCGCAGTTCCAGGAGGTTGTCGGAGCCGGTCAGTGTGTAGCGCATCACCTCGCCGATGGGGTTGGCGATGATCGTCGGCTGAACTCCGCCGGGGAGAGTGGCGCCGGCGAGGCGGTTGATCACCTCCTGTTTCGCCTCCTTGTAGTTCTTGTGGTACGAGAACTTGCATTTGACATCGGACAGCCCGTAGAGAGATATGGAATTCAATCGCTCAATCCCGTCCATGCCGGCCAGGGCCACCTCCAGCGCCACGGTGATCTGCCGTTCCACCTCCTCGGCGGAACGCCCCTCGTAGACAGTGGTGATCTCCACGATGGGGGGAGAGGGGTCGGGAAATGCCTCCACATTGAGATCCTTGACGAAAAAGGCCCCCACCAGGACCAGCGAACCGATCAACAGCAGGAAGAGGAGGCTGTGATTGGTGACGAAGATGACCCACTGTCTCATGGCTGCTCCAGATCGATGGCCGAACCGGCGATGAGGTCGCCCTCGGCCAGCCCTTCCACCGCCATCAGCTTATCCGAAACGTCCCTGACCGGTTTGACCTCCTGCAGACTAAAGCTGTCGCTCCTTTTCAGCTGGGCGTAGAACTTCCCCTCCTTGTAGATGATGGAGCTCTTGGCAACCACCGGCAGCGACTTTTCGCCCCCCAGAATCCTGATCTTCAGGAACATGTTCTGCTTGAACCGGCCGACGTCGGCGAGCGGCTTGATGTAGGTCTTGACGGTCTTTGCATCGGGGTCCTCCACGTCGCTCACGTAGCTGATCATCCCCTTGAAGGTGGCGCCCGGATAGACGTCGGTGGTAAAGGAGACCTCTTTCCCTTTGCCGACCTTTGCCAGGTCGGTGTCGTACAGGTTTGCCACCACCATGATCCGGCCCGGATCAACAACGGTCATGAGCGGTGTCGCGGTGTCGAAACGGTCGCCAAGGTGGGCCTGGATTTCGGCTACCCGGCCGCTGATGGGCGCCCGGATGACGAATGAGCCGCGATGGCCGTCGACCGGGTCGGCGCCGTAGATGTCGAGCTTCTTCTGCAGGCCGCTCACAACCGCCTTGGCCTGTTCATAGCTTGCCTCGCTGTTCAGGAGGTCATTCTTGGTGACGGCGCCGATCTCGAAGAGTTGCTTGTTGAGGTTGTAGCTCCGTTCCGCCTGCCGCAGCTGTGCCTGGTTGGCGATAAGACCGGCGTGGGTGTCGCTCACGTCGGAGCAGCGGACCGAGGCCAGCGGCGCCCCTTTGCGGACGTTGTCCCCTACGTGGACGTAGATCTTCTCCACGGCGCCGGCCAGGGGGGAAAGTACCTTGGCCCCGCCGTCCAGATCGGGCTGGACCGTGCCGGTCGCCTCGATAAATGCCTCGACTTTCCGGATCTTCACCTGATAGGTCGGCAGGGCCTTTTTCTGCTCCTGGGGCGGTGGGTCCTTCTTGTCGCAGCCGGAAAGGAGGATGGTCGCGATCAGACAAAGGGGCATTATTCTCACTTCAGTTCTCCCGTGGCAATTTTTACCAGCTGCCCGTTCAGGTTGCTCTGCACCAGGGCCTGGTTGTATTTGGTGATGAAATCCCGATAGCCCTTTTCGGTGTCGAGGAGGTCGAGGGCGGTTATGCCGCCCAGGGTAAACGCCTTCTCGCTCCGCTCCCGCAGCGCCTCCACATCCACCCTCCTGGTCCTGTAGCCGGTGAGCACCTGCACAGCCCCGGCCAGGTTGTTGAGGGACTGGCGGATGTCGCTGACAATCTGCCGCTTCGTCTTGTCCTGTTGCCGCTCGATCTGGGCATATTCGGCACTGCGCCGCTGGATCTCCCCCTGGTTCCGGTTGAAGAGCGGCAGAGGCAGGCTGATGCCGACACCGATCCCCGGCGTATTCTGTCGGCCGAAGGTTTCGAACTCGGCACCGACGGTGATATCCGGGATCCTGCCGGCCCGGGCCAGGGAGCGGTTGGAGCCGGCGGCCTCCAACTGCTTCTTCAGGGCCAGATAGTCGTAACGGTTGTCATAGGCTCGTGCTGCCAGTTCCTCTTCCCGGAAGGCGGGGAACTCTTCGCCAAGAACGATGTCCGGTTTGTGCGCCCGGTCGCGGCCGATGAGGAACGCGAACAGTTCACTGTCGTTCTTCAACTGGGTCTCAAGGTTGGTCAGGTTCGTTTCCAGATCTATCCGGGCGAGCTTTATTTTGGTGTAATCAACCTGGGAAAGGTGGCCGGCATTGAAGCGCTTTTCGGCAATGGCGAGGGTCCGGTCGAAGCGGGCCAGTTCGTTCCTGGCGGCATCCCGGTTGAGGAGGTCGAGCTTCAGGTTGTAGCAGAGCGTATAGAAGCCGGTCAGCAGGGTGCGGATGGTGTCCTTGTGGAGAAGTCTGGCCGCTTCCAGGGTCTCCCGGGCATTGCGGCTGCGCAGCTCCCTCTTTCCCCCCAGTTCGAAGAGCTGATCCATGCGGATGGTGAACTGGCTGCTGTCGGTGGCGGTCGGCGGAATTTTCGGGTCGGCGCCGGTATAGTTCAGCGACAGATTCGGGTTGGGCAGGAGTCTGGCGCCGATAAAATCCGCCTGCGCCTTGTCAATCTCATACCTGTTGATGAGGATGTCGTAATTGTTCCGGTAGAACTCTTCCACAGCCCGCTCAAGCGGTATGTCGTCCGTTTCGGCCCTGACGGAGAGGGGCAGGGCAAGGAGGAGAACGACCGTGACGAGAAAGGGGATGGATTTCCACTGTTTGATAAGGATCATGGGCAATCGGCTCGCAACTGACGGGAGTATGAACCATTAGTCTTCGTCTTGCCTATGATCACATACGATGCCAACCCGTAATGGCTTGAGTTTACGGGAAACTACCTGGGATGGTGCTCTTGGGAGTGCACGGATGGTATACGATTTTTGCAGAGCGAGGGGGAGGGGCAGGATTCTTACAGACCATATTTATCCAGCTTGTAGTGGAGTGTTCGGACGGAAATACCGAGGACCCTGGCCGCTTCGGTCTTGTTGTTGCCGGCAGCGGCCAGCGCGTGGAGCAGATACTCTTTCTCCAGCCGTTCAATCGCCGCATCCAGGGGGAGAGAGTAATCGATTCCCCCGCCGGCTGGAAGCGCCTGGCTCGTTTGAACGGCTAGCTCCGTGTTGTCGATATCGGCGACCTCCCCCGCGGCAAGTGCCACGGCCCGGTTTACGCACCATTTCAGCTCCCGGATGTTGCCGGGCCAGTCGTACTGGAGGAGGCGTTTCATCGACTGGGGCGACAACTCCTTCACCCCTTTCTTGTAGGCGTAATTGGCTTCTCGTATGAATGCCGCGACAAGAAGAGGTATGTCGTTGCGCCGCTCCCGCAGGGGAGGGAGTTCTAACATGACGCCGTTTATCCGGTAATACAGGTCCCTGCGGAAGGGAGCGGCAGGATCTGCCAGATCCCTGTTGGTCGCTGAAATGAGCCTGAAATGCGCCTTCCGCTCCTTTGTGCCGCCGAGCTTGTAGTAGACGCCATCTTCCAGCACCCGGAGAAATTTTGCCTGGACGTTTTCCGGCAGTTCGCCGATTTCATCGAGAAACAGTGTCCCCCCGTTTGCCTTTTCCACCAGCCCTTCCTTGTAGGAGACGGCCCCGGAAAAGGCACCCTTCATATAGCCGAAGAGTTCGCTCTCGATGATCTCCTTCGGCAATGCAGCGCAGTTGATCGACACCAGTTCCCCTTTCGAGCCGGAAAGTGAATGTATCCAGCGCGCCAGTTTTTCCTTGCCGGTTCCCGTGTCACCCTTGATCAGTACCGGGAGATCAAAAGCGGCGATCATCTGCGCCCTGTCAACGATCGCCTTCATTCCGCCGCTTCCGGTCGTGACGAACGGTGGGGCGATCCTGCTGATTTCCCGGTCGAGGGCTACTACCCGCTGTTGGAGCGTCCTGTTTTCCAGATGGACGGCCAGTTCCCTTTGCAGCTTCTCGATGTCGAACGGCTTGACGATGTAATCGGTGGCTCCTTCCTTGAGCGCCTTGACAGCGCTATCAACCGTAGCAAAGGCGGTCATAACCAAAACCAGCGGCATCGGTTGATAGGCCTGCAGCTCTTCCAAAAGGCCGATCCCGCTTCCATCGGGGAGATTGACATCCAGGAGAATGGCATCGGGAATATTCGCGTGCAGAGACTTGACTGCCCCAATGACGGAGTCGGCTTCCCTGACAACGAACATCCCCTCCATGGCCAGTTTCAGCGACTCGCGAAAGTACGGTTCGTCATCCACGATGAGAAGCGTTGGTTTGTCATCGATCATACGGCCTCACTCTTTTCCGCGGCAGGGAGAGCCTGACCCCGCTCCATGCTCCAATCGGTAAAGGGTAATATTTGTGCTGTGCGCCGCGGCAATCTTCGCAGCGAGATAGAGTCCCGGTTCGGCACCGCTGGGACGGCCGCTGACAAACGGTGTCAGGAAGGAGCCGAGATCCGAACTAATACCGGTATGCCAGGTCCACTTTGAAAAGCTGATTAGTCTGCGTAACGCCTCCCACCAAGTTGAAATTGTCGATATGTTCCCAGCCATACAGGAGCCCGAGATCAAAATCGCCGTAGAGAGGGAAATTCCAGGCCGCGCGGACGGCATTCGCCCGCTCCACAGCTTGCATGACACCGTTAGGATCGAAATCCCCTTGGCTGTTCACCTTTACTCTTCCGAGATTGCCGCGCTCGGAGTGAATGTAGTCGAGCGACAGATTAGAGCGCGGGGAAAAATAATGGGCATACCGCCAGAAGAGCTGCTGGGAAGCTCCTCCCTCGAATGGGCCAAGATTCATACCCCGGTACATGTACCCTTCGGGGAATGTTCCATTAGTGGAAAGAATGCTGTTGCCGAGATAATACTCGAATCTCAGCTCGTTTTTTCCATCAACAGTGAGGTTCGGGATATAGATCCCCGCCACATAACTCTCCACGATCGGCCAGAAAGCCGCCGTATCCTCCCCGGAAAACTCGCCGTACAGTATGGTGTTGCGAAGCCACGGGATGCGCCAGCGGAGGTCGATGCCGGCTACACTGTTGGAGTTATCCGAGTTCGTACCGCCGAGAAGTCCGTTCACCCAATAATGGAGAGTGTTGTTGACGCCAGTCCCACCCTGCTGACGACCAAGGTTGAAGCCGATCTCCAACGTCTCCAGGGGTTTTGCCGCCAGCTTCACGGCGTAAAACCAGGGCTGGCGTTCCTGACCGTCGGTGACCGTGTAATCAAGACGGGAAACGATGAGGGTGTACTTTAAATCGCCGAGGTACTTCAGCCGGATCGGCTCAGGGCTGGAAAGTTTTACCTGGTCGAGATTCCGGGGATTATTGCTGAGGGTGATGGCCGTCCGGTTGCCGGGACCGATCCAATCCGCGTCGCGCCCGACTTCCAGTTCGAGCGCTCCGCTACCGAGTTTCAGATACCCCTTGTTCAGGAGCACATCTCCTTCTCGAGAGAGCAGAAGGGGCTCGAGGAGCGCAGTCGCATAGCTGGCTACGTACCATTCACCGGAAAACTGCAACTGGCCATTGTGCCCCGCACGGTAGCGAATTCCCTCGTTCCCCTCCAGAAGCGGCGTTCCTTCGATGCCACGCTGCTGGACGGGTGAAGGATAGGGGTTGTCCGGCCGCAGCCCGGAACCGATGCCGAACACCCCGTCTCCTCCCGGGTCGTGCACCGGCCGGTAATAGCTTCTCGGTACACCGTCGAGGTAGACGTACCGTAGTCTGGCCGATGCAAAGGGGTTGGCGTCGAACAAGGGGGGCTGCGCCCCTGTCGTTCGGAGTGTTGTTTCGCGGGGCACCAGTTCCTTCAGCCGCTTCACTAGTTCTGTGGCCATGACGGCCGCTTCGCTGTCAAGCCGGGGGAGGTTCCTCTCGGCCTCCAGCGTCAGTCGCGCTACTTCCGCTTTGCTGAAAGGCCGGATTCCCCAGATATCCGAAGTGATCAGCCCCATTCCTGAGAGCTTTTCCAGGTAAGAGTAGATGGGGCTGTCCAGCGACACGTTGGCAGATGAAACGGCCGCACAGTCGGCAGCAGCACATGCAAGCAATGCAACCGTAATCAGGGTAACCATGAATCTCATCGATGGCGACATGTTGTATCCTCCAGCTCAAGGAGCAGTGTATCAAGGCAGATTTCTGACCCCGGCCGCCTCCCGGAGCAGCTCGAGCGCCAGCATCCGGGCCGCGAGTGCCTGGCGGTAGGCGAGTTGTGTGGTACGATAGCTCCGCTCCGCGTCGAGAAAGTCAAGGAGGCTCGCCGCACCGTGCTTGTAGGCGTATTCGCTGATGTCGCGCGACTCCTTCGCGCTGTCCAGATAGCCGGAGCGGTAGAGGGAGACGATCTCGTCGTTTGCGCGGACCGCTTCGTAGGCGCTTCCGATATCACCGTTCACCGTTTTCGCGGCCTCATCGGCAAGATGCTGCGTCTGTGAAATCACGTGTCGCGTACGGGCGATTTCCCCCTGATTGCGGTCGAAAACTCCGAGCGGAAAGCTGAAGAGAAGCCCTGCTGTCCAATTGCCGCTGACGTGGGTGAAGTTCAGCGTCGTGGTGAGGTCCTGATGGCTGTTTGCTTTCGCCAGGTCGTGCTGGCTCTGGGCCGCGATCACTCCCTGCCGGGCGGCGCGCAGGTCCGGACGCTCCTCGAGCGCCAGGGCCAGCAGATCATCCCTGCTCCCCTTTAACGGATGGGAATCAAGCGTTCCCGACACATCGTAATCGGCGGGCACGGATTCGTAGCCGAGCAGCCCGCGCAGCGCTATGAGGGCCTGGGCCTTTGCCAGCCGCGCGGCGTTGACGTCGCTCTGGAACTGGAGCAGTTGCAGCTTGATCTTCAGGTAGTCCCCCTGGCTGATGTCGCCCGTCTTGTAGCGCGATTCGCTGATCTCCACCGTATCCTGAAAACTCTTGAGATTATCACGGGCGAGATCGAGGTTTGATTGCGCCAGCAGCACGTTGACGAACTGCGAGGCGATGTTGAACCTGAGGGTGCGTTCGTTGTCGAAAACCTGGGATTTCGTTACCGCTGTCTGGTCGCGAGCCGCCTGCAACCGGCGGGCCCGCTTCCCTCCCCGTTCCCACGTGTAGCCGATCCCCGCATCGAACTGTGCCGTCTGGTCGAGATAGGAACCGGTCTCATCGGAGCTCGTATACTTGCTCGGATGGAAGATGGGGAAATAGAGCGCGTCCCCGGTGAGCACCGGATTGGGTCTGAGATTGGCGGTGATCTCCTGGGCCTCGTTCTGCAGGATCGTCGTGCGCGCCGCCTTGAGCGACTCGTTATGGTCCCGGGCCAGCTGCAGTGCCTGATCAATCGTGATTTTCACCGGCTCCGCGCCCATTGCCGGGATTGTCGCCGTAAAACCGCACGTGATAGTTGCTAAGGCAATAATTGCCAATCGGATTTTCCTGGGTTTTATCATCACGCTTGCTCCTTCATGCGTTTGCTTCTGCTTCGGTAGTAGAGTGCCCGGTCATCCCCCGGTTTCGGCATCAGTCCCCAGTTTCGGCAGGATGTCGTGCGGTCCGGCAATCCAGACGTAGAGTGTCGGCAACAGAAAGACACTTATCAGCAGGTTGGTGATCAGTCCCCCCACGATCACGATCGCGAAGGGGCGCTGGGAGTCGGAACCGATGTCGTGCGACAGGGCCGCCGGCAGCAGGCCGAGCGTGGCGACGAGCATCGTCATCATGATGGGACGGAGTCGTAGGGTGGCGCCTCTGACCGCCGCCTCGCGGATGGACAGGCCGTGGGTGCGCAGTTGATTGATGTATTGCACCATGATCACGCCGATCTGGACGGCCACCCCGAACAGGGCGAGCAGGCCGATGCCGGAGGAAACGCTGAAATGAGTCCCGGTCACAAGGAGCGCAATCAAGCCGCCGACGCTTGCCACGCCCACATTGATGAGCACGAGGGAAGCCCACTTGAAGGATCTGAACGCCGTGTAGAGGAGCAGCAGGATGAGAAGCACTGTGATGGGAACGATCACCGCCAGGCGCGCATTCGCCCGCTTCTGGCTTTCATACTCTCCGGCCCAGTCCAGATGGTAGCCCTGGGGCAGCTTTACCTTCGCATTGACCTTGCGCATGGCCTCTTCCACGGTGGAGCCCAGGTCGCGGCCGCGAACGCCGTACTTTATGGCGATGTACCGTGAGTTCGCCTCGCGGTAGATCATGGAAGCACCGTCTCCGACCTTGACGTCGCAGAGCTCCCCGAGGGAGACCCTTTCTCCGGACGGCGCGAGTATCCGGATATTCGCGATCTCCTCAACAGTTCTGCGAAAAGGCTCCTGGTAGCGCACTACCAGGTCGAAGCGCTCCTCGCCTTTCAATATCTGGCTGACCGGATTGCCACCCACCGCCGTTTGAATGGCATCCTGGACATCCGCCACGTTGATGCCGAACCGGTCTGCCTTCTTACGAGCAACGGTCAGGTTCAGGTTTGGCTGTCCGAGCACACGGAAGATACCGAGGTCTTCGACCCCGGGGACGGTGCGCATGACCGCCAGAATCTCTTCGCTCTTCTGCTCCAACTCTTTCAGGTCGCTCCCGAAGACCTTGACCGCGGACTGGCCTTTCACCCCGCTGAGGGCTTCTTCCATGTTGTCGGCTATCGGTTGGGAAAATCCCCAGGCAACGCCCGGGATCTTTTCAGCCTCTTTGTTCATCGCCTGTATCAGTTCCTCTTTGTTCTCGTGGAACCGTTTCCGCCATGTATCCCGGGGCTTGAGGTCGATGAAGTATTCGGTGTTGAAGAAACCGGTGGCGTCGGTCCCGTCGTCAGAGCGGCCCACTTGCGAAACAACCTGCTTCACCTCGGGGAAACCTGCAAAGGCAAGCCGGGCCTGATTCATGACGCGTTGCCCTTCCGACGGTCCCGTGCTGGAATCGAGAGTGCCTCTGGCCCAGATGGCCCCCTCATCGAGGTGGGGCAGGAACTCTGACCCGATGACGCCGCTGAACATCAGGTAGCCGGTCAGAACGACAGAGGCTATCCCCATTCCCAGCGTAAGCCAGCGGCGCTCAATCGCCCATTCCAGTGCCGTGGGGTAGTGCGTCATGAGCCAGGCCATGACGGGGTTATGCCACTCCTTGGGCCGCTTGCGGAAGAGGTAGCTGGCAAGCACCGGTGCCAGGAGCATCGCGAAGATCAAAGCCCCCAGCAAGGCGAAGGAGACGGTCCAGGCCATGGGCTGGAACAGGCGGCCCTCGACGCGCTGCAACGTAAAGATCGGGAGATAGGCGGTGATAATGATCGCAATCGCGAAAAAAACGGGCCGCTGCACCTCGTGGGCCGCCAGATGAATGGTCTCTTTGATGTCCCACGTGGCATCATCCCGTAACTCGAGATGACGCAAGATGTTCTCCACCATCACGACCGCACCGTCCACCATCATGCCGAAGTCGAGCGCTCCCAGTGACAGCAGATTGGCGGGGATGTGCCGCAGGTCCAGCAGGATCGAAGCGAAGAACAGTGAGAACGGAATGGTAAGGGCCACGATCAGGGCTGAGCGGGCATTCCCCAGGAAGAGGAAGAGGATGATGACGACGAGAAGGATCCCCTCGGTGAGGTTGTGCAGGACCGTGTGCGTCGTGTAGTGGACGAGATCGTCCCGATCGATGTGCGGGACGATCCGCACCCCGGGCGGCAGAACGTGTTCGTTCAGATAGGCAACCTTCTTGTGCAGGGCGACAAGGGTGGCCTCGGCTTCAGCCCCCTTGCGCATCTGGACAATCCCCTCGACGACGTCGTCGTTGTCGAAAACCCGCCCATCCTCGTGGCTGATGGCCTTGCCCAAACGCCCCAGGCGGACCTTGGGTCCCTGGGTGACGGTCGCGACATCCCGGACCCGTACCGGTGTGCCGTTCTGCGATTTCAGAACGGTCGCGCCGATGTCATCGGTGTCGCCCATCAGGCCGACGACCCTGACATTGAACACCTGTTGCCCTTTCTCGATAAAGTTTCCGCCCGCGTTGACGTTGTTAGCGGTGAGGGCCTGCCCTACCTGGCCGATGGACAGCCCGTAGGAAACCAGCTTGTTGGGATCGACCCGTACCTGGTATTCGCGTGTTTCGCCGCCGAAGATGGAAACCGCCGCTATGTTGGGAACCGCCATGAGGTTTTTGACGACTGTCCAGTCCTGCAGTCGCTTCAGCTCCATGACGTCGTATTGGGGATTCGTGCTCTCCAGGGTGTAGAAATAGATCTGCCCGGCAGGACTGAAGTCGGGGCCGATCTGGGGGGAGAGCCCCGGTGGGAGGTTTACCTGGGTCAGCTTCTCCAGGACCTGCTGCCGGTTCTGGAGGTTGTCCGAGTCATCGTCGAAAATGATCGTGATGAAGGAGAGGACGGCGAGTGAACTCGAACGTATGTGGGTCCGGTGGCCGACTCCATTCAGCTGGGTTTCCAGTGGAATCGTTATCTGTTGTTCCACTTCCTCTGCGGCGCGGCCGGGCCACTGCGTAATTACCCAGACGTATTTGTCGGCCACATCAGGATACGCCTCCACGGGGAGGCGGTGAAACGAGATCATCCCCCAAAGGAGAAGGAGAACGCCGATGCTGAGAACGAGGACCCTGTTTTTCAGCGCAGATTCGACGAGGTACGCGATCATACCTATTCCTGATTAGCACTAATCTTCCGCCCGCTTGAAAAAAATCCCCTCCCCCCTGGCGGGGGAGGGTGATGGTGGGGGGGAAGTTGCCACGAAGTCCGCTGGTTGCAGCTTCACCCACCCCCCCGCCCCCCTCCCGTCAAGGGAGGGGGAGAGTGTGTTGCGGAAGATTGGTACTAATCAGGTACCTATTTGACCTCCGAGGCATTGGAGAACTGGAGGGCGTTGACGGCTACCTTATCGTGAATCTGCAAGCCCGAAAGAATCTGCTGAAGATTGCCGCCCGCCGGAGGCCCGGTCTGAACCTCGGTCTTCCGGAACCGATTGTTGCCCAGTGACACGAACACCCAGTTTCTGTCATGCAGGCGCACAATGGCGGAAGTCGGCATTACGAGCCGTTCGCTGCGCTTCCGGGAGTGCAGCGATGCGGTCACGAACATGCCCGAGCGCATCAAGAGGCCGGGATTGGCCAGTTCGATGCGGACCTTCGCCGCCCTCGTGCCGGGGTCCAATATCCGCCCGATGTTGCTCACGCGGCCGGTAAACGGCCGCTCCGGATAGGCGTTGAGGCGCACAGCGGCCGCATCTCCGAGATGCACCTGCGAGATGACATCCTCATAGAGATCGCACAGTACCCATACGCGCGACAGGTCGGCGATCGTGAACAGGTTGGGAGTAGCGTCGAGAGAACGGACCCCGGTACCACCCGACACATTCTGCTCAACGATAGTGCCGGAAATCGGGGCGCGCAGATCGAGGATGGTGGAATAGTGGGCAGGGTCGCCGCCGAGCACGCGAACGCGGTTGGCTGTTGTTTTCACGTCGACCCTGGCCTTGTCCTCTGCGTTTTGGGCGGCCTCCAGGTCTTTTTCGGCGATTGCGCCGCGTGCATAGAGCGCTTGTGAGCGCTCCAGCTGTTTGCGCGCCAGGAGTTCATCGGCCTGGGCCTTCTGATAATCGGAGAAGGCAGAGGCCAGGTCCGGGCTATGGATCTGGAGCAGGAGCTGCCCCTTCTTGACGTCGTCCCCCAGCTTCACCTTGATGTCCGCCACGCGGCCCCCTGCAAGTGACAACACGGCGACCGAGCGATTCACGTCGGGTGTCATCACGCCGTTGGCGTTAATTTCATCTGCGACTTCCTTCCGTTCCGCCTCCACCAGCGGGAACCGCTCCGGATGCTCCATTTCGATGACGTTTGGATCGGACGATTTCACAACCACGGTTTTCACCGCTTCAGGGTGTGAATCCTCCTTGTCTGCGTCCTTCCGGCTGCACCCGGTTCCTGAAAGGACAAGGAGAAAAAGAGCCCAAGTGAAAAGGAGCTGCACGATCTGCCGCCCGACCGTTTCCGTAACGTAATTTGCCGGAATACGGGTACAAGGTGCCTGTTTGTTCATGGGTACTCTCCGCCGCGAATTATTTTCACAGTATGGATGCTTTGCCAAATCAATCAGGCAACCATGCTCAGGTGGCCGTAAATTCAACATCTGTACCGGTTTAAAACTAGTTGAAATAATTAAGGATAGGGTTTGTTAAAAGAGGAAGGTTTGCAAGAAATGTATACTGTTATTGCGGACTAAGGATAATAGAGGTGAAGGGATTCTTGTAGATCAAATTTTTCAAGCTTGTAGTGGATGCCCGTACGGAAATACTGAAGATTCTGGCATAATGGCTGGCGAGCGAAGTTTTAGACGATCTTACACGGGATATATTCATCCTCATCAAATGAATATACTGCGCACAGTCGATGATAACCGTCTGCAATGATTACCTTGCCATTGCGCTCATCTCGTACCAGTAGAATAGGTGAAAGTTGTTTTCCATCCGCTATTTTTTTCCGGTCTTTTTCGACATGATAATTGCTGATTCCCAACAGCGATAGCCCCGATGCCCTGAATATGTCCTTAGCCTTGAATGGTGTCAATTGACTGTTTCTCAAGTGGGTTATTATCGTCTTTACCGTAGTGGCCTCATATATCAGGCCCAGATAGGATTCTGCGGCGGGATAATCTTTTTCTTCAGGTTCAGGCAACCATTTGATGCTGATATTGGTTTTGCTCATATTGAGGCTCCTGTCATTATTGATACAGACCTTATCACTCTGATAGAATCGCTTTGGATCAGCTAATGCACCTTCACCCTCCTGCCGGCTCATATGCACCAGGATATGGCTATGGGAAAGATTTTGCTCTACGCCGTATGTTATCTCATGACTCAGTGCGTGTCCTTGTTCACCGGTCATCTTCAGTAGCAAGTCGTCAGTATATCAAAAATTCAATCGTGCACGCAGACCATAGACCTCTACCGGCCCCCGGTCCCGATTGTAGCCTGGGTGCTGAATATACTGGAAATCCGGGGAGACCTGGATATACCGACTGGCCTGAACACGGTAGTAGGCTTCGAACGCGTGTTCTGGACCGTAATTCAACTTGCCATCCCCCAAGAGTATGCCGATTCCACCGGCTGCCAGATAATCCTTATGCTGGGCGGACAGGCCGTTCACCCCGTATGCGAGGCCAAAGCAGTCTTCTTTCCTCCCCCAGTGGACTCCGTTCACCTGGACGCCGAGGCTTGCATGGCGGTCGGATTCCACATAGGCCCAACTCTCATGTCCTCCGTCGTTCCAGCCGAGGCGTCCGAAAATGCCCGTTTCCCCTTCGTCGGCAAGCGGTTGCTCGAAATTTAATCCAAAACCGTACTTGGTGCCACCTTGCTTCTCAACAGTCAGGAGGTCGGGCACGGTGGAGGTGGCGCGCCCCTGCACCAGCGCCGCATTATAGCTGCCCATACGAGACTCGTTGAAATAGGATAGCAAGCGAACTACCGTTCCAGCATCGTTTGGCTTCCAGGTGAGTTCGAGGTTGTAGCCAAGCTCTCTCATGTCAATAAAATCGAAATTGGCGCCGTTGCCCGTATTGGGTTCCATGTAGGCGCCGAAGGCCAGTCGCCATCGCGGCTGAACCAGGGCTGTGACAACTCCGTAGCTGTAGCCCCTGGTATCTGCCGCATAGTCCCATGCGGTATTATACAGGAAATCGTAGTTGAGAAACTGGGTGCGGTTGTTATTTGCATAACGGTTCAGATCGAAATCGTCCACCGCAGCTATCTTGCCGGCTTTTACTTCCCATCTGCTGACAGGTTGACTTCCTGCGAGTTGGTCCATGGCCCGATCCACCTTTTCGGTTTCAGGGGAAAGAGGCAGGAAGTACCTGAGAAACAACCGTGCCACATAAGGGGTCTTTGGCAGGTCCGACGATCCCGCCCTGATGACGTCCCCATTGACGAATCCGCCAAGTCCCGTGCCATTGCTGATCCCGTTTCCCCGGAACAACTCAAGATCCAGGTAGGCTTGCAGCGTTGGCGCCAGTTGCGAGCCCAGATACAGTCCATACGTGTGGGTGAAATCGCGTCCTTTGCCGTCATTGGTCGCAAAACTGTTCGGCCCCTGATAAGGGTTGTGGAAGCCGGGCACGTTTTGGTATACACCGTTGAATTGTCCACCCAGGACCTTGGGGAACCAGTCGGGCAGGGCTTCTATAGCAGCAAGCGCAGAATTCGTTGGCGCGGCTTGTGTCGGTGCCGATGTAGCAACATTTCCCGGGGTCTTAACCACTTGCTCCGATAGATTTGTATCGGCATGGGCCGTAATTGAACTGGCGAGGGCCAAGGTGGCCGAAATAAAAGTATTCCTAAGCTTTTTCATGACAAAAACTCCCTCGATTTACATTTCCTGCACGGATTGCAATCAGTTACACTCGCCGGTTGGAAGGCGAATGAATGCAATAGCAGGGCTGTCAAATGTGAATTGAAATCCGACGTAGGATTGTCGCTTCTGGTTGTTCCCGCTCCACACGCAGCGGAAAACAGCCAAAGCAAGGAAAAGGAGGGAGCAGCTTTGGAATGATTATCGCTGGGGGCGCGGGATAAGTAATGGATATTCGCTACTATGACTTTCCAATGGTTAGAACCACCACCTTTCCGGTAAGCCTCTTACTTTTGTAACAGGCTGGATTCATTATTCGGCAACTGTCCAGAATTGCGATGCAACGCCTGTATCAGTGAGTTAAGTCTCGATACCGACTCCTTCATCCCCGCATTTCCTATTCCGACGGTATTTCAGGCAACTAATGATCAAGTCCCATGATATCCCGGTAGGTTAATACCCCCCTGATAACATCGTCCGCAGATAAGACCGGCAAGGCATCAAAGCGATACCGGGAGAATTTCTCTCTGGCGTCCTCAATAGAGTCGGTCTCCTCAAGGCTGATGACTTGGGTAATCATGATGTCGTTAATGTGCGATTCGGGCTTTGCCATAAGCAGATCCGGGAGGCTTACGACACCTTGCAACTTTTCATCATGATCGACCACGTAGATGTAATCCACCACATCCGCATCTTCAGCGAATTTGCGGAACGCGGATATAATGAGGTCGGTTGTCATGTCCGGCAGCATCCTGATGAAGTGCTTTGTGGTCAGGTTGATGATTGATTCATCCTGCTTTTCAAGGAGCGATTCGATCTTCGCTGTCTCGGTGTGCTCCATCAGGTGCAGAATCTGTTCTGCATCTTCCGTCGGCAGGGCTGAAAGGACATCGGCAGCCTGGGCGGGAGTCATTTCATCAATCAGATCCGCTACACGCTCCTTGTCCAGTGACGAAATCAGGCTGCGCTGCACCCGCGGTTCAATTTCTTCAAGGGTGTCAGAAGCCTGCTCGGTATCCAGTTCGTTAAAGATCGCCAGCCGTTGCTCCTCGGAGAGCTCTTCCAGGATATCTGCCAGGTCAACGGGGTGAATATCAGGCAATGCTTCCTTGAGAATATTGAGCTTCACGTTCCCTTTGAAGCTCCCTATCTTCTCGGGCAGCGGCTGGATATATGCCCAAGAGATGGTCTCCTTCTTGAACATCTCGGCCAGGTGATAAACGAATTTTGCCACATAACGCAGCCCCAGGCGTTTCAGGAGCCCATATTTGCTGAAGTCCACATCGGTGGCATAGAGTCTCCTGTTGCGCTGTACCAGCTTGACGTCGTAGACGATATCGATCTCATTGCCGTCCAGGTCAATGACCTTCTTGTCCAGAATATGATCCTTGAGAAGCACCTGTGTTTCTTCCGGCTCTCCTTCGAACGAAGTGATGTCAGGAATATCAAGAATAATTTTGCCATATCCAAGGGTTTCAACCAGCTCGAAAGGTACCAGTAGCGATTTGTGGCCGAAAGGGCGGCTGACGAGAACGTGGGTGACCTCGGGGAGCTTTTCGTGCTCTCTGATGAGCAGATCATCCAGCTTGCCGACTCTCTTTCCTTGAACAAAGACCTTTGCTCCGATCAGGTCGCTCAGGAAAAAGCTTGTTTCCGTAGTTTTATCGACAAAGGTATTCATGGCGCGCCTCGCTTTACAGGAGAGTTATGAACTTGTACAAAAGCAGCCCGACCAGCAGTATCAGGTACAGGCGCAGGAACAGGAGGGAGCCTTTCACCCAGCCGGACATCTCCACATTCGGTTTAGCGTACTTTTGATTGATTTCTCTAACTTTGGCGAAGTTATGCGAAAAAAAATCTCTGATCATGGCGCATGTCTCCTATTTGAACATGTTCGGGAACAGGGTGCTGATCCCGTAAAGGGTAGAGAGGATGACAATCACGACCACGATGATGGTGGTGATGACATTCTGCCAGAGGGTGTTGGTGTACTCGCCCATGGTCTTTTTGTTGTTCAGGAGCAAAACCAGGAAGACCAGCGCCGCCGGGAGCAAGGTAACCGCCACCACTTGCACGAAAAGGGTGATCAGTACCAGGGGTGCCTTGGGGATCAAAACCACCAGCCCGGCAGTGATGAGCGTCAGGAAGTAGTTGGCATAAAACCAGGGGGCCTCGCGGACCTTGTTGTTGAGTGAGTGCGCCCAGCCAAACACTTCGCCAAAGGCCCAGGAGCTGGCCAGAGAGATGCAAATTGCCCCCAGGAGCCCGGCGTCGAAAAGGCCGATGGCCATGAAGGTACCGGCGTACTTCTGGGTCTTCATCAGCATAATCGAAGCTTGGGCAGCATCGTCGATGTTGACGCCCGGAAGAATGGTGCCGGTGACAATCACGATGAAAACTGCCACCACCACGGTCAGGATCGCGCCGACCAAGGTATCCAGTTTTCCCCAGGGGATGTCCTTTTCCTTCGTCCCTTTGTCCACCACGGCGCTCTGCTGGAAGAAGAGCATCCAGGGTGCGATGGTGGTGCCGATATTGGCCATAAGGAAGAAGAAGAGTTCGTTGTTGAAACCTCCCGGCGGCATATGGGGCACGAATCCTGTGTGGATGATGTCGTGCACCGACGGCTGGACCATGAAGGCGCCGGGAATATAGATCAGGTTTACCGCGCAGAAGACCATCGCGATCTTCTCCCAGGTCCAGTAGCGACCGTTCAGGACCATGATCCCCATCAGGATGCAGACGCCCATCACGGTCAGCCAGGGGGGAATCCCGAAGATCCGGAGTGACGAAGTCATGCCAATGAATTCGGTGACCAGGGTCAGCCAGTTGACTATCATCAGGTCGATCAACGAAAACCAGCCCCAGAAGGCACCAAATCCGGCAAAGATGGCCTCGCCATGGCCCCGTTTGGTGACGGCCCCCAGACGGACGGTCATCTCCTGGACGTAGTAGGCGACCGGTACCAGTATGAGCAGGAACCAGATCAGGTGATAGCCGTATTTTGCGCCGGTGGCGGCATACGTTGTAATGCCGCCGGCATCGTTGTCAGCCACCATGACGACGATCCCCGGACCGGAGATGATAAAAAAGAGCTTGATCGCCTTCCAGACACGGCGGAACTCGTAATAGATGTTTGAAAACCTGAACATATCCTGAATCTCCTTCCCAATGCATCCGAACTATTTTCCGTGCCGTCGCCAGGCCCTTGTGACCCTGGGCCATGTGCGGGTGTCGGTCCGTATCGCCGCTCCCACCCCGGAACCGCTGACGACAGCTCTCTCCGTAGACGGGTATTGGCAGATCGAAAAGACCGGTCGCCTGCGTTTTCACCCGTATCAGGCTCAGGGCATGCGAAGACGAACACGGTACGTACCGCAGGTGACCAGAACCAGCCTGAGACTGAAATGTAAGGAGGAGAGATATCCGACGAGGGATTCCCTGCTTTTCTGTTGTCCCCGCTTCACACAACGGAAACATTCAAAGCAGAGAAGAAAAAGGAGGTAGGCTTTGAAGTGATTACCGCTGGGAGAACGGGATGGGTAAATGATATTCGCTACTATGACTATCCAATTGGGAAACCACCACCTTTCCGTTTCAGAATACGCGCAATAAAAAAGGCCATGGCGAACCATGGCCTAAAAATAGCGTACCCTGATTCCCCACTCGTAGGTTTTCGGCAGTGCACAACGTAGGTTTCGAGAAACCAGCTACCTTAAGTCAAGCCTTAATCCGGCAAGACCTGGTCTACCCATTGGCGTCTTTCGACGTTTCCGGGCAGTAGCCTGTGTTTGTGCAAACGCCTCATGCTAACGAGGAATTTTACCTGTTTATACCCTGCATGAAGTATTTGTCAATTCTTTTTTCATTTCTGAACAGGTACCAGCCATAACCGCAGCTGATTGCGCTAACAGGCTGAATCTTCGGCGTATATATGGGATTTTTACAGCCCGTACTTGTCTATTTTGTAATGGAGTGCCCGCACGGAAATGCCGAGGACTCTGGCCGCTTCGGTCTTGTTGTTACCGGCCGAGGCCAGGGCATGGAACAGATACTCCTTCTCCAGCCGTTCAATCGCCGCATCCAGGGGGAGAGAGTAATCGATTTCTCCGCCGCCGGCAGGCGTTTGGGCGGTTTGTGCGGTCAGTTCCGTGTCATCGATAGCGGCGATCTCCCCCGGGGCAAGAGCCACGGCCCGGTTGATACACCATTTCAGCTCACGGATGTTGCCGGGCCAATCATACTGGAGGAGGCTTTTTTTCGACTGTGTCGACAACTCCTTCACCTCTTTTTTGTACGCGTAATTGGCTTCTCGTATGAATGCCGCGGCAAGAAGCGGAATGTCGTCGCGCCGCTCCCGCAGGGGAGGGAGTTCGAACATGGCCCCGTTTATCCGGTAGAACAGGTCCCTGCGAAAGGGTGCGGCAGGATCGGCCAGATCCCTGTTAGTCGCTGAGATGAGCCTGAAATGCGCCTTCCGCTCCTTCGTGTCGCCAAGCTTGTAGTAGACGCCATCTTCCAGTACGCGGAGAAATTTTGCCTGGACGGTTTCCTGTAGTTCACCGATTTCATCGAGAAACAGGGTCCCTCCGTTTGC